>JBBPZH010000016.1:0-29163 GCA_038198965.1 Propionibacteriales bacterium
AGCAAGGCCTCGACGTCGAGTGCGGGCACGTCAGCATGTCGACCGCTGAGCGGTCGCACCCGAGGCTGGGTGCCGCGCGTTGGCGGGGGTGGAGTGCGCCGACTGGTGCTGCCGGCCATCTCAGAACTCCGCGCTGCGGCAAAGGGCGTCGGCAAGCTCATACAGGGCGCCGAGGTCGATGCCGTCAGCCGCGTAGGGCAACGAGATGACCGGCACGCCGGCGTGGTGGAGGCGGCTCCGTTGCGCTTGCTCCAGGGCCACCCGCTCGGCGTGCTGGCGGCCCTCGGTGAGCAATCCGGCGACCATCGCCGAGTCGACGCTCAAGCCGGTCTCCTTTAGCGCCCGCTCGAGCTCAGCGCTGTCGATCGAGCCGGCCGCCAGACGCTCCAGGTCGTCGGCCGCGAGCTGCGCATGGCGCTCGGCGTTCACGATCAGTGTGCCCATCGGGAGGCCGAGCCGCCGGATCTCGGCGATCCCGTCGAGTGTCTCCTGCACCGGCATCTCCTCCAGCGATGTGACCACGTGTATGCGGCTCTGCGGGGATTGCAAAAGCCGCATGATCGAGGTTGCCTGGTTGCGAATGGGGCCAACTCGGGCGACTCCCGCCACTTCGGTGTTGACGTTGAGAAACCGGCCGATCCGTCCCGTGGGCGGCGCGTCGAGGACTACGGCGTCGTACGCCGGTGCGCCCTCCTCTCGCCGCCGCACCGCCTCATAGACCTTGCCGATGAGCAGCACGTCCCGCACGCCAGGGGCGACCGTGGTGGCAAAGTCGACGACACCGAACTTGTCGAGAGCCTTGCCAGCACGGCCGAGGTGATAGAACGACTCGAGATACTCCAGCAACGCCGACTCGGCGTCCACGGCCAGTGCGAAGACCTCGCCGCCGCCTGGCCCGACCGCGATGCGCCGCCCGTCATACGGCAACGGCGCGACGTCGAACAGCGAGGCGATGCCCTGCCGCCCCTCGACCTCGCAGAGCAGGACGCGGTTCCCGCCGGAAGCCAATGCGAGCGCCAGTGCGGCCGCGACGGTGGTCTTGCCCGTGCCGCCCTTGCCGCTGACGATATGCAGACGCACACCTGGCGGCGCGGAGCTGTCGGTCACCGTTTCGAGGGTACCGACGGCTCCAATCGCCGGTGCCGTCGTTGGCAGGCGCCAGTGAAATCCGAGGGTCGAGTACGGTCGGACAGGTCGCGAGGAAGGCAGGACAAGGCGTGGACAAGGTGGTCAGGTCGGCCGCTGAGGCGGTTGCCGACGTGACGGACGGCGCATCGCTGGCGGTCGGAGGCTTCGGCCTCTGCGGGATCCCGAGTGCGCTCATCCAAGCGCTGCTCGACGCCGGGGTCACCGACCTCGAGGTCGTTTCGAACAATTGTGGCGTCGATGACTGGGGGCTCGGCCTGCTGCTTCGGGACAAGCGGATCCGCCGCATGGTTTCGTCGTACGTCGGGGAGAACAAGGAGTTCGAGCGGCAGTACCTATCGGGTGAGCTCGAGGTCGAGTTGACGCCGCAGGGCACGCTCGCCGAGCGCCTGCGAGCCGGCGGTTCGGGCATCCCGGCGTTCTTTACCGCCACCGGGGTGGGAACCCAGGTGGCCGAGGGCGGTCTGCCATGGCGGTACGACGACTCCGGCCGGGTCGTGACCGCGAGCCCGCCGAAGGAGGTGCGGACGTTCGAGACGGCGGAGGGCAGCCGCGAGTTCGTGCTTGAGGATGCCATCGTCACCGACTTCGCGCTGGTCAGGGCCTGGCGGGGCGACCGCCACGGGAATCTGGTCTTCCACAACTCGGCGCGCAACTTCAACCCGCTCTGCGCCATGGCCGGGCGGATCACCATCGCCGAGGTGGAGGAACTCGTCGAGCACGGCGACCTGACTCCCAACGACGTACACCTTCCCGGCGCATTCGTGGCGCGAGTCGTGCCGCTCACACCCGAACAAACAGCCACGAAGCGCATCGAGAAGCGGACCGTGCGCACCCGGAGTGGGGCGGCGTGAGCAAGCTGCATCGCGGGGTCGTAGCGATGGCGACGTACAGACGGAAAGGAGCGGCCTGATGGCCTGGACGCGCGAACAGATGGCGGCCCGGGCAGCTTCTGAGCTCCACGACGGCGACTACGTCAACCTCGGCATCGGGTTGCCGACTTTGGTGCCCAACTACGTGCCTGACGACGTCGAGATCGTTCTGCAGTCCGAGAACGGCATCCTCGGAGTCGGCGCCTACCCCTTTGAGGGAGCGGAAGACCCCGACCTGATCAACGCCGGCAAGGAGACCGTGACGGTGCGGCCGGGGGCGTCGTTCTTCGACTCCTCGACCTCGTTCGGGATGATCCGCGGCGGCAAGATCGACGCCGCGATCCTTGGCGCCATGCAGGTTTCGGCCGCCGGTGATATCGCGAACTGGATGATCCCGGGGAAAATGGTCAAGGGCATGGGCGGTGCCATGGACCTCGTGCACGGCGCCAAACGTGTCATCGTGCTGATGGAACACGTCGCACGCGACGGCTCTTACAAGGTGGTCAAGGAGTGCTCGCTGCCGTACACCGGTAGAGGCGTCGTACAACGCATCATCACCGACCTCGCCGTACTCGACGTCACCGACGACGGGTTGGTCCTGCGCGAGCTGGCCCCGGACGTCACCGCTGACGAGGTGCGGGACAAGACCGAGCCTTCGCTCACCGTCGCCCTTACCTGACGCGCCCTTCCTGAGTTGTCAGGGCGTAGTGGACACCTTCACGCTCCTTGCAGCCTGACAGATCCCGTATGGACTGGTAACGCGTGACCTGCTCGAGGCGTCTATTCGGTGCGGGCGACGGAAGAGGGGACGAATGACAACAGCTCTTGACACCCGTCATCGTGACTTCGTACAGACGACGCTGGCCAAGTTGTACGTCAACTGGTCCAAGGTACAGCGCACGACGGTTCCAGAGGCCTATGCCCGTAGGGCGCTGACGAACACGTTCTTGTCGCACAGGCGGATTCGCAGGAACTCCGAGCTGCCATCGGTCGATCTGGGTGACGCTGCCTCCACCTCAGGGTCGGCCAGCCGACGCCTGGAGCTGTTCGAGGCCCTGCGCACGCTCGACGCACTCGATCGGGCGGTGGTGGTGCTTCGGTACTGGGAGAACCGCTCTGTTGCCGAAACGGCGACGGAGGTCGGGCTTAGTGAAGGTGCGGTTCGCACCCGCGCTTCTCGGGCGCTGGCGCGTCTTCGGGCGCAGCTGTCCGAGGCGGCGACGTCATGACCGGACAAGAACCGCTCGACGGAAGGAATGAGTCGGTGGATTTCAACGAAGGTGCGCTCAAGGAGCGTTTCGAGACGGCGGTCGCAGGGGTGTCACCGGACGTTCCGACGCTTCTGCAGGGCGGCGTACAGCGTGGCGAGCAGCTGAAACGGCGTCGCCGAGCGGAGTTGATCGGTGCCACTGGATTGTCGGCCGCAGCAGCCGTCGCTGTCATTTACTCCGGCGTCGCCTCGAACCTGTTCGACTCGAATTCGACCGGCCCAGCGGACACCGGCAACAACACCGTCGAACAGATCAACCGGCCGGCCACCGCGCGAAGCCTGGCCGCAGTCGCTCTACAGCACCTTCCGTCGAGGCAGGTGATCGGCGAGGGCACCATGGGAGGGACGGCTCAGTCTTCGGTCTTCGCTTCGGTCGGTTTGTCCAACGACCAGGGCAAGGTGCGGCTCGACCTGATCGCGACCAGCCGAGTGTAGCAATGGGACAAGCAGCCGGTCTGCGCGCCGAGCACGTCAAGCCTCGACGTCGTCCAGTGCCGAGCCTCCAGGCTCGCCGATGGAACGCGCCTCGTTCTGTTGGCAGAGAGATCCACGGCTGGTCGTGGTCCAGCGAAGTACCTCGTGTCGTTGGGCGCACGCCGCGACAGCCAGATCGTTGGCGTGCTCGAGTACAGCGGTGCCGGGCCTCAGCACAGTCAGCAGCGCGTCTCTGGGTGGAGGCTGCCCGTCAGCGTGGCGACAATGCGAGAGATCGTCACCGATCCACGATTCGGCGTCCTGACCAGCCCGCAGATGATCGCCAGGGGGAACGCGCTCGACCACTGGACCAATCAGAGTGTGAGGACGAGTTTGGGTTCGGGGACGAGTTCGGGTTCGAGCGGCTCGGTCACGGTGCCCCCTCCCGTAAGCGTGGCTCCGCCACGGCCGACGGGACCGCAGGCGACGCAGGCCTCCGCTGCCGAGAGGTCGGCCCCTGCTCCGTCCCGTCGACCGAGCGCGAGCGGCGCGAGCTCGGGGCCCTGATCATGCCGTCAGCGAGTTGTCCGGCACCAGTCTTGCCATAGCACGATGAGTGCCCGACTACTCGGGGTTAGGACGAGGCAAGGGCTGGCACGACCGAAGAGGTGAAGGCGGGGGACAACGGGTCGATGAGCGCGAAGTGCTCGACACCCGGAAGCTCGACGTACCGCAGCCCGAGGGAGTCCGCCCACGGCGGAGGCTCGGAGGCGCCGGCGGCGTATCGGTCCGCGACTGACCGATTCAACTCGACCGGCACCTGCTGGTCATCGGAGCCTTGGACGATGGTGACCGGAACCTCGCTGGGCAGGAGCCGCAGCACGTCCGCTTCGGCATAGCGGTCGGGTACGTCGGCCGGCTCCCCGCCGAGCAGCGCCTGCACAGCGCCGCCGCCGATCCGGTGCATGGCCGCGAAGCAGACATCGCTCACCGGCGCCAGGGCGACGATGTTGCGAACCCGCGAGGGACCCGCTCGAAGGCCCGCCCACAGGGCCAGATGCCCGCCAGCCGAGTGACCGACCAGCGTGCAGGGCGCGGCAGCGTCGATGCGGCCAGGAGCGGCAGCTTCGATGAGCTCGGGGCAGAGGGCAAGCGCCGATCCGACGTCGTACGCCGTCACGGGCCAGCCGCCCGAGCCCCCGACGCGGCGGTACTCCGGCAGCGCGACGACGAAGCCGTGCTGTCGCGCCAGAGCGAGGGCGAGCGGCCGCAGATGCCTTCGGTCGAATGCCTCCCGCCAGAAGCCGCCATGCACGGCAAACAACATCGGACTGGGCTCAGCCGGACGCCCGAGGCTCGGAGGCAGGTAGACGTCGATCACGCCGTCGGGGGTGCCGGCGTACCTGACCACGATGTCAGGCAGCTCGACCGGCCTGTCCAACACGTCGTCGGGTCGCACGCCGCGACGGTACGCCTTCCGCAACGGTCGATAGAGTCGCGACCATGACGAAGTGGGAGTACATCACGGTGCCGGTCTTGGTGCATGCGACCAAGGCGATCCTTGACAACATGGGGGACGACGGGTGGGAGCTGGTGCAGGTGGTTCCTGGGATGAATCCCGAGAGCCTGGTGGCGTACTTCAAGCGACCGAAGGCGGCCTGACGTGACCACGCCCGAGGAGCGGCTGGCCGAGCTGGGCCTCGCCGTACCGGACGTGGCCAAGCCCGTGGCGGCGTACGTGCCGGCAGTCCGTTCAGGGACCTACGTCTACACGTCCGGGCAGCTGCCGATGCGCGACGGCGAGTTGATCACGACCGGCAAGGTGGGCGGCGACGTCTCCCCCGAGCAGGCTGTGGAGTGTGCTCAGCAGTGTGCGTTGAACGCGTTGGCGGCGATCCGGTCCCAGCTAGGCGACCTGTCGAGCGTCTCCCGGGTCGTGAAGGTCGTCGTGTTCGTCGCGAGCGTTGCCGACTTCACCGGTCAGCCGGGCGTCGCAAATGGCGCCAGTGAGCTGCTGGGGAAGGTGTTTGGAGACGCCGGTCAGCACGCGCGGTCTGCGGTCGGCGTACCGGTGTTGCCCCTGGATGCCCCCGTCGAGGTCGAGCTGATCGTCGAGGCCGGTTGACACCCGACCCCGCCCATGAGCTTCCCCCTGAGCTCGCCCGTCAGGCACAAGACTTCCATGACAGCGGCCGGGCGCCGGCGGCCACCCAAGACGCCGCCACCGTGGTGCTGCTGCGGCAGGCGCCACCAGGCGTCGAGGCCTATCTGCTGCGACGGCATCAGCGCATGGCGTTCGCCGCCGGCATGTCGGTGTTCCCCGGCGGAACCGTCGACGGACGCGACTTCGATGCCGACATCGAGTGGGCGGGCCCGGCGCCTGAGCAGTGGGGTACGGCGTTTCGCTGTCCGCCGCAGACCGCCCGGGCGCTCATCTGCGCGGGGGTGCGCGAGACGTTCGAGGAGTCGGGCGTGTTGCTTGCCGGCCCGACATCGGAGTCGGTTGTGGCCGACACCTCGACCGAAGACTGGGAACAGGACCGGGTCGCTCTGGTCGAACGCCGGCAGAGCTTCGCCGAGTTCCTGCAACGCCGGCGGCTCACCATGCGAGCTGACCTCATGCGTCCGTGGGCGCACTGGATCACCCCCGAGAGCGAGCCCAGGCGCTACGACACCAGGTTCTTCCTTGCCGCGCTGCCGGCGGGTCAGGTCACGCGCGATGTCTCCGGAGAGGCGGACCAGGTGTCTTGGATCCGGCCGGTCGATGCGCTTGCAGCGGTGGAGCGCGGCGACCTGGAGATGCTCCCGCCGACGCACCGGACGCTCCGTGAGCTCGCCGGCTTCCGCAGCGTCGAAGCGGCACTCGAAGCCGCGAACAACCGCACGGTCTCGGCAGTGCTCCCACAGGTGCGGATGGTCGCCGGGCGAGCGGTGCTAGAGATGCCAGCGGAGGACGGGTCGTGACCTGGACCGGAGGGACGTTCGGTCAGCGGGCCCGGTGCGTGCTGGCCCCGAATGCATCGCCGATGACGTTGGACGGCACGAACACCTGGGTGCTCCGCGAGCCGGGAGCCCGGCGCTGCGTCGTGCTCGACCCGGGGCCGGCCGAGCCGGCCCATCTGCAACGGGTGGCCGAGGTCTCCGGTCAGGTGGCAGTCGTCCTGTTGACGCACGGGCATGCCGACCACAGCGAAGGTGCCGGGGCGTTCGCCGAGCTCAAGGAGTGCGGCGTCCGCGCTCTCGACCCGGCGTTTCGGTACGGCGGGCAGGGACTGCACGACGGCGACGTCGTAGCTGTTGACGGGCTGGAGATACGAGTCGTCGCCACGCCCGGTCACACCAGTGACTCCCTGAGCTTCGTGGTCCCCGCCGAGCGGGCAGTGCTGACCGGCGACACCGTGCTCGGCCGGGGAACCACGGTAGTAGCGCACCCGGACGGCTCCCTCGGGGACTACCTCGGCTCGCTGCGGCGGTTGCGCGACCTGGCCGCGAGCCACGACATCACCGCGATCTGGCCGGGCCATGGCCCGGTGCTCAGCGATGCACTGGCGGTGGTCGACTCCTATCTCGCGCATCGCGCAGAGCGCCTCGAGCAGGTGCGGGCAGCGGTTGAGGCGGGGCTGTCGGAGCCGGCGGCCGTCGTACGCCGCGTCTATGCAGACCTCGACCGCCACCTATGGCCGGCAGCTGAGCTCAGCGTCCGCGCACAGCTTGACTATCTGCGGGCAGGTGGTGTCAGCGGGCCCGACGCTTGAGGCGGTCGACATCGAGCAGAACGACGGAGCGTGCCTCGAGTCGCAACCAGCCTCGGGAGGCGAAGTCCGCCAGCGCCTTGTTGACGGTCTCACGAGAGGCACCCACGAGCTGAGCGAGCTCCTCCTGCGTCAGGTCGTGACTCACGTGGATGCCGTCGTCAGCCACGCGACCGAAGCGGTTGGAGAGATCGAGCAATGCTTTGGCCACCCGACCAGGCACATCTGAGAAGACCAGGTCCGCGACCACATCGTTGGCTCGGCGCAGCCGGCCGGCGAGCTGGGATAGCAAGCCACGCGCGACTTCCGGCCGGCCGTCGAGCCAGCGTCCAAGCTCGTCATGGCTGAGGCTCTGGAGCGTGCAGTCGGTCACCCCGGTGGCGGTCGCCGAACGTGGCCCGGGGTCGAACAGGGAGAGCTCACCGAACATCTGTCCCGGCCCGAGGATGACGAGGAGATTCTCCCGCCCGTCGGCCGACCGGCGGCCAAGCTTCACCTTGCCGTCCGTGACGACGTACAACCGGTCGCCTTCGTCGCCCTCACGGAAGAGGATCTCTCCGCGCGTCAGCCGGTTCTCGACCATGGCGGCGCTCAGCGCCTCGGCGGCTTCGTCGTCGAGGCCGGTGAAGAGCGGTGCTTGCCGGAGCACTTCGGTGTTCATGCTTCTGCTCCTCTGGTCCTCGTGAGCGCTCTGGCCCATCGAGGGCAATGCCCAACATGGCGGCGCCTCACCACAGTCTCACGGATGCCATGGACCATCGTGCGAATGAGCGCACCCAAGACGTGCAGCAGCTCGGTGACGTTCAGTGCTGCCTCCAATACACCCACGGTATTGCAAACCAGCGCTGATACCCCTACGCCGCCATATCGAAACCGCCATATCTCTGCAGGGTCCTTGACAAGCGCGCTGGTCAGGCGTCCAATGCAAGCGAGCAGTCCAAATGTGGCAAGGGGATGCAACGTGCGCCGCTTCGTCGGTTGTATCGGTACGGTTCTTCTCGGCGCGCTCGTCGTATTTGGTGTCGGCTATCTCCTGCATCAACGCCCCGCGCCGCCGCAAAACACCGCGGTCGTCGTGCGAGGAACAGCGAACACATCGCAAGGCACAGTGCCGCACGTCTTCGTCCACCTCGCGACCTACCCGGACAGCTTGGCCGGGGAGCACGGCGCAGACGGCGGTTCAGAGCCCGACTGGGTCAGCTACGGGCCCACGACCGGTCTGACCGTGCCCGCACACTCCCTGGTCACGGTGACGATCAACAACTACGACGGCGGCGAGGAGATCACCAACCCGTACTTCGCCCGAGTTCACGGCACTCTGAGCGGCGCTGCCACGGTCAACGGGAAGCCCATGACACGGGCAAACCCCGACCACATCGGGCATACGTTCACGCTGCACGCGGCTCCAACGTCACAAACGCCGTTGTTCGTGAGCGTGCCGTTGCCCGCAGTGCCCGACAGTCGGCCGATTGCAAAGGGCCACGCCTACCCGCCGCCGAACGTGGTGACGTTCTCCTTCATGACCGGGAGCGCCGGCAAGTACGTCTGGAACTGTGAATACCCGTGCGGAGACGGCACCTACGCGAAGTTCGGCGGCCCGATGTCGGCACGGGGCTACATGTCGGGGACGTTGACCGTCACCTGACGGTGACTGTCAGGTAACGGTTCGAAGGAGCGCAGGTGGCAACGTCGTTAGAGGCTGGGGAGCGCAGACGTTGGTGGTGGTCGCGGAGGGACGCTCTCGAGATCTTCGGGATCTGGGCCGTGTTCACCGTCTTGCTCATCATCTTCTCGTTGACGGTGCCCCGAGCGTTGATGGGCGAGCCGGCGTCTACAACGATGCGGGCAGTCGAGACGACGTTCATAGTCTTCACGGTCGCAGCGTCACCGGTCGCCGCGCTCGTCTGGGCCATTGCGTTGTACAGCTTGCTCCGGTGGCGACGGAAGGGCGACTGGACCCCCGACCTGGACGACGATGGCGACGCCATCCGCGGCAACCGAACTGCCGTAGGGCTGTGGATCGGAGTGTCATCGGCACTGTGTCTGTTCCTGCTGGTGTGGGGACTGGCCGCCATGCAAGCGGCAGCGACGCCGACCTCGGCGCGGAACCCCCTCGTCGTCGAGGTCACCGGTAACCAGTGGGTGTGGACGTTCAAGTACCCAGGGGAGGGCGGTGGGATCGAGACCAACCAGCTCTACCTTCCGATCCACCGCGACGTCGTGTTCAAGGTGACCTCGGACGACGTCATCCACTCCTTCTGGGTGGTTGAGATGGGCATCAAGGTCGACGCCAACCCCGGCCAGATCACCACCACCGAGACGACCCCGGAGCGCATCGGGGTGTTCAACGTACGCTGCGCCGAACTCTGCGGTCTGCTCCACGCAGACATGGAGACCACCGCGAACGTGGTGACTCCCGCACAGTTCAACACCTGGGTGCAGGCACACCAGGCAGCGAGTCAGGCGAGTGCGCAGGGGAGTGCCCCGTGACGACGACCCAACTGCCGATGACGGCCCGGCCCTGCCCCCAGTGCCCAACGAGCTCAAGGACCCGATGACATGAGCACTGCGACTGTCGAGACTCAACACGTTGCCGAGCCACCCGCCGGCGGCATCATGCGGCGGCTGAACATGGGCACGGCGATCCTGAGCGGGCTTGTCCTGGCCCTTCTCGGTCACCTGATCGCCAAGTCGACGCTTTCCGAGTCCGACTACCTCTCCAGCCAGATCAACATCATCACGATGGCGTGCTGGGCAGTGGGGTTCATGGCCGGGATCGGAGCGTTCGTCGCACCGGTGCGTTGGCTCCGTGGGGCGGACCTCAACCATGCCGAGGAGTCGTTCCTCGCAGGCAAGGATCAGGGAGTCGCCCGGTACTTCCGCTTCACGACGGACCACAAGGTCGTGGGCATCCAGTACCTCGTCCTCACGATGGTGATGCTCGGTATCGGTGGCACGATGGCGATGCTGATTCGCACCAACCTGATCTCGTCGAACACTGGCTTCTTGGGCCCGCAGACCTACAACGCAATGGTTGGACTGCACGGCCTCACCATGATTCTGGCGACGATCATCATGGTCACCGGTCCCTTCGGGAACTTCATCGTCCCGATCATGATCGGGGCGAAAGACATGGCCTTCCCCCGACTCAACGCACTCAGCCTGTGGCTGTTGGTGTGCTTGGTGCCGGTGCTGTACTCGGCGGCTTTCCTCGGTGGCATTCCGATGGGGTGGACCGGCTACGCGCCGCTGGCTGACCAGGGTCCGGGTGGCGTCGACTCTTATCTGATGGCCATTGTGATCTTCGCGATCTCCACGGCCATCGCGGGGATGAACCTGACGACGACAGTGTTCACGATGCGCGCTCGCGGCATGACGTGGAACCGCACACCGATTTTCGTGTACGGCGTCATTTCCAGCGTTGGCCTGGCCTTGCCAGCCTTCCCGATGTTCATGGCCGCAGAACTGCTGCTTGGCATGGATCGCGGGCTTGGCGCCAACTTCTACATAGCGACGGGCGGGGGACATCCCTGGCTCTACGAACACCTGTTCTGGCTGATGGGTCACCCCGAGGTCTACGTCATCGTGCTGCCGGCCGTGATCGCCCTGATGGAGATTACCGCTGTCTTCGCCCGTAAACCGCTGTTCAGCTTCAACGGCGCGGTGCTGTCGATTCTTGGCATCGTCGGTCTGAGCATCATGGTGTGGGCCCACCACATGTTCACCACGGGCTGGGCCACCGGTATGAACGGTTCCTTCATGCTGACGACTGAGCTGATCTCGGTGCCCACCGGCGGGCTGTTCTTGGTCATCGTGGGAACCATCTGGCGGGGTCGCATCTGGACGACGCTGCCGATGATGTCGACGTACGCCATGTTGTGGAACTTCATCATCGGCGGCGTCACCGGCATCTACCTCTCCGATGTACCGCTGGACTATGCCCTGCACGGATCCATGTTCGTGACGGCGCACTTCCACTACACGCTGATGGGGGCGGGGCTCACCGGTGCGATCGGGGCCTTGTTCTACTGGTTCCCCAAGATGACCGGGCGGATGCTCGACAAGACGCTGGGCTGGGTGTCCTTCTGGCTGGTCCAGATCGGGTTCAACGTCACGTTTCTCGGCATGTTCATGGTCGGCTTGCAGGGACAGGCGCGCCGAGTCGTGCACTACGACAGCCTGTTCACCTCCGGCAACTTCGTCTCCACGATGGGCGCCTACGCAATCGGCACGGGCATGCTCGTGCTCCTGTACGCCGTCGTGAGCTCTTGGCGAGGCGGGGAGGTTGCGCCGATCAACCCCTGGGGAGCCAAGACGCTGGAGTGGACGGTGCCTTATCCCGTGCCGCTGGAGAACTTCGAGGTACTGCCAGTCGTGACCGAAGACCCATACGGTTACGGTCACCCTGAGGTGCCCGCAGAGCCCGAACCAATCCCGGAGGCAGTGCCGGTGGGGGCTTCCTCTGGTGCTGAGAGCTCAACCTCCGCGGCGGTACGCAAGTGACGACACAACCGGTTGTCCACACTGGCCCAGCTGAGGAGCACGCCTCAGCAGACGAGCTAGGGAACCGGTGGTTCACCGGGGTCATCCTGCTCATCGTGGCGGACGCTTCGTTCGTCGTGGCGCTGTCGTTCGCCTTCCTGTACCTGCGCGTGCTCAACACTGAGGGAGCCTTCCACCCGGCAAAGTCGGCGACTGCGTCGCTGTGGTGGTCGTGGATCATCACGGCATGCATGGTCGGGAGCTATGCCGCCTACCGGAGCGGGCTGGCCCAGACGACGCCGGTGGATCGGTCACGGTTCGTGAGCCGCGGCACCGTCGGTGTTGCTCTGCTGGCTCTCGCCCTCGTGCTCAACATCGTGCAGATGGCGACGTTCCCGTTCTCGGTCAACGACAACGCCTACTCATCAGCCGTCTTCGTGATTGCTGCTGGGAACGTCTTCCATTTGCTGCTCACGTTGTTTGTCGGTGTCGGTGCGGTCAATCGCGTCCGAAACGGCTTGGTCGACGGCGCTCAACCGTGGTCGCTCCGCGTCATCGGGATCTGGTGGCTCTGGGTCTGTGTCGCCGCGGCAATCGGCGCGCTCACCATCACGGTTGCTAACGGGACAGTCGGGAAGTAAGCCAGCGGCCGACAGGCTGTGCGATGTGCTCCTTCTCAGTCGACCTCGGAGGCCTGCTCGCGGGCTTGGATGTCGCTCAGGTACTGCCGCCAGGCGACCAGACCAGGATCGTCGGGTGACGGATCGCCCTCGCGCGAATCAGCTGCAGGACCGCTCGGCCGGGTGCCGTCACGGCCGGTGAGAATCCGCCACCAGATGACGATGCCGGTGACGGCGAAGCCTGGCCACTCCACGGCGTAGACCCAGGCAACGGTGTGCCCTTCGCGGGCACGGGACAGCTCGAACCAGCCGGCAGCGACGCACACGACGATGCCCACCAGCAGGGGGACGTGGTAGCGCAGCGCGGCTGCCGAGAACGGGTCGATGCGACGGCTGCGATTCATGTGGGCAGCTCGGGGTATGGCGGCTGCGTGCGGGTCCGGATCGACCGGGCCACTGCCCGGTCGACTCGGTGCGAGCGGCGTTCCTCCGCCCGGAGCCAGCGCAGACCGGTCACCGTGAACCAGATGGAACTCAAGACCATGCTGGTCGACCACATCAAGGCGCCGCCGAGTTGTTGGTCCGGCAGCGGGGAAGGACCGAAGGGCCGGGGCGCGGAAGCGTAGAACGGGTAGACCAGGTGCGGGGCTGCGTAGATGAAGAACCCGAGTATGGACATCGGCAACATCATCGAAAACACGGAAAGGGCTCGAACAGCCGGCGGAATCCGGCGCCGACTCGGCGTATCTGCGAGCAGCGGATAGAAGTACAGGAGGGCACTGGCGAGGTAGAGCGGATGCTCGATGTAGTCGTGGACGAACGGGTGGCTGAGGGCGTAGTCGTAGACAGTGGGTACGTGACTCAGCACCACCACCACGACGAACACTCCCCAGCCGAGCAGCGGGTGCGAGAGGAACTCGACGGCCCGGCTCCGGTAGACGGGGACGAGCCATCGTCTGCGGGTCCCTCGAGAAGCCGCGCGCAAGCTCAGCAGGACCGGGTCGCCCAGCGCCAGCAGCGGCGCCGCCACTGCCGTCAACAAGATGTGCTGCGTCATGTGGGCGTAGAAGAACACGTCGTCGAACGCTCCGGGCGGCCCCAGGATCGCCACCCACAACACGACGATTCCACTCAGGAAGCACAGCGTGTGCCGACCGGGCCACGGCTGGAACGGCTGTCGGTGATCAACGGCAACCGTCGTCGTCACGTAACAGACGGCGACCGCGATCAAGACGATCGCGGGCAGCGGTTCCAGGACC
This sequence comes from Propionibacteriales bacterium, assembly GCA_038198965.1. Lineage (GTDB taxonomy): Bacteria > Actinomycetota > Actinomycetes > Propionibacteriales > Nocardioidaceae > JAUJOE01. The sequence continues at coordinate 13,816 of JBBPZH010000016.1, forward strand.
CAACCGCTCAAGAGAGTCTGTGCGGTCCGCACGGGATTGACCCTACGCGGGTTTCGCGCCGAGGAGAACGCCGCATACAGTGCCTGCAGTGTTTCTCCACAGTGGGTCTTTGCCTCGCTCTGATCAGCTGCCCGGGGTCGGCGTGCGCCTGAGCAGCTGGACCGCTCGTGGAGTCGTGGGGCTGGTCGGTATGGCCGTCCTGGCCGCCTGCGGGAGCTCTGGACAGCAGGCGGCTTCGCCGCCGGCCGGCGTTGGGACAGAGCTGAACGCCGCGGTCCCGCCGTCGCTGTCGAGCATCCAGCTCACCGACCAGAGCGGGCGCCACCTGACACTGAGTTCCTTCTCGGGCAAGATCGTGGTGGTCTCCGATCTGTTGACGCTCTGCCAGGAGACCTGCGCGATCGGCACCGCCAGCATGCTGCAGGCGGCCCGGACCGTGAACCGAGCCGGGCTCGGTGATCGGGTGGAGTTCCTCAGCATCACGATCGACCCCCGACGTGACGATCTCCGCCACCTGGCGGCGTACCGAAAGCTCTTCGGGCGGTTGCCGAACTGGGACCTGGCGACGGGCTCGGTCACAGACATCAACCGTCTCTGGGACAAGCTGGGAGTGTGGCGGCGAACGGTGTCGTTGAAGCCGCCATATCCGCGCGACTGGCTCACCTCGCAACCGTTGAGCGTCGACATCCAGCACTCCGACGACCTCATCTTCATCGGACCCAACGCGCGGTTCCGCTACCTGATCGACGGACCGGGAGCCGTCGGCTCGACCCGCTCCATCCCCTCCACGATCTACGGCTTCATGGACAGATTGGGGCATAAGAACGTCACCAATCCCGACGCGGGGAGCTGGTCTGCGACGGACGTGGTGGCGGTTTTGCGTTGGCTTACGGGGGACAGCACTCCAACATGACGGCTCGAGCTGCAAGCGGGTTACGTCAACGCCAGCAAAGCCGCAGGCTTCGGGTCACGACGGTTCTGGTCGGGTTGTTGGTGGGGTCGCTCGCCGGCTGTTCCTCCTCCTCCACGGCCGGCCCGCAGCCTCCTCAGCCGCCAGACCAGATCGGTCTGCGCGTGCTCGATCCTGCGAACCGCCTTCCGGCGCCTGACCTCTCTGGCACGACGTTGTCAGGTCGCCGATTCACGTTGGCCGACCACCTCAACGGGAAGGTCGTCTTGGTCAACGTCTGGGCATCTTGGTGTGGGCCGTGTCGGCAAGAGATGCCTCTGTTGGCCAGGGCCGCCGCCACCCGACGTTCGAACCTCCTCGTCGTCGGCATCGACGAACGCGACCGAGAGGCTGCTGCTCGCTCCTTCGCCGCTGCCGTTGGTGCCACCTACCCATCGCTGTTCGACCCGGATGGCACGTTGCTCAACAGCTTGCCGCTGGTGCCGCGAACCGCCGTCCCGAGCAGCTTGTTCATCGACTCGAAGGGCGAAGTGGCCGCTGTCGTCGTCGGCGCAGTTTCCCGCGCACAACTCGACTCCGTGATGGCGCAGCTCGCCAAGCCGGCCTGACCTCTAGCGGCAACCCGTTCGCCTGCCGCTGACCAAATAGGCAGTCGGTGCCACGCCGTAGGCTGGCGGTCATGCCTGCCGTCGCCGATCTCGACGGCCCGCCGAGCCGTATCGCGCTCGTGCGACGCGCCCGCAGGATCCACCGGCTGCTGACCGCGGCGTACCCAGACGCCCGCTGCGAACTGGACTTCAACAACCCGTGGCAGCTGCTGATCGCCACGGTGCTGTCGGCACAGACGACGGACCGACGGGTCAACGCGGTCACTCCGGGACTCTTCGCGCGCTATCCAGGCCCGGTCGAGCTCGCCGCTTCCGATCGTGAGGACGTGGAGCGCATCGTGGCGCCGACCGGCTTCTTCCGCGCCAAGACCGACTCGATCCGCAAGCTCGCCGCTGCGGTGGTGGAACGGCACGGGAGCGAGGTGCCCAGCACCCTCGAGGAGCTGACCAAGCTTCCAGGTGTGGGGCGCAAGACCGCCAATGTCGTGCTCGGCGACGCGTTCGGTGTGCCCGGGATCACCGTTGACACCCATGTCGGACGGTTGGCCCGACGGTTCGGTTGGACAGTGGAGACCGATCCGGTCAAGGTGGAGCCAGACGTGGGGGACCTGTTCGCCCGCCGGGACTGGACGATGCTGAACCACCGGCTCATCTGGCACGGACGCCGTTGCTGTCACGCCCGCCGGCCAGCCTGCGGAGCCTGTCCGGTTGCCCGGCTTTGCCCGTCGTACGGCGAGGGGCCGGTCGACTCGGCCGAAGCTGCCAAGCTGGTGCGCACCGAAGGGCGCGCATGACCAGCGCCGAAGCGTTCGCGCTGGCCGGCTGGGAGGTTCCCTGGGATCACGGCGTCCTGCTCGACCTGCCGACTGGCAGCACGCCGTGAACGCCCTCGACCTGGTGCTCGTCCTCCTGGCGGTCGGCTACGCCCTGTCCGGCTACCGCCAGGGCTTTGTGCTCGGTGCCGCCTCCACAGCGGGACTGCTGCTCGGGGGATACGTCGGCGCTGTCATCGCGCCAGCACTGCTCGGCAACTTCGCTCCCAGCGTCACCTTGTCGTTCGTCGCGCTGACGATCGTGGTCAGTGTGGCGCTCCTCGGCCGGACGTTGGGTGCGTTCGCCGGCAGCCCGCTGCGCAATGGACTGACCTGGCGCCCGGCGCGGGTCTTCGATGCGCTGAGCGGCTCGGCCCTGAGCGCGGTTGCCGTGCTGCTGATCGCCTGGGTGCTGGGCGTAGCGGTGAGCGGTGTGCAGGTGCGCCCGCTCAGCCGCGAGGTGCGCACGTCGGTGGTGCTTCGGGCGATCGACCATGCGTTGCCCGGAGGCGCCGACCGGGTGCTCGCGACCTTCAACTCGCTTGTCGACTCCTCGGTCTTTCCGCGGTATCTGGAGCCATTCGCCTCCGAGCACATCACGTCAGTCCCGCCGCCGAAGCGCGGCATCCTCCGGGTCCCCGCGGTGCGGTCAGCTCGTGCCAGTGTGGTCAAGGTCGTTGGCGCAGCTGCCTCGTGCGGGCACACCCTGGAAGGCAGCGGGTTCGTCTACGACACCGGCCGGGTCATGACGAACGCCCACGTCGTCGCGGGCGTCGACAACCCGCTCGTCGAGGTCGCCGGAGGGCAATACCGTGCGGTCGTCGTCTACTACGACCCAAACGTCGACATCGCGGTCTTGTCGGTTCCCGGCTTGCCGGCTGCTCCGCTCCACTTCGGTCCACCTGTGCGCTCTCGGACTCCGGCGGCGGTGCTGGGGTTTCCGGAGAACGGCCCGTACGACGTCGAGCCGGCGCGCGTTCGCGACCTGCAGACGTTGCGGAGTCCGAACATCTACGGCACCTCCCAGGTGGAACGTCAGACCTATTCGGTCTACGCGGTGGTCCGCCCCGGCAACTCCGGCGGGCCACTCATCGACCGTCGCGGCCGAGTCCTGGGCGTGGTGTTCGCCGCGTCGGTGACCGACGGCTCAACCGGGTATGCCGTCACTGCCGATCAGGTGGCCGCGGCCGCCCGTCAGGGTGACTCCTCAGCGACGCGGGTCGGCACCGGGGCGTGTGCGCAGTAACCAATCGACCAAAACCGAGGTGAAGCGCTCCGGTGCCTCCTCGTGCGGGAAGTGCCCGGTGTCGGAAAGCTGCACATGCTGGTAGTCGCTCCCGGTCCGCAAGGCGGATCTTTGCACCGCGCGGAGGGGCACCACCGGGTCGCGATCACCGGTCACTTGTAGCACTGGCACGTTCAGGCTGCGCCGCATGAGTGCTGTGAACGCCCTTCCGTCGGCGCGAAATCGCGACCTCATCAGCCATCGGTGGTACTCCAGGGCGCAGTGCGGAGCCGGCCAGGTGGAGAGCGCACGCCGATAGGTGTCGACGGTCTGGGCGTCCGGAAACCCGGAACCCGGCGCTGACCAGGCTGACAGATGGTGTTGCACGTACGACGCCCGGCGGATGCGACGTTCGGGAAGCCACGGGAGCTGCATTGGCAGCAGGTGGGCGATAGCCGGCCAGGCCTCACGCCGGTAAGCGGACCTGAGGAGAGCCAGCGGGTGTGGTGCCGCTACCGCGCACAGCGCCTGTACGCAGTCTGGTCGGGCGGCGGCGACTGTCCAGGCGACGTAGCCGCCCCATCCCTGTCCGACCAGGACAGCGTCGTGTGCCCCCAGCGTGCGGAGTACGCCGGCGACGTCGGCTGCCAGGGTGATCGGGTCATATCCGCGCGGCGGTTTGTCGCTGTCGCCGTACCCACGAAGGTCCATCGCAGCTGCTCGGAAACCTGCTGCCGCCAATGCGGGCAGCTGAAAGCGCCACGCCCACCACGACTCGGGAAATCCGTGGAGCAGCAAGACGAGTGACCCGCTGCCGGTCTCCACCACGTGAAAGCGAGCACCGTTGGCCGCGACCTGTCGGTGTTGGAGCGCCGAGGGGTCCGGCTGGGTAGCCCGATCGGTCGCACCCGGCTCGCCCGGATCGGCACCGGTTGAGGCCAAGGAATCTCGCCTCGGCACTAGCTGCGCGAGAGGACCTGTTTGTTGCTCTTCACGGCGGCGATGGTCTGCTCGGGCGCGTGCACCTGCTTGAACTTGCGCATGGCGACCAGTGCGAGAACTCCGGCGATCGCGGCGTAGAGCAGGAAGACAATGAGAAACGCCAGGAACAGACCGACGACGGGCAGCTTGGCGAGCAAGAACGCGAGTGCGATCGACAGCATGATCAGCGCCAAGAGGCCGAAGAAGCCGGCAGCCGCGCCCAGCGCCGCGCCGAGGCCACCAGCCTTGATGCTGAACCGCAGCTCAGACTTCGCAAGCTCGATCTCGTTGCGGACCAGAAGGGAAAGGTCGCTGGTGGCGTCGACGATGAGTTTGCCGATGGTTGGCTCGTCGTTGACCTCTGGCTCGGGCATCCGGGTCGCCATACGTGTCCTCTCTTTCCGCGAGCCGCGCATTGGATGAGCGACGTGACGCGAGTCGGCACTGCAAACCCTAAGGGTTGTCCGCCTCCACCACCGCCAAGAGACACCGCACGCGCGTTGCCGGAGACTGCGCGCGAACGGTCAGCGTCACCTGGGCGGGGTGTTGAAAGCCGCAGCCAGCTCCTCTCGATGCCTGGGGTCGGCGAGCACCAACACCTCGTCGCCCGCCGCCAAGGTGGTGTCGCCGCGGAACGGCAGCAGGCTCCCGCCGCGGATCACGAAGCTGACCCACATGTCGTCGAAGCTGAGCGGCAGATTGCGGATGGTGGTGCCGTCCGCCGGGGCCGCTTCGCCAACTGTGAACCGGTGGAAGCCTTCAGGTTCGTCGCGAAGGCGCATGCCAATGGCCCAAGGTTCCGGCTCGACGGTGACCATGGGGACGCCGAGGCGCCTCGCAACGGTCGGCACGAGACCGCCCTGCACGAGCACCGAGCAGACGACGACCACAAACACGATCCCGTAGAGCCGCTCCGCGGAGGGAACGTGAGCGGTGACAAGAAAGCTTCCAAGCAGAATCGGTACGGCACCCTTGAGTCCAGCCCACAGCACGAATGCCCTCTCGTTTCGCTGCAGGTCAAAGGGCAGCAGCGTGAGACCGACCAGCACTGGCCGGATGAAAAAGGCCAGCGCGGCCGCGAGCACCAGACCCGGTGCCCACACATCTGCGCGGGCGAGGGTCGTCAGATCAACCGTCAGCCCGAAAATGACGAATGCGACGATCTCTCCGAGGCTGGCCAACGCACTGACGAACCGCTCGATCTCGCCCTTGTACGGCGCCCGCTCCGCGCCGAGCACGATGCCGACGGTGAAAATCGCAAGGAAGCCTGAGCCGTGCAAAACGGTCGCCAGCCCGAACAGGGCCAGGCCACCGGCGAAGGCGCGCAGCGGATACAACGCCTCGCTCGGCAGCGCCACCCGGCGCATGAACGTGAGCAGGACGCGGCCGCCGAGTACTCCCACTGCGGCGCCGACCGCCATCTGCAGCGTGAACTCGACGGCCACTCCGCTCGCCGTACTCCAGGAAAGGCTTCCGGCGGTGAGGAGACTGGCCAACAACGCGATGCCGACCGGGTCGTTGGCACCTGACTCGCCTTCCAGAATCGTGCCACTTCGGCCGGCAACCTCGCGTTGGCCGAGCACCGAGAAGACCACAGCTGGATCGGTGGGCGCCAACGCGGTCCCCAGCAGCAGTGCGACCCACCAGCTCAGCCCTAGCGCGGTGTGGGCGAGCACCGCCAGCGCACCGGCGGTGAGACAGGTGCCGACCACACCCACAGCCAGCACGGCACCGATCGCCGCGCGCAGCCGAGGCCAGCCGATGTGCATACCACCGTCGAACAAGACGAGGGCGATGGCGACGGTCACCAGGCGCTCCACCGTCACCTCGGAGAGGGCGAACCCCGCTGGTTCGAAGTGACGAACGACCGCGGCGCAGACCAGGAAGATCGCCGGTGCCGGAACGTTGACGCGCTCGCTGAGGCGGTTGGACAGCACCGCCACCAAACACGCCACCGCCAGCACCAGCACCAGCAGACCGAACGAGAGCGCGTCGTCCATCAGCGTGGTGTCAAGGTGCGGCAGGTGGCGGGAATAGTCAACGAGATCTCCGACCGGGCAGGGAGCAACGACTCGCCGACCAGTCTTCCCGGCTCACCTGGCGCCGCAGTCTACCGCTCGGCGTCGGCGGGTTGCCGCCTCCCGGTCCGCTGCCAGTTCCTCCTCGGCGTCTGGCCGCCCCGCGAGCCAGCTCAGGAGAAGTCGATGAGCAGCGCGTCGTCGTCGTAGCCGTCGTCGCCGTGGGAGCCCGCTTGAGCCGCCAGGCCGCTCACCCGGGCGCGGTAGCAATGCGTGTGCCAGGGCAGCAACAGGCCGTCCGGGCCGCGGCCGTAGCCGTCATAGAGTCGCCGGACGTCGTCTAGCAGTCTGTCGCGCTCACCCGCGGGAAGTGTGGCGGCAAACGACGTGGACGCGATGTAACCAACCAGGCCATCGTTGTCCAGCTTCTGCCAGTGCCGGAACACCTGGGCGTCCGATGGCGTGAACAGTGCGGAGCGGGCCACCGGATCGGTGGTGTCCGGCTCCGCCTCGCCGATGAGATCGAAGAGCCGCTTGACCCAAGGCACCTTGCGGTCACCAACGTTCCACGCCAAGGCCAGCACGCCTCCCGGGCGGAGGACCCGCGCGATCTCCGGGAGCGCGTGGGTTTCGTCGAACCAGTGCTACGCCAGCGCCGCCCCGACGACGTCCACCGATGACGTGGGCAGTGGAATGGCCTCTGCGCGGGACTGCACCGGCTTGGCCTCGACGACGGCTTTGCGAAGCCGCGCCAGCATGGCCCCCGACGGATCGCTTGCGACCACCTCATGTCCGAGGGCAAGCAGACCCCCGGTGAGCAGACCGGTACCGGCGCCGAGTTCCAGCACGCGCCCAGGACTGGTACCGACCAGCCACCGCACCGCGTCTGCGGGGTAGCCGGGCCGGTGTCGCGCATAGTCCTCTGCCACGCCTCCGAAGCTTCCGGCTCGCCGCTGCAACGCTTCGGCGTCCATGATCAGGCAGGCTACCGAACAAGCAGCAGCTCATTAGGCTGAAAGGCGTGGCAGGGCTGGCCGACGTCGTCGACCGCGACGCCAACCTCGAAGGAGTCGCCAGCGCACTGGCTGCAGCTCGGGACGGGATCGACGCCCTCCTTCGCGACCGTGGGCTGCGTCGCACGGCGCCCGAGCTGACGACAGCTTCGCTGCTGCGTGGGGCGGTTGCCTCGGCCAAGCTGGAGGGCAGCGTTGCAACGTTGGACGACGTACGCAACGGCTGCGCCGACCCCGTCGCCACCGGGGCAGTTCGCCTCAACGCCCAGCTCCTCGGGCTCCTGCCCGTCGTCCGCCGAGCGCCGCTGCAAGCGTTGGCGAGGATGCATGCCCTCGCCACCGCCGACCTCGGTTCGGGCACCGTCGGTCGTCCGCGATCGACCCCTGGGCTTGCGGAGCGGCTGCACGCACTCGCTGCCCTCTTGGTCGCAGAGCCGCACGCACCCGCGCTGGCGATTGCGGCGACCGCCCATGCCGAGGTGGCGACGCTAGCGCCCTTCGGGGACGCCAACGGCGTCGTCGCCCGGGCACTGGAGCGGCTCATTCTGGTCAGCGCCGGAGTGGATCCGAGCTCGCTCACCGTCCCCGAGGCCGGTCACGCGGCGAGAGCCGGCGAGTACCGAATCGGACTGGCCGCGTACGCGACGACCACGATCGAAGGGCATCGGCAGTGGTTCCTGCATGCCGCCAAGGCGCTGACTGCGGGCGCCGCCGCCGGCCCGCTTGTGTCGTGAGGCGGCAAGCGGCGCCTCCGCTTTCACGAAGAGCGCCGCTTGCCGTGCACCTGACCGCCGGTTACCAGGCGTGCATTTATCGAAGTTGTCGTCTCGGGCAGACCCGAGATCGACTGCCCAGAGAAGATGGGTCGGTCGCCGCGTGGGTGCCGCGATCAGCTGCAAGTCTTGAGTTGTCTGCCCCCTTTCTACGCCGCTTGTCGGGCCATGGGAAGACCTGGGCAAGAGTTCGACGTGCGGGCGCTCGTTGCTCAGGCGTCGTCGGCAGCCGTCTCGCGACGGGACCGACGCGACGCCAGCACAACCGCACCCGCCGCAGCCGCTCCGGCGCCGAGCGCAACCGCGGCGACGCTGCGGCGTGTCTCGAAGGGCACACGTTTCCGTAGCTTCACGGGTTTTGAGAAGTCAAGGACCGGCCAGCCGTTGCGGACGGCTGTCTTGCGCAGTGCCTTGTCCGGGTTCACCGCGTTGGGGTGGCCAACCGCCTCCAGCATCGGGAGGTCGGTGATCGAGTCGCTGTACGCGTAGGACGCCTCGAGGTCGTAGCCCTCTCGGTCAGCGAGCTCTCGCATGGCCGCTGCCTTGTTGTCTGCATAGGCGTAGAAGTCGATGTCGCCGGTGTAGCGGCCCTCGTGCTGGACCATCACGGTCGCGATGATCTTGTCGGCGCCGAGCATGTCACCGATCGGTGTCACGACCTCGGAACCAGACGTGGAAACGATGACTACGTCGTGACCGGCCGCGTGGTGCTCCTCCACCAGGCTCAGCGCCTCGTCGTACACCAGCGGGTCGACGATGGAGTGCAGCGTCTCGGCAACGATGTCGCGGACCGTTTGCACATGCCAGCCAGCGGCCAGATCGGAAAGGTAGCGGCGCATCCGCTCCATCTGGTCGTGGTCGGCGCCCCCCACCAGGTAGACGAACTGTGCATAGCCGCTGCGCAGTACCGAACGTCGACTGATCAGCCCGCCCTCGTAGAAGGAACGGCTGAAGGCAAGCGTGCTGGATTTGGCGATGACCGTCTTGTCGAGGTCGAAGAAAGCAGCCGGTCGTCGGATGCTCGGCGGCAAGGCAGGACACCTCCGATGGTTTCGCTCACGAGGATACGGCTCCCGGCTTTCACCGTTGCGGATGCGGCAATCGGCCGGCGCTAGCATTGGCGCATACTCCAGCGGCACTCCCCCTCGCCGCTGGACTGGGAGCCGCATTCCTCCCCCCGGGATGCAGGCCCCGGCGGCCTTCGGTTCCCCTACCGGAGGCCGCCGTCTCTTGATCCTGCTGCCTCGACGGCAGGACGGCGATCCCCAGCTGGTGCCAGTTCGGTCGGCTGTCCACAGCTGGCGAGGACGCCGTTTCCATATCCCCGGTTGCGCATGACTCTTGAGCGGTGCAGGCAAGTGGGCGTTCCGGGAAGCTGCTCGTCGTCACCGCCGACACCGATCTCACCGAACAGGTGCTGCGGCTGTGCGCCGCAGCGGGAGCAGATCCAGACGTTGTCCCGTCGGCCGACCCTGCGAGGAGCCGCTGGCGACAGGCGTCCGGCGTCTTGGTCGGAGCCGATGCGGTCGAGGGTGTCGCACGTGCCGCGTTGCCGCGGCGTGACGGCGTTCTCCTGGTGTCGTCGCAGCCGGACCTGGCAACTGTGTGGCCGCACGCCCTGACCCTGCACGCCGAATCCGTGTTGGTGCTACCCGAGCACGCTTCCGATCTCGTGGGCCGGCTCAGCGATCTCGTCGACGGCGGGCAGTCGCCCTGTTTGACGCTGGGAGTGATCGGTGCTCGCGGCGGAGCAGGTGCTTCCACCCTTGCTTCGGCCCTGGCACTGACCGCAGCCAGGCTTGGCACACCCGCGTTGTTGGTGGATGCCGACGCGACCAGTGGTGGTCTCGATCTGGTGGTGGGTTGCGAGGATTTCCCGGGGCTTCGATGGGCCGAAGTGGCTTCCACCTCCGGCCGCGTCGGCTCGTCGGCGCTGCGCAATGCCCTGCCTGCCGTCGACGGACTTCCGGTGCTGTCGTGGGGCCGAGGCGTCCAGGTGTGCCTCGATGCGGCAACGATGCGATCAATCGTTGCGGCCGCGCAGCGCGGCTCACGTCTGGTCGTCATCGATCTGCCCCGACGATTGGACGACAGCGCCGCTGAGGCGGCAGCCAGCTGCGACGTCGCTGTCTTGATCTGCCCGGCAGATGTCGGCGGGATCGCCAGCGGCGCGCGCATGACCTCCACGTTCCGGGATCTGGTCTCCGACCTCCGGATCGTGGTTCGGCGTGCCCGCCGGTGTGCCGTCGCTCCCGAGTCGGTCGGCGAGGCGTTGCAGCTTCCGGTGCTCGGCAGTGTCCCGGCGAAGGCGTCGGTGGCACGCCTCGCCGATGCAGGACTTGGCATCCCGGCCCGAGGTCCCTTGGCGAGGGCAGCGGCGCAACTGCTTCGACGGCTCGACATTGCGGTGCAGCCGCGATGAGCGAGGTCGCGCCGCAGCTGTTGGCCGACGTACGCGACCGACTGGCGCGGGGGAGTGGCGAGCTGACGCCTGCCCGAGTCGGCGAAGCGCTGCGTCAATCCGGTGGCTTGGTCGGTGATGCGTTTGTCCTGCAGGTGGTCGATGCACTGCGGCGCGACGCGGTCGGAGCCGGCCCGCTCGATCCCTTGCTGGGTTTGGCCGGTGTCACCGATGTCCTGGTCAACGGCAGTGCTGAGGTCTACGTCGACACAGGTGCAGGGTTGGAGCTGACCGACGTCCGGTTCTCCGATGACGCTGCGGTACGCCGGCTTGCGCAACGGTTGGCAGCGGGCGCTGGACGTCGCTTGGACGACGCGGTGCCATACGCCGACGTACGACTCGGTGACGGCACACGCTTCCACGCGGTCCTGGCGCCAGTCGCCCGTCCCGGCACCTGCCTCTCGCTACGGGTTCCGGCGCGCCGTGTCATGACGCTCGACGACCTGGTCACCTCCGGCTCGATCAGCTCAGCAGCTGCGGGGCTGCTGCGAGACCTGGTGGCGGCTCGGATCGCCTTTGTGGTCTCAGGCGGCACCGGGACAGGAAAGACCACGCTGCTGGCGGCGTTGCTGTCCGCCGTGTCGCCAGCTGAGCGCCTGGTCATCGTGGAGGACGCCAATGAGCTCAGACCGGCGCACCGACACGTTGTGTCACTCGAAGCCCGGCAAGCCAATGTGGAGGGTGCGGGGGAGATACCGCTTCGGCAGCTCGTCCGTGAGGCATTGCGCATGCGGCCCGATCGGTTGGTGGTCGGTGAGGTGCGCGGGCCTGAGGTCGTCGACCTGCTGGCAGCGCTCAACACCGGTCACGAAGGGGGATGCGGCACGCTCCACGCGAATTCTGCTGGGGACGTTCCGGCCCGCTTCGAGGCGTTGGGGGTGGCCGCAGGACTTCCCAGGGAGGCGGTGCACTCCCAGCTCGCGGCGGCGCTGCGCGTGATCGTGCACCTCCGCCGAGATCGTGACGGAGTCCGTCGGCTGGCGGAGATCGCCGTTCTCGACAGGTCGCCCCAGGGCTTGGTCGTGGCGCAGCCGGCCGTGCGTTTCGACGCAGATTTGAGGGCAAACTCCGGGCCTGCAGCACCCGTCCTTACGGCCCTCCTCGATGGGACAGCGCAGTGACGTCGCCCGAGCTCCTCACGACGCTGGCCGGAGGCTCGGCCGCAGCCGCAGCTTGGTGTGCATCGCCGCGAGCTGACGGCAGTCGCCGGCGACTTGGTTCACCGGTTGAGCGGTCGGTCGAACCACCTCCGATCACAGCCACGGCCGGCGTGGCGACCGGGCTTACGGTGTGTGTGCTGTGGCTGAGCAGGGGTGGCTTGGCCATCGCTTTGCTCGGCGGGGTGGTGCTGCTCGGCTGGGCAATCCGCCGGATCATCGACAACTCCCGCCGCCGGCGGGAACGAGCACGGCGGCGAGCGGCAGTCGTCGAGCTCTGCGACGCCCTCGCGGCCGAGCTGGATGCCGGCCTGCCGGCAGCTCAAGCAGCCGAGCGGGCATGCGCGAGCTGGGACGAGCTGCGCGACGTGGTCAACTCGGCCCGGTTGGGAGACGACCTTGCAGCAGCTCTTCGTCGCCAGGGTGCTGCGCTCCCTGGAGCCGAGGGGTTGCGCTCGGTTGCCGCCGCATGGGAGGTCGCTGGACGCTCCGGCGCCGCGCTGGTGGTTGTGCTCAGCCGAGTCGCTGCAAGCTTGCGCAGCGACGAGGAAGCCCGTGACGAAGTTACCGCCGCGCTCGGGCCGCCGCGAGCCACCGCGAAGATGCTGGCCCTGCTGCCGCTGTTCGGGCTGGCTCTCGGCCTATCCATGGGCGCCGACCCACTCGGCTTCTTGCTGGGCAGCACGGCGGGACTGTTTTGCTTGGCCGCCGGATGCGGCCTAGCCCTGGCTGGAGTGTGGTGGGTCGAGCAGCTCGCCTCCGCGGTCGAGTCCTGATCCTGATGCTGCTCGCGGCGATCCTCATCGGCGCCAGCGTCTGGCTTGCGCTGCCACCACCACCAATCCGGCGGATCCAAGCGCTCAATGAGCTTGACCCAGGCCCTTCTGGTCGCCTCGAGGGCGGCGTAGGACACCTGCTCACCAGCGGGCCTGGCCGCCTCGTGGTGTGCGTAACCGCAGCAGGCGTCGCAGGTGACGCAGTGAGCGGACCGACAGGTGCTGCGGTCGGAGCGGTTGGCGGGTTCATTCTTTCCCGTTGGCTGGGGCGGCTCGAGTCCCCGGAGGTGGTCAGGGCGCGCGAACAGGTGGCACGCGACCTGCCGTTAGCCATCGACTTGATGGCTGCGTGCGCGGCCGTCGGTCACCCGTCGGACCGGATCGTCGCTGTCGTCGCTGGCAGCGTGGGTGGCCCGCTTGGCGAGCGGCTTGATGGCCTTTCCGCTCGAGTCGCGTTGGGCGCGGATCCGCTCACGGCATGGCGGTCGCTGACGAGTGATCAACAGCTGGCTCCACTGGCCCGCGCCATGACGCGCGCGCTGGAGTCCGGAGCACCGGTGTCGCAGGCACTCAGCCGGCTGGCCGATGACAGCCGGCGTCGGCGGAGAACCGCCACTCAACTGCAAGCTCGAAACGTCGGCGTCAAAGCTGCGGGGCCACTGGCGCTCTGCTTCCTGCCGGCATTCATGGTGTTGGGCGTCGTCCCGACCGTGGTGGGCGCCTTCTCACATTTGGGGTGGTGACGAATTCCCCCAAGTGCGTTCGCCGCTCTCAGCTGTGCACAGCCGAGCAAATACGGATGGCGAGCGGCGATGCCTGGGGCAAGGCTCAAGAAAGTCACTCGTTGCCTCGAGCCACGGAGCCCGAGGCCCCGTAGAAAGGGAACTCTCATGACCGCCAAGCTCACCGCGCACGTCGGCGCAGCACTCGCTACCCGGACAGAAGACGGGATGAGCACAGCCGAGTACGCCGTCGGCACCGTGTCCGCATGCGGCTTCGCAGGCATCCTCTACAAGATCTTGACGTCGGGCTGGGGCGAGACGCTGCTCCAGCAGATCCTCGACAAGATCACCGGCCTGCTGCCGTTCTGACCTCACTCGCGCCGGGGTGGGCGGCTCGCCCACCCCGGGCCCCGGGAAGCAAAGGAGAAACCGTTGCAGGAGGGGACGTGTCCAAGGCGCTCATCAAAGATCGGTCGCTCACGGCTTCGCGATCAGCGAGGGATGAACACCGCCGAGTATGCCGTCGGGACGGTCGCGGCATGCGGCTTTGCCGGCGCACTCTTCTTGTGCGGCCCCTGGGTCGGGGACTTCGTTCGTTTGATGGTTGGGTATGCGCTGCAGGAGGTCCTGGGGTGGCTGCCGTTCGTTCACTAGCGGCGCTGGGAAACCGCCACGGGGCGGTCAACGGTTATGGCCGGGGTGGCCGCCAGCGGCCGACACCGCGGCGCCCTGCAGAGGACGGCATGGTCACTGCCGAGGCGGCGCTCGTGCTTCCGCTCATGGCGCTGTTTGCGATGGCATTGCTGTGGATGCTGTCCATCAGCATCGCCAAGGTGGAGACGGTTGACGCGGCCCGTGACGCGGCCCGCGTGCTCGCTCGGGGTGATGCGCCCGCTGTCGCCCACGAGGCTGTTCGCCGCGCGGCTCCAGCCGGCGCGGCCGTTGCGGTCGACAGGAGCAGTGCGGGAGCTATCACTGTCACGGTCAGCGTCGAGGCCCACGCGCCGGGGTGGCTGCTGGTGCCGCTGCCGGCCGTGACCGTGAGCTCCTCGGCCTCCACTCCGGTCGAGGAGGGATCAGTCAGTCATGGTTGACCGACGACTTCGCCAGTCGGGTGTCACGCGGAACCGAGCGTGCCGTTCAGAGTGCGGTTACGCAACTGTGTGGGCGCTCGGCTGGATGGCCGTCTGTCTGACCTTGGCAGAAGTGAGCCTTCAGGTAGCGGCCGCCGTCGCGGCTCAGCACCACCTCGACGGATCGGCCGACCTCGCCGCGCTCGCCGCCGCAGCTCGCTACCAGAGGGGCGGCGACGCATGCGCAGCGGCGCAGGCGACTGCCGCCGACAACACCGTCGATCTCGTTGCATGCTCCACGACCGGCCCCGACGTCGAGGTGCGGGTCGAATCCAGACTGCGCCTGCCGGTCGGCATTTCAATGACGCTGCAATCTGCCGCCCGTGCCGGACCGGGATCACTCGGGCAATGATGACGAGCGCAAGGATGTCAGGTACCTGAGTCGCGCGGGGCCGACTCGAAGTACTCATCCGGGCCGTCGCGGCGGACAGTGCCGCCCGACGCAGGGGGTTCGGTCGATGAGTTGGTCGAACCGCTCCCGGACGGGCCGCTGCCGCTCCCCGACGGGCGGCCGGAGCTCCCGGGCGTTGAGGCGCCAGCGCTTGAACCGCCAGCCGAACTGCCGGCAGCGGAACGCCCTTCTGGCTGTCCGGCGGCCGGCCCCTGCCCCGCGGCTGACACCCCGAGGCCGACACGCCCCCAAGTGCAGACCAAGGACAGTACGTCTGCAACGTCCCGACACGGCCTCCACGTGGGCCCTACATCCGCTCATCGGCATGCCAGTCCGGCACCGGGAGACGGGCCTCCGTGTCCCGGTAA
>JBBPZH010000017.1:0-17088 GCA_038198965.1 Propionibacteriales bacterium
CACCTGCGCCGCCTGCGCCTAGCCGTTCGTGTTAGCGAAGCGCATGGTCGGCGACCAGCTCGGCGCCGGGCAGCTCGCCGAGCAGTGCTCCAGGGAGCAGAAGCTTCGACCGGCGTACTCCGCTGCCGATGACCGCAACGTCGATCTCAGCCGCCTCCGCCGAGACCAGCACCCGCCATGAGGGCGGTAGACCGAGCGGAGTGATGCCGCCATACTCCATGCCGGTTTCCGCAATCGCTCGCTCAGTCGACAGGAACGACCCCTTCCGTACGTCGAGCAGCCGCTTGACCATGTTGTTGACGTCGGCTCGGGTGTCGGCACGCACCACGCACGCCGCGATCCGTTCTTCGCCGCCAGGGCGGTCAGGGAGCCCAGGCGAGGCAGCGTCATAATGCGCCACTGTGGCACCGCGCAGCTCCGGTGGAGTGATCGGGTGGTGGAGAGTTCAAGCGGTCCCGTACCGGCGGTCGCGGCGCGCGTAGATGTCGATCGCCTCAAAGAGCACGCGCCGGTCCACATCCGGCCACAGCACGTTCATGAACACCATCTCGGCGTACGCCGTCTGCCACAGCAAGAAGTTGCTCAGCCGCTGCTCCCCCGACGTACGCAACACCCTGTCGACGTCGGGCACCTCGGGGACATAGAGCGCATCGGCCAGCGTGCGCTCGTTGACACGGTCGGCCCGCAACTCACCGGCGGCGACCCGTTGGGCGACCGTCCGCGCGGCGTCCGCCAGTTCGGCGCGGCCGCCGTAGTTGACGCACATCGTGAGCGTCAGCACGCGGTTGTCGCGGGTCATCGCCTCTGCGACCTCGAGCTCTCGGATCACTGACGCCCAGAGCCGCCGGCGACGACCCGCCCATCGCACTCGCACGCCGAGGGCGTTCATGTCGTCCCGGCGTCGCCGGATGACGTCGCGGTTGAATCCCATGAGGAAACGCACTTCGTCGGGCGAGCGGTTCCAGTTCTCAGTGGAGAAGGCGTACGCCGTGACGTGTTTGACGCCGGCTTCGATCGCCCCTTCGACTACGTCGAACAACGCAGCTTCGCCCCGTTCGTGCCCGGCGGTCCGAGGCAGACCATGTGCTCTGGCCCATCGGCCGTTGCCGTCCATGATGACCGCCACATGCTTGGGCACCAGTTCGAGCGGGATGTCGGGGGGACGGTCCCAGCGTCCGTCCGGCGCCCGGTTCACCGTTCGACGTGCACCAAGGAGCGCAGGTTGCGCTCCAGGTGCCATTGCAGGTACGCCGCCACCACACCGCTGGCCGGCTTGCGGTACCGCGCGTCCACCGACTCCGCGACAAGCCAGTCGCCAGCGAGCAGAGCACCCAGCAGGCGAATCGTCTCCGTCGGTGGGCTGGCCGCTCCCGGCACCCGGCAGCCGCCGCACAGCATGCCGCCGGAGCTGGCACTGAAGCTGCGGTGCGGCCCGGCGGCACCGCAGCGCGCGCACGCATCGAAGCTCGGCGCGTACCCCGCCACGGCCAGCGACCGCAGCAGGAACGAGTCGAGCACCAGTGAGCCGTCACGGTCCCCGCCGGCAAGGACACGGAGGGCGGCGACCAGCAGCAGGTACTGCTGCAACGCCGGCTCCATCTCCTCGACCACCAGCCGCTCGGCAGTCTCGAGCATCGCGGTGCCCGCGGTGTAGCGGGCGTAGTCCCCGGCAAGCGCTTCCCCGAACGGCGCCAGCGTCTCAGCTTGCGTCACGATGTCGAGCGTGCGCCCACGAGCAAACTGCACGTCGACGTGAGTGAACGGCTCAAGGCGCGCGCCGAACTTCGACTTCGTACGCCGTACACCCTTGCCGACCGCTCGCACCCGCCCGTGCGACCGGGTGAGGAACGTGACGATACGGTCGGCCTCGCCCAGCTTCTGGGTACGCAGCACGATCGCCTCGTCACGGTAGAGGTTCACCCGGCCATTGTGCCGCGGTACCGCCTCTCGGTGGTGCCTGCGGCGTCATGCCCCGCCGCAAACAACTTGTCAGGCGATGCTTGACCTATGACCCGATAGGCGCGTGACAAGGTCGCGTGCGCGGTAGCAGGGAGTCTGCGATGCTCTCGGCCGTGGCTGCTGATGAGACGTTGCTGGCGCGCCTGGAGCGCTATTACGATGCGGTGCCGCGAGCCTGGTCGCGAATGGAGGAGATCGGACCGTTCACCCTCTTCGTAGCCCGGTCCGGTTGGCCGTACTACGCCCGGCCACGACCCGGCGGGCAGCCAGCAGCAACCGTCGACGACGTACAGGCGGTGCTGGCCCGTCAGCGCGACCTCGAAGTCCCGCAGGCGCTGGAATGGGTCGACGAGACCACACCCGGCCTGCTCGAGACGGTGCGTGCTGCCGGCGTCGCCGTCGAGGAGTGTCCGCTGCTCGTCCTCGAGGGCCGTCCGTTGGGTGCCGCCGGGCCCGCGCGACTGCTCTCCGCCGACGACAAGACGATGGTTCTGCAGGCTCAGGCTTCGATCAATTTGGCGTTCCAGTCCAGCGGTACGGCGACCGGAAGCGCCGGCTTGCCCGAGCGCGACGCAGGACTCTCGGCAGCGTCGATCGCAGCCGACGAGAGCGGGCTTTGGGGACGACTGTCGGCCGGGTCGATTCGCATGGCGGCGGTGTCCGTCGCGTCGCCCGAACGTGATCTCACAGACTCTGCCGGCAGGGCAGCGCCTGTCTCGGCGGGAAGTCGCCGTGAAGTGGTGGGTGGCGGCAGCTCCATCCACGTCGGTGACGTCGCCGAGATCGTCGGGGTCGGTGTGCTCCCGGCGTACCGTCGGCAGGGCCTCGCCCGTCAGCTGACCTATGTACTCGCGATGGATGCCCTCGACCAAGGAGTCACCACTGTCTTCTGCTCCGCGCAGTCCGACGACGTGGCGCGGGTCTACCAGGCGGTCGGCTTCCGACGCGTGGGCACCGCCTGCATCGCCTCCGCAGAACCCCATTGAGCCCCTTCGCTGCCCTGGCTCCGCTTGGCCGGTGCCTTACCTGCGCTCGTGGCGACTCGCTGGTCGCGTCGGAACGTTCGTGGGACTGATCTCGCGGGAGAACCCCCCGAACGTTCCAACGCAACGAGCACCTGGGCTAACGCAGCCGCCGTGGAGCCTTGGGGTCAACGACCCATAACCGAGCCGCCCTGTGCATAACGGCCTCGCGAATGGCTGACATCCGGCCACAGTGCTCCCGTGCACCGATGGGACAGCAGACTCAACCCACCTGTCAGTGGCGTTACGCCCGTTAGCCGAGCCCAAGCGGCCGCGCTCGGAGTGACGCCTGATCAGCTCCGCGGGCCTAGCTGGCGTCGATCCAGCCGAGGCCTCTACGTTCCGGCAGCGGCCGCGAACGCGCCGAGCCAGCGGATCATGGAGGCGGCCGCTCTCTTACCGCCGGGTGGCGTAGTCGGCGGTTGGGCATCGGCGTACTGGAGAGGCGTGCGCCTGCTCGATGGAAACACTTCCGACGCAAGAGGACTCCAGCCGATCCTGCTGCTGCTGGGACCGACTGGCAAGATCAGGCCGCGTCCGCTGATCGAGCTGTCCCGAGAGCGCCTGGCCTCCACCGACGTGGAGGAGTTCCGGGGCGTACGCCGATCGAGCGACCTGCGGACTGCCTTCGACGGAGCTCGCCTGGCCACGTCGCTGTACGCCGCGGTGGTGTTCCTCGACATGATGCTGACCGCCGGCCTGGTGGACGTCAGCCAGCTTGCCAGCTACTGGTCCGAGCACCCGGGCTGGCGCGGCGTTGGCCAAGCTCGGCGTGCCCTCTCCCTCGCCTCCCGCGGGTCGCGAAGTCCACCCGAGACCCGCCTACGGCTGCTGTGGGTCCTCGAAGCTGGGTTTCCCGCGCCGCTGGTCAATCCACCCGTGTTCGACCTCGAGGGACGACTGCTCGGCTATCCCGATGTGCTCGACGCCGACGCTGCCGTCGCCTTGGAGTACGACGGCGACGACCACCGCGACGTGCAACAGCATGCTGACGACAATGTCCGAGAGGAACGCTTCGAGGAGCATGGGCTGGTGGTGTGCCGAGTGGGACGGCTCGACGTCCGCCACCGTCGAGCCCAAACGATCCAGCGGTTGACGGCAGCCAGGGCGCGCGGCTTGGCGCGTGACCGCAGTCGAGACCGCTGGACCCTTCAGCCGCCGCCATGGTGGCCGGGGTGACCGCGGTTTGGAACGTTCGAGGGGCCAGCTGGCGGGACAAACCCCTGGAACGTTCCAAGCGAGCGGAAAACCCGGCGACAAGCCGTGGCTACCGGCGTTCAATGCACACCATGATCAGCGATGCCCCATCCGAGCCGCCCACCAAGGCGCCGACCGAGCCGCCCACCGAGGCGGCAGCGGTGCCTATCGAGCCTGTTGGAGCCTGGTCGACTGACCCGGTGACGATCGAGCGCGTCGATGCGGGGGCGCTCGACGCTTCGACGGCTGAGCAGATGGCCGAGGTGGCCAACGCGGCCAACGCCGCAGACCGGCTCGACATCCCCCCGACGGCGGGCCTCTCCCTGGCAACGCTGGCCCGGCACACCTCGGTCAACCGTCCCCTCGACGCCCTATGGCTGGTTCGCCCTGGCTCCGGCACCGATCCCGACGGCAGGATCGCGGCCTGGGCCTATCTCGAACTGCCGAGGTGGGACAACACGCACTCGGCATATGTGTCGTGCACAGTCCACCCGGACTTCCTCGGCAGTGGTATCGGTACGGCACTGCTGGAGCGGCAGATCGCCGAGAGCCGAGCGGCCAGTCGAAGCCTGCTCATAACGTTCGGCCCAAGGCAGAGCTCCCGCATCCAGTTCCTGCTCGAGCACGGCTTCCAGGTGGCTCAGGTCAGCGCTCAGCGCCGCCTGGAGCCTCACCTCATCGACTACGGCCGCATCGAGGCGATCGAGTCAGAGGCAGCCATGGCTGCGCAGGACTACGAACTGGTCGAGCTTGACGGACCCACTCCGGAGACGATCATGGCGGCGATGCAGACGCTGTCCGAGGCCATCAACGACGCACCGCTCGACGACGCAGACCTCGAGCCCGACGTCTTCCCGGCCGAGCGGGTGCGCGGCTATGAGGCAGCGATGGCCGCGCGGGGTCAGCATCTCTACCGCCTCCTTGCCCGTCACCGCCCTACTGGAGACTTGGTCGGCATCACCATCCTGTGCGTTGACGAGCTGCGTCCTGGTCTCGCCTTTCAGGAGGACACCAGCGTGGTGCGAACGCACCGTGGGCATCGCCTCGGACTGCTGCTCAAGGCGCGGATGTTGTTGTGGATGCGGGACCGGCACCCGGAGCTGACGCGGATCGACACCTACAACGCCACCAGCAATCGCCACATGATCCGGGTGAACGAGGAGCTGGGGGCACGGCTCGCGAGCGAGAGCTGCCTTCTGCAACGCCACCTCACCTGACCTCAACAGCCGTGCCGCTTCGCCTGCGCGATTGCGTTGACCGGTTCCCTTACAGTGGCCGCGATGACCGCCCGCAGCAAGCTCGCGCGAGCGGTGCTCGCGAGCATTGTCGTCATCGGGATCCTGGCTGGCTGCGGCTCCTTCGCGTCCGGCTCGTCGAGCTCCCCCACGACCTCAGCGCGATCAACAGCGCCTGCTTCGACGAAGTCCTCCTCTTCGCCGACCAAGCCGACGGCTGGGCCGCCCGCTGCCGGGCCCAAGGTCGGTGCGTGTCGCGATCTGGCGTTCAGCGACATCTCCGGATTCTTCGACAACACTCCGACGATGTCGTGCAAAAAGCCGCACACGAGCTACACGTTCGACGTGCGCACACTGCCCAGCGCTGTCGCGTTCCCCGGCGTACAGATCGGCAACGACGCAGTGCAGTCGGCGGCAGCGGCCAAATGCCAGGCCGCTTTCGGCCGTTTTATTGGTGGCGACGCGGCGACCCGAGCCCTGGCCCGGCTGAGCGTCACCTATTTTGTACCGGCCCAGTCAGACTTCGACAAAGGAGCGCACTGGGTGCGATGCGACGTTGTGGCGCTGCAGTCGGCCAACCTGCTCGCGCCGCTTCCACGGCATGTGCACAAACTGCTCGACCACCGATCAGCGATCGACCGGTTCGGTGTCTGTGCTAAGGGAGAGCCGGCGTCGGCGGCGGCGCAGCTGGTCATGTGCACCCAGACGCACGCCTTCCGGGCGGTCGGCGCGCTGCGGCTGGGCGGCACGGACGCTCCTTATCCGGGGTCAACGGTGACGCGCACCGACGGTCAACAACGATGCAAGGACCTCATCGCCTCGTTGTTGGGTCCAGGCGGCGGTTACACGTACAGCTGGACCTATCCGAGCCCGCAAGACTGGCATTTGGGGCAGCGCTTCGGCTATTGCTGGCACAAGACCACGTCCTGAGCGCGATGGGCCGGTCCCACTCGGCGGCGGTCGGCACCCAGCCGGCGCAACCAGGCGGCGGTCACCAGCCGGACGCAACCAGTTGGCGATCAGAACCCCAGCCGGCGCAACCAGGCGGCGGTCACCAGCCGGACGCAGCCAGTTGGCGGTCAGAACCCCAGCCGGCGCAGTTGTCGAGGATCCCGCTGCCAGTCCTTGGCGACCTTGACCCGAAGATCCAGGTAGACCGGCGTACCCAACAACGCCTCGATCTGTTGTCGCGCGGCAGTGCCGACCGCTCGCAAACGGGCTCCTTCGTGCCCGATGACTATGCCCTTTTGGCTGTCGCGTTCCACGAACAGCACAGCCGAGATGTCGAGCAGCGGACGGTCGGCTGGCCGCTCCGCACGTAGTCCCATCTCCTCGACCACCACGGCGATCGAGTGCGGCAGCTCCTCGCGGACACCCTCCAGCGCTGCTTCTCGGATCAGCTCGGCTACGAGCGTGGTTTCCGGCTCGTCGGTCAGCTCACCATCGGGATAGAGCGCTGGGCCGGCAGGCAGTCGATTGAACAGCAGGTCGGCTAGCAGTCCGACCTGCTCACCGTTGACGGCTGAAACCGGGATGATCTCGGCCCACTCGACGCCGGAGCGCGCCCCCAGCTCAGCGATCGAGCTCAGGTGCACCGCCAGGTGGTCTGCAGACACCAGATCGCGTTTGGTAGCCACCGCAACTTTGGGCGTACGCCGAACGAAGCTGACGGCATCGACCAGGAACCGGTCGCCCGGACCGACGCGTTCGTTGGCCGGCAAACACACGACGATGACGTCGACCTCGCTCCAGGTCGCCCGGACCAGATCGTTGAGCCGCTCGCCGAGCAGGGTGCGGGGCCGGTGCAGCCCGGGCGTATCCACGAGCACCAGCTGACCGTCCGGCCGGGTGACGATGCCCCGCACGGCATGCCGAGTGGTTTGCGGTCGAGGGGACGTGATCGCGACCTTGCCCCCGACAAGCGCGTTGGTCAGCGTCGACTTCCCGGTGTTGGGCCGCCCGACCAGACAGGCGAAGCCGCTTCGGTGTGCCACCTCGTCCGCGCTCATGTCGACTGGACCGCCGCAGCGGGCGGCCGTGTCGCACGCACCATGAGGGCCAATGCCAGGACGATGACGGCCGCCCCTCCCCACGCCACCGGCGACAACCGTTCTCCTATCACGACGACGCCGAGCAGCGTGGCGATCAACGGCTCGGCTAGTCCGAGCGTGGCAGCTGCTCCGGGCGCCACGCTGTGCAGCCCCCGGTTGAACAGGTTGTAGGCGAGGACCGTGCACGCCACCGCCAGATAGCCCACCATCGCAATACCGCTCGGAGATCGAACCCAGTCGAGCGGGAAGACCAGGAGCGCCGGAGCGAGCGCAACCGCAGCCACGGTAAAAATGGCAGCAAGTTTCACCCCGACGTCGATCGGAGAGCTGCTGAGCGCCGAGCTGGACACGATGAAGGTTGCGTACGACGCCGCCGCCCCCAGCGCATAGAACACTCCGGAGACGCTGGCGTTGTGTCCGAGACCCTGGCTCAGAAGAGCGGTCAACCCGAGCAGAGCCAGTCCGGTTGCGGTGAGCCAGCTCCGGGTCAGCTGCCTGCTGACCAGACCGGTGAGAATCGGCGTGCATCCGATGGCGACCAGCGTGCCCACGGCCACACCGGCCCTGGTGACGGCTCCGAGGAACGTGATGTTGAACGCTGCTTGGGCTCCGCCAGCCAGCCAGACACCGGGCAGGCGCCACGACCGACGCAGTGCTCCGAAGCCGTGCGGCTTGGCGATCAGGAGCAGGAGTCCGGCTGCGATGAGGAGTCGCACGGCACCAACAGACGCTGATGAAGCAGCTGGCCCGAGGACACGAGCAGTGCCGATCGTGCCGAAGAGCACGGCAGCAGCCAACACGAGTGCGGCTCCGCGGCCCCCGCCATGCTGGTCCACTGCGGTCGCGCTCAACTGAGTGGCGGCCACCTCACTCACGTCGTCGTGTCGCCGACCAGCTCGCCGGCCGGACTGACGAGGTAGATCGGCACACCGGCACCCGCGAAGTCACGGATGACGACGGAGTCGTCGTCGGCCAGTTCGTGGCCGACCACCACGACCGCCTCCAGCCCCGATACTCCGCTGGTGGCTGCCGTAGCGACCGCGAGCTGGACAGCAGTCAGCTGAAGCGACGGGAAGTTGACGTCAGCAGCGCTGTAGGTGCGGCCGTCAGTGTCCCGGACTGCGGCGCCGGTCTTGGCGCCCGCCCGCGCCCGATGCGCGCGGGCGAGGACCAGCAGCTTCGCGTCCTCCCCGTCACTGAGCTGATCAACCATGAGCCACCTCGTGAATCGGAAGCAAGGGGAGGGCTCCGAGGGAGTGGTTGGTGGGGATCTGAAGCTCAGGTGCCATGGGTGAGCTCCTGCTCGGTGACGCTTGAGCCGTCGTCGCGATGGGTGTCTGTCCAGGTGCCGGAGTCGGCCTCGACGCGGTGCACGAGAACGGACACGACCTTGTTCCGTCGCCCCGCGAGCGACTCTGCCTGCAGGTGCAGCCCCTCGCACACCACCTCGGCGCCCGGTATCGGCACTCGGCCGAGGTGCTTGGCCATCAGGCCGCCCACGGTTTCGATGTCTTCGTCGTCAATATCTACCCCGAACAGCTCACCGAGCTCGTCGACGGGCAGCCGGGAGCTGACCCGGACTGCCCCGTCGGACAGGCGCTCGACCTCGACCGGCTCGACGTCGTACTCATCGGTGATCTCGCCGACGATCTCCTCCAGGATGTCTTCGATCGTGACCAGCCCGGCGGTGCCGCCGTACTCGTCCACCACAACCGCGACGTGCATGCGCCGGGCCTGCATCTCGCGCATCAGCTCGACCGCTGGCTTGGAGTCGGGGACAAAGAACGACGGCCGCATCACGGTCTCGACCCGCTCGGTGGTCTCGGCTTGGTGCTTGTCGAAGACGCGCTTGGTGACGTCCTTGAGATAGGCGATGCCGACCACGTCGTCGAGGCCGTCGCCCACGACGGGGATGCGGGAGAAGCCGCTGCGCAGGGCCAACGACATCAGCTGACGAAGTGTCTTGTAGCGCTCGATGAACACCACGTCGGTGCGGGGAACCATCACCTCGCGGACCAAGGTGTCACCGAGCTCGAAGACAGAGTGGATCATGCGGCTCTCGCCGGATTCGATGACCTGGCTGGCAGCGGCCAGGTCGACCAGTTCCCGCAGCTCGGCCTCACTGGCGAACGGGCCTTCGCGGAAGCCGCGCCCTGGCGTGAGCGCGTTGCCGATCACGATCAGCAGCTGTGGGAGTGGCCCGAGCACTGCGGTGAGGGCAGCGATGGGTCCGGCAGCAAGCAGGGCCACCCGCTCGGCGTGTTGGCGTCCGATGGTCCGCGGGCCGACGCCCACCACGATGTAGGAAACGACGACCATGGTGCCGGCGGCCGTGAGGACGCGCAGCCATGTCGGTTGGAGCAGGTCGATGACGAACAAGGTCACCAGAACTGTCGCAGTGGTCTCGCAGATCACCCGAAGCAGCAGCGCGGTGTTGAGAAACCGGGGCGGGTCTGTCGTGATGGCGGCCAACCGGGCGGCGCCGCGCCGACCGTCGCGCTCGAGCTCGGCGGCTCGCGCATGCGACACCGACGACAGGGCGGCCTCCACGCTGGCCAGCAAGCCGGCCAGCAGCACGAGCAGCGCTGCGACGAGCAGCCAGATGGCGTCACCGGCGCTCACTCGACGTCCTCACCGCACTTGACCGCCTGCCACTCGGCGAGCAGCCGAGCCTGCAGCGTGAACATCTCTTGCTCCGTGTCCGGCTCGCCATGGTCGTAGCCCAGCAGGTGCAAGATGCCGTGGATGGTCAGCAGGTCCAGCTCGTCTTCGACCGTGCGGTGGTACGTCGGCGCCTGGCCGGCGGCGTACTGCGGACACAACAGCAGATCACCGAGGATGCCTGCTTCGTGGGGATCGCCCTCGTCTCCCGGTCTTAGCTCGTCCATCGGGAACGACAAGACGTCAGTAGGTCCTTCGTTGCCGAGCCAACGCTTGTTGTACTCGGCGATGGTCGGCTCGTCCACGAGCTTGAGGCAGAGTTCGGCCTGCGGATGCACCCGTAATCGGCGAAGCGTGAATCGGGCGAGCCAGGTGAAGTGGTCGACGTCGACGTCGACTCCCGACTCGTTGAGAACCTCGACGCTCATCTGCTCTCGACACCGGTGCGGCTGCGCTGGGCGGCTGCCTCATAGGTGTCGTAGGCGGCGACGATCTTCCCTACCAGCTTATGACGCACGACGTCTGCACTGGTCAGCCAGGAGAAGCTGACGTCGCGGATGCCGTCGAGGATTTCCTGCACCACGCGCAGCCCGCTTCTGGTACCGATCGGCAGGTCGACCTGCGTGACGTCACCAGTCACCACCATCTTCGACCCGAACCCCAGCCGGGTTAGGAACATCTTCATCTGCTCCGGTGAGGTGTTTTGCGCCTCGTCGAGGATGATGAACGCATCGTTCAGGGTGTTGTGGGTCAACAGAAAATCTTTGGTGACGTACAGGGAATCCTCTGCCGCAACTTGAATACATATCATCTCTGCCTCGCCCACCGGGACTACTTCTTCGATGAAGCGCATCGGGCGTCCGCCCCCCGTCGCCTCGAATATGCGTTGCTTGCGCGTTAGCCGGAACGGGCGAACACCCTCGGGCAGCCGAATCTCAACCACGTACGCGTCGGAACGATGTGGCACGTCCCGACCGTGGGCGTGACCCGGGCGGCGCCCAGCGGCTTCTCGCGTCGTCCAAGTTGCGACACCACCAAGTGACTGGACCAGCTGGACTACGTGGTCGCGCAGTCGTGCCGAAGTGGTGCAGTACTGGATGCGGCAGGTGCGCCCCCGTTGACTCACTGGTCCACCGTCCATGTCGAGCAAGCCTTGCAGCACAGCCAGCCGGACGCCGGCAGAATTGTAGAGGTAGGCATCGGGGACGAACTTCGTCGACGACGGAGTACCGGCGAGTTCCAGTTCCCGCAGGGCGATGGTGACCGGGTTGGCAACTCGCAGCCCCCCACGGGAGGCGCCGCGGTGGTGTAACACGTAATCGCACCGACTCTTGTGCCTGACGTCGATGCCGCTCAGCGCCTCCTGAAGAGCAGTGGCGAGTTCTGGATCTGCAGTCGAGAATGCCGGCGTGGTGGTGGTGGTGAGGCAACCGTCGCCGAGCAAGAGTCCCAATGCGTACGGATCCAGTGGTACTTCCTGCGGCTCCAACTCGACCGGCGCAACGAGTGGCAGCTCGAAGCGGTGGTAGTGGCCGCAACGCTCGCGACCCACGAGGGTGCGGGTCTCCACGGTTCTCGAGCGGCTGGCGGCGCGATCCTCGCGGGTCATGACGGTCCATAGGTGTTCCCCGCAGCAACGTGTGGAGGCGCCGTCTTGAGTGCTCAGCCGGTAAATCGGCTTGAGCCCCTGGGGGTACACGCCGAGCACCGGCGTTGGCAGCCCGCTCGATCCGATCACGAGGTCGCCGATTTGGAGCGAACCGATCGGCCGCCACCCGGATGGAGTGAGAATCGGCTCATCGATCGGTTGGGCGCGACCGCGCATGTACGCCAGTGGCGCCACCTCGATCGTTCCGGCGGTCAGGAGCTTCGGGATCGTCTCGGGGTCCAGCATGTCGTGCAAGGCGTCGTACAGCGGCCGCAGGTAGGGGTCGATTTTCTCGCTCAGCGTGCCCGGCAGGTAGCCCAGCCGCTCACCGGCCTCGACCGCGGGCCTGGTCAAGATGATGCGGTTGACCTGCTTGGCCTGCAGGGCCTGCACCGCCTTGGCCATCGCGAGGTAGGTCTTGCCAGTGCCGGCGGGGCCGATGCCGAAGACCACGGTGTGCTTGTCGATGGCGTCGACGTAGCGCTTCTGGTTCAGCGTCTTCGGGCGGATGGTGCGACCGCGGTTGCTCAGGATGTTGAGCGTCAAGACGTCGGCCGGACGCTCCTGGGTCTCCGTGCGCAGCATGCCGATGACCCGCTCGACAGTCTCGGCGGTGAGGCCCTGGCCGGTGCGGACCATCGTGACGAGCTCGTCGAGGAGACGCTCGATCAACGCCACCTCACCCCGGTCACCGGAGAGGTTGACCTCGTTGCCCCGCACGTGGACTTCGGCGTCGAACTCCCGCTCGATGATGTTGAGGAACTCATCGGCCACGCCGAGCACTGCGACGACAGGCACGCTGTGAGGGATCACGACGGTGTGGCGCGGCAGGGAGGTGTCGGTCATCGTGCGCCTAATGCTACGACCTGCCTCCGACGGCTCGCTTCGGTCGCAGTCGATGCCGACTCAGCCTGGGGGCCAGGTCAAGTCGCGGCCGCCGAGTACGTGGACATGTGCGTGAAACACGGTCTGCTGGGCGGCGGCGCCGTTGTTCGCCACCAACCGGTAGCCGTCGTCCACCCCCTCCTGCTGCGCCACCTGACCGGCGGCGGTGAGGACCGCCACCGCCGAGTCGGGGTCGGCCTCTGCCAGCTCGGCGAGAGTCGGGTGGTGAGATTTGGGGATGACCAGCACATGCACCGGTGCCTGCGGATTGATGTCACGGAAGGCAAGCACCGAGTCGGTCTCCAGCACCTTTTCCGCTTGCACGTCACCCGCCAAGATCCGGCAGAACAAGCACGATTCGTCGACCATCATGTCTCCCTTTCCCGGCGCCGCAGCCACGCTCGCATTCTGGCACCGATCACCTGCCTCAACCGGCTCAATGCGGTGAGACACCAGTACGTGAAGCCGTCGCGCGAGCGGGGTCGCATGATGCCCACATTGGATGGCAGCTCCAGGTTGTCGAGGTTCGGTGGAATGACCCCGCGGCGAAGGGCGCGATGCAACATGCGGGCGTTCTGCTGCCGCCACCGGTGACCGGCGCTGTGAACAGTCCCAGATATGTGCTCGCGCCGGTCCGTCACCTCCCCAGCGGCTTTGCGGTCGGACAGGGCCTGCGCCTCGCGGTGGATGCACGCCTCGTACTCGGCAGCGTTGTCGAAGGCTGCGACCACGACATTGCGACGCTCGCGTCGGCTCGGGTCGTAGCGGTAGTGCGAGACGACGTAGCGACAGATGCTGTCGTCCCCTGGGTTCACCTCGGCACCTCGGCAGGATATGGAGGCCGAACCAGTCATCGCCAGTCGCTGAGTCGGCGCATGCAACACCCCGTCGGCGTCACGGCTTCCGACGACGCACTGCGTGATCATGTAAACCACCAGCGGGAGCCGCGCGTCTTTGGGGTATGGCCACGGCGATCGCAGCGGGCACCGCGAGAGGGGCTGCCATGGGGTCAGCGCTCCGCCAGGATGCCGATGCGGCGCTCACCGGGCTGTTTACAGCCCATTACGCCGGTCTGGTGAGGTTGGCTGCGCTCCTGGTTCGTTCGAGTGGCGAAGCCGAAGAGATCGTGCAGGACGCCTTCGTGGCGATGCATACGCGGTGGTCGCGGCTGCGGGAACCCGACAAGGCAGCCGCTTACTTGCGTCGTACAGTCGTGAACGCCGCCCGCTCGGCGCATCGCCGCCATGCCGTTGCGGACAAGCACCGTGCGACCCTCGTCGACGTACCAACCGGTACGGACTCAGCCGCTGCGGCGGCCGACTCGCGCGCTGTCGTGATGTCCGCCCTCGACGGCTTGCCGCAACGGCAGCGTGAGGTGCTGGTGCTGCGCTACTACGCCGACCTCTCCGAAGCCACCATCGCCGATGCTCTGGGCATCAGCCGCGGAGCTGTCAAGAGCCACGCCTCCCGCGGCCTGGCCGCGCTCCGCTCAACCCTCGAGGACTCACCATGACCGACGCCGACGATCTGCCAACCGCCGGTGAAAGCTCGGGCGCACTGCCGGGCTCAGCGGATGACCCCACCGCTCGGTTGCTGCGTCAAACGCTGGAACAGGAAGCCGCCGATGTACACCCTGACCCGCAGGCGCTGCAGGCAATCCATCAGCGGGTCGCCAATCCTGACGGCCGAACGTCCCCCCGGGCGTCGGCGTGGCAGACGGCATCGAGCCTTGAGTCCCAACGGAGCAGTAGGACGCCATGGTTCCTAGGCGCGGCAGGCGCCGCAGCGGCCACGGTTGCGGTGATTGCCGCGTTCGTGGTCATCGGCAATCATCACGGTTCTCCCAGCACGCTGCCAGCTGTTGGCAGACACCAGACCACGCAGCCTGGTGGGTCGAGCCACTCGGCCACGAGCACTGCCAGTCCAGCCAGCCCGGCTCCCGTTTCGCCACCGCTCAACGCGACGGCCACCGCCTCGACAGTTGCACCCGCGCGACCGCATTCCGGCGTCTACGACCCCAACGCACCGGCCAGTGATCAAGTGACGATGTACTACGTCGGGCCGACCGGGCGGCTCTATTCGGAACGGCACACTCTCAGCGTTGCGCCGAAGGACACTGCGCTCGCCGCTACGCAGGAGTGGTGGACGTCGAGGCCGATAGATTCCGACCTGAGGCCAGTGATGGCAGGGAACACCGACATGCGGGTCGTCGGTGTCTCAACTTTCGGACAGACAACCACGATCGCGATCGAAGGTCCGCGGTTGCCGGGTCCGCGAGTCGGCGTCCACTTCCTGTACGGCGGCGATCAGGTCGGGTCAGCTGCCCAACTGCACCGGGAAGATCTGCTTCTTTATCAGGCGCTGTTGCGAACGGCAGGAGTCACGGGCGAGGCACGGTTCACCTACAACGGGCGATCGGTGGCCGAATCCAATGGCATCCGTCTCGACCCGTTGCGGGTGATGACTGACCTGGAGGTTCGAGCTTTCATCAGCATCGACAACATCGTCGAGGGCCAGATCGTGCACAATCCAGTGACCGTCTCGGGATCGGCCAACCTCTTCGAGGGCAATCTCAACTGGGACCTCTCCGACGCTCGGGGCCAGGTCGTCAAGTCCGGCCACACGGCCGCCGGCTCGATGCAGTGGAAGCCGTTCGCCATCAAGCTCGGCAAGCTTCGACCCGGGACGTACACGATCCGGGCGTATGAGTCGAGTCCGAAGAATGGTCAGCCGACGTACGTCGACGACAAGACCTTCACGGTGCAGTAAGCCCTCGCGACGATCCGAGTTCTACGTCGTTGGAGCGACGTGTGACTCGGATCGTCGAGCGTCGAACGACCCGCTTCTCACGGCCCGGCTAGGTCCAGCGTCGAGTGCGGCTGAGCAGGACCACTGCGGCGACAGCACCGGCTGTGGAAGCACGGAGCACTGTCGGTCCCATCCGCACTGGTTGCCCACCGGCGTCAACCAAGGTGGCCAGTTCGCCGTCACTTAGCCCGCCCTCCGGCCCGACGACAAGCACAACGTCACCGTCGACCGGCGGGCTGACCTCGCTCAGGCGCGCATCGGCGGACTCATGCAGGACGACAGCAAGCGCCGCAACACTCAGCCGACGGGCAACCTGCTCCGTCGAGTGCTGTGGGTCCACGCGCGGAAGGCGCAGGCGGCGGGCTTGCTTGCCGGACTCGCGAGCCGTGGACTGCCAGCGCGCCAAGACCTTGTCGACGCCCTGCCTGCCCGCCTCACCCCGATGAGCATCATCCTGGCGCCAGCGAAAGCTCCGCGCGGCCGCCCACGGCACGATGACGTCGACGCCTACCTGAGTCAGCAGGTCGACGGCTGCCTCTCCGCCACCACCCTTGACCAGCGCCTGTACGACGACCACCCGGGGTGCCGGCTCGGGCTCGGCTCTGCGGGCGACGACGTCGGCGACAAGCGACCCCTTGGCGACCGACCGCACGACGCACTCGGCGCCTACGCCACCGCCGTCGGTCAGCAGGATGCGCTCCCCCGCCGCGATGCGTCGTACGACCGTGGCGTGGCGGCCTTCGGCGCCGGTCACCTCGATGGCATCCGCGGCCAGAGCGGCCGTGTCGACAAGAAAGACCGGCAGCGTCACGCCAACTTCCAACGTGTCAGGTTGCGACAGGCGAGACCATGTCCACCTCGGCCTGACTCATCGGACGAGCACCGGGCACGCATGAGTTAGCGGCCGCCGAACGCGTCCCTGAACCGGTCGAACACCCCACGCGAATGGTTCTCCGCGACCGCGGTCGGTTCTTCCTCGCCGCGCAGCTGAGCCAGCTGACGCAACAGGTCAGCCTGCTCGCGGTCAAGCCGAGTTGGCGTCTCGACGACGACAGTTGTCACCACGTCACCACGCCCGTTGCCCCGCAGCTTGGGTACGCCGCGTCCACGCGCCACCAGCTGCTCACCGGTCTGCACACCGGGCCGGATCTCCACCTGCATACTGCGTTCGACCGCTGAGTCGTCGCGTCCCGCAAGGTCGGCCTCGAGCGTCGGCAACGATACCGAGGTGCCGAGCGCTGCCGCCGTCATCGGCAGCGTGACGCTGCACAGCAGGTCGTCTCCTCGACGGGTGAAGACAGGGTGCGGCGCCACATCGATCTCGACGTACAGGTCACCGGCGGGCCCGCCCCCCGGGCCGACCTCACCCTCACCCGACAGCTGAATACGAGTGCCGACGTCGACCCCGGCCGGCACCGGCACCTGGATCACCCGGCGCGACCGCACCCGACCGTCACCGGAGCACTCGGCGCATGGATCTGGGATCACCGTGCCGAACCCGCGGCACACCGGACAGGGCCGCATGGTGCGCACCTCGCCGAGGAACGACCTCTGCACCTGACTGATCTCACCGCGCCCTGAGCAGGTCGAGCACGTCCGCGGCGAGGTGCCACGGGAGGTGC
>JBBPZH010000018.1:0-72796 GCA_038198965.1 Propionibacteriales bacterium
GACCCCATGACGTCGTAAGCGCCGCCGTACGCCTTGCGGGTGATCACGGTGATCAGCGGCACGGTGGCTTCGGCGTAGGCGTAGAGCAGCTTGGCACCACGCCTGATGATGCCGTTCCACTCCTGGCCGGTGCCGGGCAGGAACCCTGGCACGTCGACGAACGTCAGCACGGGCACGTTGAAGGCGTCGCAAGTGCGCACGAAGCGGGCGGCCTTCTCCGACGCGTCGATGTCGAGGGTGCCCGCGTACTGCAGCGGTTGGTTGGCGACGACACCGACCGAGTGGCCCTCGACCCGGCCCAGGCCGACCACGATGTTCGGCGCGAACAGCTCCTGCACCTCCAGGAACTCACCGTCGTCGAGCACGGCTTCGATGACGGTGTGCATGTCGTACGGCTGGTTGGTCGAGTCCGGGATGAGCGAGTCCAGCGACCGGTCCTCGTCGGTGAGCTCAAGGTCAGCCGCCTCGGGGTACGCCGGCGGCTCCTCGAGATTGTTCTGCGGCAGGTATGACAGCAGCGCCTTGACGTAATCGATCGCGTCGGCCTCGTCGGAGGCCAGGTAGTGCGCATTGCCGCTCTTCGTGTTGTGGGTGTGGGCGCCGCCGAGCTCCTCCATCGTCACGTCCTCGCCGGTGACCGTCTTGATGACATCCGGCCCGGTGATGAACATGTGCGATGTCTGGTCGACCATGATGGTGAAGTCGGTGACCGCAGGGGAGTACACGGCTCCGCCTGCGCACGGCCCCATGATCAGCGAAATCTGAGGTACGACGCCGGAGGCGTGCACGTTGCGGCGGAAGATCTCGCCGTACAAGCCAAGCGAGACGACACCTTCTTGGATGCGGGCACCGCCGGAGTCGTTGATGCCGATCACCGGGCAGCCGGTCTTCATCGCCAGGTCCATCACCTTGACGATCTTTTCGCCGAACACCTGACCGAGGCTGCCGCCGAAGACCGTGAAGTCCTGAGCGAAGACACACACCGGACGACTGTCGATCGTGCCGTAGCCGGTCACCACGCCGTCGCCGTACGGGCGGTTGTGCTCCATTCCGAAGTTCGTCGACCGATGCCGGGCGAGTTCGTCCAGCTCGACGAACGACCCCTCGTCGAGCAGCTGCTCCACCCGCTCACGAGCCGTGAGCTTGCCTTTGCCGCGCTGTTTCTCGATCGCGCGCTCAGACCCCGCGTGCACCGCAGCTTCGAGCCTTGCGGCCAGATCGGCGAGCCTGCCGGCAGTCGTGTGAATGTCGGGACCGCCGTCGGTTTCTCCGGAGTCGCTCGCAGACGCCAGATCAGCGGCCAGGTCGCTCACGCACGGCAGCGTAGCGTGACGGCCGATGCCCTCGATGTACGACGACCTGAACCGGCCACCGCTCAACGCAGCCGCGCTCACCAGAGCGCTCGTCACCTCCGACTCCCTGTGGACGACCCTCGAGGTCGTCGCAGCAACGCCCTCGACCAACGTTGAGTTGGCAAATCGGGCCGCCGCCGGCGCACCTTCGGGTCTTGTCCTCATCGCCGAGCACCAAACGGCAGGTCGCGGGCGCCTCGACCGTACCTGGACCACACCTGCGCGCTCCGGACTTACCATGTCGGTGCTGGTGCGACCGGACGGCGTTCCCCTATCCCGCTGGCCCTGGCTGCCGTTGCTCGCCGGCCTCGCAGTCGCGGCGGCGGTGCGCACGCAGGCGCAGCTGCCAGCGGCGGTCAAGTGGCCGAACGACGTGGTTGTCGGCGACCGGAAGCTCGCCGGCGTGCTCGTTGAGCGTGTGGAGGCCGGCGGACCGCCCCCCGCCGCCATCATCGGCATCGGGCTCAATGTCTCGCTTCGACGCAACGAGATGCCCGTGGCAACGGCGACGTCTGTCGCGGTCGCCCAAGGAGCCACCACTGACCGCACGGTGCTGGCAAGCGCCGTGCTGCGGACGCTGGCTGGCCTGCTTGGTGACTGGGAAAGTAAGGCGGGAGACGCCTCCCGCGGGTTGCGGGCGGCGTACGTCGATGCCTGCACCACGGTCGGCCAGCGGGTCCGGGTGGCGCTGTCGGCGGATGAGTCAGTTGAGGGCGATGCGGTGGGCATCGACGAGTCCGGCCGGCTGCTGCTTCGCACGAGTGGTAGCCAGCTCGCCGTCGGTGCCGGCGACGTCGTGCATTTACGTCCGCTTGTCTGAGCTGCATGGCACCATCAGCCTAGGAGGGCGCATGGGCATCTCGGCGAGGCGACTGGCAGCAGACGAGCATGTCGTCGCCTCCACGCGCACCCACCCCAAAGCGCTCGTGCTTCCGGCTTTGGTGCTGATCTTGACGTGCGCTGTCACCGGCTTCCTACTGGCAGCTGCACTGAGCAAGGTCGGTCCACTTCTGGGCTGGGTTGTCGTCGCGATCGCCGCCGTGGTTGTCAGCCGCTACTCGGTCGGCCCTTTCCTGCGCTGGCTATCGGCGTCGTACACCGTGACCACTCGGCGTCTGATCCTGAACTCAGGGGTGCTGCGCCGGTCACGTCGAGACGTGCCGCTGCAGATGGTGATCAACGTCGAGGTAGAGCGCGGTTTGCTCGACCGGTTGCTCGGCTCGGGCACGCTCGTGGTGAGCGACGCCGGAGACGTTGGCCGGGCGGTGTTGTGCGACGTCCCGAGAGTCTCGGACCTGCAGCGCACGATCGACGACCTGCTGTACGACAGGTCCAGCTCTCCGCCCGATCGCTCCAGCCAGAGGCTCACTCGGTCGGAGTGGTGACTGCTGCCGGCTCCTGCTGGACCGGCAGAGGTTCGCGCCGGAAGACGAAGGTGCGGTAGCTCCAAAAGCGAAACGCCATCCCGAGGACGAGGCCGAGGCCGTTGGCCGAGACGTTGTCGGCGAACGCGCTGCGATGGTCGAGGACGTAATGGGAAAACGCGAGGCAGGCCAACGCGATTGCCATGCCGACCCCGTTGAAGAAGAAGAACAAGGTGACCTCTCGGCGGACGCCTGACCGTTCGCGTTGCGCCCACGTCCAGTGGCGGTTCCCGAGGTAGGTGACGACCGTGGCCACTGCCACCGAGATTGCCTTGGCAGTGAGCGGCTTGTCCTGCAGCGGCGCGGGGCTTCCAGCGTTGTCCCAGCGCAGGACGTTGAACACCGAGACGTCCACGACGAAACCGACTGCTCCCACCACGCCGAACTTCATCATCTCCGAGACGACACGCAACCGCTGCAGCAAGGGCCCTGCTCTCGAGACGGCGTCGGGGCAGCCCAAGAGTACGACGACCGTGCCGGGCGCCCTCTTGAGCGTCAGCGTGCCGGGACCTGAGCCCAGGTGCCGATGCCGAGATCAGACTCGTAGAGCCGGCCGTGAGACGAGTCGTACATCCAAAGCCGCAAGGTGCCGTCAGGCGCCGCGGTGTAGGCACCAAGCGCCAGGTCGCTGACCACTGCCCGGCCCGAACCTGCCGAAGACGGCATGTCGTGAATGAAGCGCAAGTCTCCCCAGTTGCCGCCGTTGCTTTCGTACAGACCGACCGGGTGAGAGCTGGGGTGGCCGCGCTTGCTGTCGCTCCAGGCCTCTATGTTGACCAGCAGACTGCCGTCGGGGCTGACCAGGGCCCAACTGAGGTAGGCCAGATCCCTTCCGTGCTTCTCATCGAAGGTTCGCCAGGTGGTCCCACCGTCGCTGCTGCGATAAACGGTGTCGAACGGAAGGAAGGTCGCGCCGACGCCACCGCGCACGGCAGCCAATACATGTCCGGCGCCGGTGTTCGGAACGGGTTGCACCATGTCGGGAGCTCCGCCGGAAAGTTGATGCTGTCTCCACGTCGCACCGCCGTCGATCGACCAGATCAACGACCGGTAGGCACCGCCGACTGCGAAGCCCACCCCGCCGACCAATGTTCCGTCGGAGCTGGTTTGAACCAGCGGCAGATGCTGATCGGCTCGGCCCGGAATTGGAATCGGGTGAGCGACCGCACTCCCTGGGTTTAGCGCAAGATAGTCGCCGCTGACCCAGGCTGGACCGATGAGCACCTCACCAGGCGCCATCGGGCCAACCCGCTGGCTGACTCGCACCAGTCGAACTGTGCCGTCGGTGTTGACGAGTCTCGGCTGCCCTCCTGTCGAGGCGTAGAAGGAGTGGTCGCCAACGGCCACGACAGTCGGCCACGAATGCGACCCGGGGAGCGCGACGTCGTGCGATGTGGCGAAATTGTCGTCAGTTACCGTCACCGCTGCCTGTGCATGGATGCACTTGTGGCCAACGCAGTACCGCCAGGCGACGGCTTTGATGTTCGGTGATGCTGGCGATACCGCCACCGCGGCCAGGTATGAGCCGGGGCTGTTCACTACCTGAGTGGCACTCAGCCGGTGCCGCGGGGGTGCGGTTGTCGTCGGTGTCGGTCCGGTCGAGGAAGACGTGTCAGCCGGTGCGACCGGCCGGGTTGCGTTGCCCAACCCGTTGGGCACTCCCAACGCGACGATCCCGACCACGATGGCAACGGTGGCCGCTACCCACCCCGTCGCGGCGAGCCGGCGCCGGCGCCCGGTTGCCGCCACCTCGTCGAACGACGGGGGCATAACCTGCGCACCGACCTCGCGGCGGAAGCTGTCGAAATCAGACATGGTTGGGCTCCTCGCGATCGGACAGCGACGTGGCCAGTGCGGCGCGGCCTCGAACCAGCCGCGCCTTGACCGTTCCTTCGGGGATGTTGAGCGTGCTCGCCACTTCGGCCACCGGCAGGTCGGCAACGTGGTGCAGTACGACGGCCTCGCGCAGCTCGGTCGGTAACCGCCGCAACGCGGAAATCAGATCGACGTGGTCAGCAGACAGCTCGGCCGGCTGTTGGACGCCTGGCAGCTGTGGCAGCAGCCGACGGGCCACCGACGTACGCCGCCACCGGTTGCGCAGCGCGTTCATTGCGACGGTGCGCAACCAGGCTTCCGGATTGTCCAGGGCGTTGAACCGCGACGCCTGACTACTGGCTTTGACGAACGCCTCCTGCACCGCGTTCTCCGCCTCGGCTTGGTCCCCCGACATCGCGAACAGCTGCACGACCAGGCGGCGGTAGGAGGCGTCGTACACCTCCCGCACGAAGTCCGTGCTCATCGCTGCCTCCGAACGCGTCGGCGCATCTCGTTGCTCACATCTATCCGACACCTCAGGTCAACATCTGGTTGCCCACCAGCGCAGAGCTCGAGAACAACGGCACCATAAGGTGACCGCGATGAACAGCCCGGTGGTCGGAGTCGTGGGGGCCGGTCAGCTGGCGCGCATGATGCAAGAGGCCGCCATCGCGCTCGGCGTGCCCCTGCACCTGCTCGCCGAGGCCGCTGACGCGTCGGCTGCTCAAGTGGTCACCGACATGACGTTGGGCGACTACACCGACCTCGCCGCGCTGCGCAACTGGGCCGCCGGGTGTGCGGTTGTGACCTTCGACCACGAACATGTACCGACTCAGCACCTCCAAGCCCTGGTTGCCGACGGCATCGCCTGCCGCCCAGGGCCAGCGGCGTTGGTGCACGCGCAGGACAAGGCCGTGCTGCGAGAGCGACTCGTGCAGTTGGGTGTGCAGCAGCCGCGCTTTTGCCTCATCGACAGCGCAGCGGAGCTGCCTGAGCTGGCGCCGTCGCTTGGCGGCTGGCCGCTCGTGGTGAAGACGGCTCGTGGGGGCTACGACGGCAAAGGCGTCTGGGTGACCGGTGACGGGCAAGCGGCGGACGAGGTGATTGCGCAAGCCCCCCGCGGCGTCCAGCTGATCGCCGAGGAGTACGTCGACTTCGCTCGCGAGCTCGCCGTGGTGGTCGCACGATCTCCGAGCGGCCAGCTGGTCGCCTACCCGGTCGTCGAGAGCGTGCAGCGCGACGGCGTCTGCGTCGAGGTGACCGCGCCGGCGCCTGGGATCGACGCTGAGCTGGCGGTCGAGGCCCAGCGGACCGCCATGCGGATCGCCGACGAGCTCGACGTGATCGGCGTGCTCGCCGTCGAGCTCTTCGAGACCCGAGATGGGCGGCTGCTGGTCAACGAGCTCGCGATGCGGCCTCACAACACCGGCCACTGGACCATCGAGGGTGCCGTGACCAGCCAGTTCGAGAACCACCTGCGGGCAGTCCTCGACCTTCCGCTGGGCTCGCCACACGCGCGGAGCCGCTGGACCGTGATGGTCAACATCCTCGGCGGGGTGGGGGGGCTCTTCGACGGCTACCCGCACGTGCAGGCGCGCGACCCCGGCATCCGCGTCCACCTCTACGGCAAGACGGTGCGTCCTGGCCGCAAGGTCGGCCACGTCACGGCGTACGGCGACGATCTGGGCAACGTTCGCGAACGCGCGCGCCACGCCGCCGGCTGGTTCGCCGGTACTGTCAGGTGATGGACGCCGGGGCCGCGCCACAGGTCGGCATCGTGATGGGCTCTGACTCCGACTGGCCGACGATGTCAGCAGCCGCCGAAGCACTGCAGGAGTTCGACGTCTCTTACGAGGCTGACGTGCTGTCGGCGCATCGAATGCCAGCGCAGATGCTCGACTATGGACGCGCAGCGGCCGGCCGTGGCCTGCAGGTCATCGTCGCCGGCGCGGGAGGTGCGGCCCACCTTCCCGGCATGCTCGCAGCTGTCACGCCGTTGCCGGTGATCGGCGTACCCGTGCCGCTCAAGCACCTTGACGGGTTGGATTCGTTGCTCTCGATCGTCCAGATGCCCGCCGGTGTCCCGGTGGCGACCGTCGCCATCGGCAACGCCCGCAACGCCGGCCTGCTCGCTGTCCGCATCCTGGCGGTCGGGGACGAACGGCTGCAACAGCGGATGCGCGACTTCCAAGCGCAGCTGGAGGACGCCGCGACTGCCAACGGTGCCGTCGTCCGCTCGGCAGCCGCGACGCCAGCCACCGGTCATTAGCATCGGGCCCTCCCCGCGAACGGATCGACGATGACCCCAGCTCCCTCCACCGTTTATCTGCACATCGGCCTGCACAAGACGGGCACGACGTACCTGCAGAACGTGCTGCGCGCCAACCGCGAACAGCTGCGAGCCCAAGACATCGACTTCCCGGGTGGCCTCGGTGAGCCGGTGCAGGCGTTCGCCGTCTGGGACCTGCAGGGTCGCCGGCCACGAGGTGCTGATGACGCCCGGATCGCCGGCTCCTGGGATGCGCTCGTGGCGGCGGTCAACACCGGCGGGTATCGAACCGCGCTGATCTCGGAGGAACGACTCAGCTTGTCGACGCCCAAACAGGTACGCAGGGCAGTGCGCTCGTTCCCGGACGCTGAGGTGCACGTCGTGGTGACTGTTCGAGACCTCGGGCGGGTGGCGGTGTCGGCCTGGCAGGAGGAGGTCAAGAACGATCAGACCTGGACCTGGCAGCAGTTCGTCGACGCCATCAAGGACTCCGAGCAGGTTGCGGTCAGCCCGGGGCGGGGTTTCTGGTTGCGGCAAGATGTGGCCGCTATCTGTGAGACGTGGGAGTCCGCCGTACCCGCGGAGCGGATCCACGTCATCACCGTGCCACAGTCGGGCAGCTCACCCGACGTCTTGTTGCGCCGCTTCGCTTCGGTTGTCGGGTTCGACGCGCAGGCGTTGACAAAGCAGCCGGCCTGGAACAACGAAACAGTGGGTGTGGCAGCCACCGAGGTCATTCGGCGGGTCAACGAGAGGCTCGGTGGCCGCCTCAACCAGCGACAGTACGACCGGGTCGTCAAGCTAACGCTCGTTCAGATGCTGGCCAAGCGCACCGAGCCAGTGCGATTCACGCTGCCGCCCGAGGAACTGCTCTGGGTGCACGCGCGAGCCGAACAGATGATCGCGGCGTTGCAGGCGCGCGGCTACCCCGTCGAGGGCAACCTGGCCGAGCTGCTGCCTCAGCCAAGGACCGGTGGCCGTCGTCCCGACGACGCTTCAGACGACGAGCTGCTCGAGGCCTCTCTCGACGGGCTTGCACTGCTCGCCGAGCGCTACGCCACTTCGTGGTGGCAGCGCAAGCGGGCCGACATCGTCGAAGCGGCCACCGCACCGGCCGATCTCGGCAGCCGGGCCCGCGGTGCACTGTTCCGCAGCCAGCGGCGAGCCGCCGAGCTGGCTGACCGTAGCCCGACCGCCGCAAAGGCGCTGCACGCCGTCATGAAGACCCGCGACCGCGCCCGCAGGCGTGCGATCAACTCCCCTTGACCTGCTCGCGCGACCAATAACCCAGGGGCGCGGCGAGCCTAGGATTCCGACGTGGGCGACGAGTTCCCGTTGTATGCGCTGTCGGTGGAGCATCGCGCCATCCGGGCCGCGGTCCGGGAGCTGTGCGAGGCAAGAGTCGCACCGTACGCCGCCGAGGTCGACGAGACCGGCCAGTTTCCCCAGGCGGCATACGAAGCCCTCGTCGCTGGCGACTTCCATGCGCCGCACATCCCGGAGGAGTACGGCGGCGCCAGCGCTGACGCACTTGCGACCTGCATCGTCATCGAGGAGGTGGCGCGTGTCGATGCCTCGGCGTCGCTCATCCCCGCTGTCAACAAGCTAGGGAGCACGCCGTTGCAGCTGAGCGCCGATGAAGCGCTCAAGTCGACGTACCTTCCGCCCCTGGCGAGCGGTGCGGCGATGATCAGCTACTGCCTGTCTGAGCCGGAGGCGGGATCTGACGCGGCCGCGATGCGTACCCGGGCGGTCCGCGACGGTGGCGACTAC
The DNA here is from genome assembly GCA_038198965.1 of Propionibacteriales bacterium. Taxonomy (GTDB): domain Bacteria; phylum Actinomycetota; class Actinomycetes; order Propionibacteriales; family Nocardioidaceae; genus JAUJOE01. Next base: position 8,634 of record JBBPZH010000018.1, read on the forward strand.
GTGCTCAACGGCGTCAAGCGGTGGATCACGCACGCGGGCGTGTCGCAGTTCTACGCCGTGTTTGCCGTGACTGACCCGGACGCGGAGAGCGGGCGGATCTCAGCGTTCCTCGTGGACAGGGACGACCCCGGCGTGTCGTTCGGCGCGCCGGAGAGAAAGCTCGGGATCAGAGGCTCACCGACCCGTGAGGTGTACCTCGACAGCGTTCGCATCCCGGCCGACCGGCTCATCGGAGCGGAAGGTTCAGGCTACGCCACTGCGATGCGGACGCTCGACCACACGCGGGTGACGATCGGGGCGCAGGCTGTCGGGATCGCGCAGGGCGCCCTCGACTACGCGATCGGCTATCTGCAGGAGCGCCGGCAATTCGGCAGGCCGCTCGCTGAGTTCCAGGGCCTGCAGTTCATGGTGGCTGACATGGGCATGCGGCTGGAGGCCGCCCGTCAGCTCACCTACGCCGCAGCCGGCCGCGCGGAACGCGACGATCCGGACCTCGCGTTCTTCGGTGCGGCCGCCAAGTGCTTCGCCTCAGACGTGGCCATGCAGGTGACTACCGATGCCGTTCAGCTGCTCGGTGGCTATGGCTACACCCGCGACTACCCCGTCGAGCGGATGATGCGGGATGCAAAGATCACGCAGATCTACGAGGGCACCAACCAAATCCAGCGCATGGTGGCAGCTCGTCAGTTGCTCGACGGGGTTCAGAGCCGGCTCTAAGATCACTGCGGCGCGCAATGCGCTTTGGAGGTGTTCCCGGAGCGGATCGCGGCGAAGAGGGCGTGAGCGCGCTGCTGATCCCAGATGACAGACGACCCCGCCGACGTCACCGCCCCAAGATTGGAGTACGGGACCACGCAGCGCTTGGTATTGCCGCCGCCGACGTGCGCCATCGCCCAGGCGAAGCGAACCACGTCGAGCGGGCTGACGTCTTTGCCAACCTGGACGGCCTCCGACCCCGCCTTGTTCAGTGCGAAGTAGCGCCAAGGCAGCAACACCGTTTTCCAGGAGGCCGCTGAGCTGCCTACGGCTCCGATGACCTCGCGTTGGTGCAACGCGCGGGTGATGTCGCCGTTCGGGAAGGCTCGAGAGCGTGCGTAGTCAAGGGCAGTGTGCCCGTCGACGTGCTGGCAGCCCTTGTGCATCCGCAGATGGCCGGCCTTCGGGTCGTTGATCGAGGTCTTCGGGCAGACGTGGATGCCGCCCACGGCATCCACGAGGTCGACGAATCCCGCAAAGCCGATTTCGATGTAGTTGTCGATCCGGATGTGCGTCGCCTTTTCAACGGTATGCACCAGCAGGTCTGGCCCACCGATGGAGTAGGCGGCGTTGATCTTGTTCTGCCCGTGGCCGGGGATGTTTAGGAAGGAGTCGCGGGGGATCGACAGCAGCAGCGTGGGGCCCGAGTCGGGTACGTCCAGCAAGATGATGGTGTCGGTGCGTTGACCAGCCGCAGAGCCGGTTCCGAGATCCTTTTTCTGGCCTTTGCTGAGGCCGGCGCGGCTGTCTGATCCGACCAAGAGATACGTCGTCCCCGCCGTGTCGGGCGGTCGATGGCCGGCCGGCTCGGCATCCACCTTCGCGATCCGGGACCAAGCCCAGATCGGCACGGCGACCAGGAAGACGAGCCAGGCAACCAGTAGCAACAGCAAGATCCGCAGCCATGGGGGACGTCCTCGGGCTGGTGGCGACGCGCTGGCGGACGACCCCACACTCCGAGTAGGTGGACCCGGCCGCTGACCGGGAGGCGCTGTCCGACTGGTGGGGGTCGAGGATCCCAGTGGGCCACCTCCAGGCGAGAGCGGAGGTGGTGCAAATCGAGGCGGCTCGGTGCGCCCGGACGGACCCGTATACGTTCCGCCGAACGTGCGTGGCGACGGCTCCGCGCTGGTCCCGGAGAGGCCGGCAGCGGCGAGCGGCCGGGTAGCGGAGGGATCGACCGGCTCGGGCCAGTCGGCCGCTCGCGTAGCCGGTGCGTCGTTCAGGTCGTCGGCTGGCGTGGGTGGTGTGGCTTGCGTCTCGTCCGGCACCCCCGGCCCGGGGGGAGGCGGCGACCCACCCGCACCGTAGAGCCAGTCGTACGCCGGCTCGTCGGGCCGTGGAGCGTCGGGCATGGAACCACGCTACTCGTCCGAAAGGCAGCGGCCAGGTAACGGGAGTGACTGCAGTGGTGATCCAGGAGGTGCTGCGGGCGACACCCGCAGCGATCGCCGGGCACCGCGTAATGTGCACGAGGTGACAGGCAAGTCGCGGGTGATCGCGGTCCTCGTCACCTGGAACCGCGTCGCCCTGCTCGCTGAGTCGCTGGAGGCCTTACGGCGACAGACGGCATACCTCCACAACATCGTGGTGGTCGACAACGCGTCCGACGACGGTACCCCGGATTTCCTGCAACGGGGCCTTCCCGACGTCGACGTCGTCCGCGCCCGGCGGAACACCGGTGGCTCCGGCGGGTTCGCACTGGGACTCGACCGCGCCCTGCGGATCGGATGCGACGCCGTGTGGCTGCTGGATGACGACACCGTGCCCACCGTCACGGCGCTGGAGAACCTGCTCGACAGCACGGACGCATACCCCGGGGAGCGTCCGGTGCTGGTCGCGTCCCGGGTGGTGTGGTCCGACGGCCGCGACCACCCGATGAACACCCCTCGACCAAAGCCTGGTGCACGGCGACGGGAGCGGCGGGCGGCGGCAGCGGTGGGCTGTGTGCCCATCCGCTCGGCGTCATTCGTGTCGATTCTCGTGGACGCGGCGGCGGTCGCCGCGAGCGGTCTTCCGCTCGCCGCTTACTTCTTGTGGAACGACGACTTCGAGTTCACCACCCGGGTGATTCGCGGTCGACGGGCGCTCTACTGCCCAGCGTCGGTCGTCGTTCACAAAACCGCCACGTTCGGCTCCACGGACGCCGATCCGGGGAAGCGGTTCTACTACGAGGTGCGCAACAAGGTCTGGCTGTTCAGCCGCTCCAGCGGACTCAACCCGGCTGAGAAGCTGGTGTACGGGGGCGCCACGCTGCGGCGGTGGGCACGCACGCTGGCCACGTCCTCAGATCGCTCCACGGTGTGGCACGCCTTGGGCCGAGGTGTTCGCGACGGCGTGCGAAGCGGTCCCCGGCCCACCGCTGAGGTGCTGGCGTCAGCGGGATCCCCGGAGAGCGGCGGAGATGGCTGAGCAGTTCAGCTTGCTGATGAGCGTGTACGGCGGCGACCAGCCAGCGTTTCTCGAGGCGGCGTTCCGCTCGGTGGTGCAGGAGCAGACCCGCCCGCCCGACGACGTCGTGCTCGTGCAGGACGGACCGGTGCCCGAGCCGCTCGTCGCCACGATCAACCGGCTGATCGAGACGTCTCCGGCGCCCACCACACTGCTTGCCTTGGCGGACAACGTCGGGCTCGGGCTGGCGTTGGACAAGGGTCTGGCCGCCTGTGCGCACGACATCGTGGCCCGGATGGACGCCGACGACATCGCGTTGCCCCAGCGCTTCTCGGTGCAGGTGCCGATCATCGAGCGGGGTGTCGACCTGGTGGGCTCGTCGCTGCTGGAGTTCGACATGTCGCCGGACGACGTCGTCGGCAGGCGAGTTCCGCCGATCGAGCCTGCCGAGATCGTGCGTTACTCACGGTTCCACCAGCCCTTCAACCACCCCACCGTCGTCTACCGGAGGTCGGTGGTCCAGGCCGCGGGAGGTTACCGGCATCTGGCGCTGATGGAGGACTACCTGCTGTTCGCGAAGATGATCGGGCAAGGCGCACGCGTCGCCAACGTGGCCGAGCCACTGGTGCTGTATCGCGTGGGCGCCGGCGCCTACGCACGACGCGGGGGTGTCGCGATGGCAAAGACCGAGTGGCGGTTGCAGCGGGAGCTGCGCGACCTGGGCTTCACCACGCGGGCCCAATTCGCCCGCAACGTTGCGGTCAGGGGTGGTTACCGGTTGGTCCCGGAGCGCATTCGGCGGACGGCGTACCGCAGAATCGTGGCGCGCAAAGGTGAGCAATGGGGTCGACTTTGAGGCTCGCTCGATACACTTGAGGCGACCCCAAGCAGGAGACCTTTGGTGAACGCTGACCTCGTGATCGTCGGATCAGGGCTCTTCGGCCTGACGATCGCCGAACGCTGCGCTCATGATCTCGGATTGAACGTCTTGATCCTCGAGCGACGCTCCCACGTCGGCGGCAACGCCTACAGCATGCGCGAGCCTGAGACCGGCATCGAGGTGCACCAGTACGGCGCCCACCTGTTCCACACGTCCAACGCCCGCGTGTGGGAGTACGTCAACCGGTTCACGGAGTTCACCAACTACCAGCACAAGGTGTTCTCGATCTACCAGGGCCGGGTCTACCCGATGCCCATCAACCTGGCGACGATCTGCGAGTACTTCGGCCGCTGGATGACTCCGGACGAGGCGCGCGAGCTGGTGGCTCAGCAGGCTAAGGAGTTCGACAGCGCGACCGCCGCCAACCTGGAGGAGAAGGGCATCTCGCTGATCGGCCGCCCCCTGTACGAGGCGTTCATCCGCGGCTACACCGCCAAACAGTGGCAGACCGACCCCAAACAGCTCGGTGCCGAGATCATCAGCCGGCTTCCGGTCCGCTACAACTTCGACAACCGCTACTTCAACGACACCTACGAAGGTTTGCCAGTCGACGGCTATACCGCGTGGCTGGAGCGCATGGCTGACTCGCCCAAGATCGAGGTGCGGCTGCAGACCGACTTCTTCGACGTGCGCGACCAGTACGTCGGCAAGGTGCCGATCGTCTACACCGGACCGCTCGACGCCTACTTCGGCAACGCTGCCGGCGAGCTGTCCTGGCGCACCGTCGACCTGGAGCTGTCGGTGCAGGAGGTGGGCGACTTCCAGGGCACCTCGGTGATGAACTACGCCGACCAGACCGTCCCGTTCACGCGCATCCACGAGTTCCGGCACTTCCACCCCGAGCGAGACTGGTACCCCAAGGACAGAACGGTCATCGTCCACGAGTACTCGCGTTTCGCCGAGACCGGTGACGAGCCGTACTACCCGATCAACACTCCCGATGACCGGGCGAAGCTGTTGCGCTACCGCGAGCTCGCCAAGGCCGAGCCCGCCGTGCTGTTCGGCGGCCGGCTGGGCACCTACAAGTATCTCGACATGCACATGGCGATCGGGTCGGCGCTGTCGATGTACGACAACAAGCTTCGCCCACACTTCGCCGAAGGGGCAGCTCTCGAGAGCGGAGGAGTCGAGTGACGGCCTCCGTCGCGACCGACACAGACCCGCTGGGTCCGCTGGTCAACCCTGGCCGTATCGGTGGCCTCGGCGACGTCTTCCGCCGCCGCTACCTGCTGAGGCTGCTGGTCCGCAAGGAGCTGCGGGTTCGCTACCAGAACTCACCCATCGGTTTCGCCTGGTCGTATGTCAAGCCAGCAGTCCGGTTCGCGATGTACTACTGGATCATCGGCCTGCTGCTCGGGCCTCGAGCCTTGGAGAACCGGCCGCTGCACATCTTCTCGGGCATGATCATGGTGACGTTCTTCAGCGACGCGCTGTCTTCGGGCACCAAGTCGGTGGTCAGGAACAAGGCTCTAGTCCGCAAGATCAGCCTGCCGCGGGAGATGTTTCCCGTGGCGTCGATCTCGGTGTCGGTCTACCACATGATCCCGATGTACGTCATCGCGATGTTCGGCTGTCTGATCACCGGCTGGCACCCCGACATCTGGGCGTTCGTGGCAGGCGGTCTGGCCTTCGGCATCATCCTCGTCTGGGGGCTCGGCGTCGCGCTGCTGCTGAGCGCGATGAACGTCTACTTCCGCGACCTCTCCAACATCGTCGACGTACTCCAGACAATCCTGACCTGGACGACGCCGATGATCTACCCCTTCAGCGCCGTCAAGGACCGGCTGCAGGGCGCTCATCCGTGGATCTACGAGGCGTACATCTCGACGCCGCTCTCGAACGCCGTTTTGTTGAATGACCGGGCCATCTGGTTGCCGTCGGTCTCCCATCGCAGGCTGGCCTTGCAGACGGAGCTGCCCAGCCACCTCTTCGAGCGTGGCGCGGTCATGTTCTTGGTCGGCGTGCTGTTTCTCTGGTTCTCCCAGCGAGTGTTCAGCCGCCTCGAGAACCGCTTCGCGGAGCGGCTCTGATGAGCACGTCGGTGGTCGTCAACCATGTCACCAAGCGGTTCAAGGTCTCGAACCAGAAGACACTGAAGAAGCTCCTGGTCAACGCGACCAAGGGCCGCCAGCTCTCGGATTCCTTCACCGCCCTCGACGACATCTCCTTCACGCTGGAGCAGGGCGACAGCATCGGGCTGATGGGCCTCAACGGCTCAGGCAAGAGCACGCTGCTCAAGCTGATCTCGGGCGTGATGGCCCCAGACTCCGGGGAGGTCTTGGCCCGTGGCCGGATCGCGGGGCTCATCGAGGTGGGGGCGGGGATGGCGCCGGACCTCTCGGGCCGCGACAACATCTTCCTCAACGGTGCGATTCTCGGCATGAGCGAGGAGGAGATTCACCGGAAGTTTGACGACATCGTCGGGTTCTCTGAGATGGAGCGATTCCTCGACCGGGAGGTCCGCAGCTACTCCTCCGGCCAGTTCGCCCGGCTCGCTTTCTCGATCGCCGTGCACACCGAGTGCGACATCTTCTTGATGGACGAGATGCTCGCGGTGGGCGACCAGCCGTTCAAGCGCAAGTGCATGAAGCGCATCCGCCGGCTCAAAGAAGAGGGCCGCACGATGATCTTCGTCAGCCACAACCCCAAGCAGGTGGTCAATCTGTGTGACCGAGGGCTGGTGCTCAAAGCCGGCCAGCTGGCGTTCGAGGGCACGTCCGAAGAGGCGGTCAGGGCGCTGGGCTACTCACTCGACGACGAAGAGGACGACTGACGACAAATCGATGGCGTCAGATCTACGAGGACGCGTCTGTCGTCCCGGGGGGTGGCACGTCCGGACTGCCGTGGATCGGCTCCCATGCCTCCCACGCAGAGTCCACCATCTCGGCGAGGGTTTTGCTGCTCTCCCAGCCCATGACCTCGCGCATCCGGCTGACGTCGGCGACCAGCATGGCGGGGTCGCCCGGACGACGGTCGACCACGGGTGCGTCGACGGCGTACCCGGTGGTGGCAGCGATCTGGTCGAGCACCTCGGTGACCGAGGCCCCGGCGCCCGTACCGACGTTGAAGATGGTGTGCGGCCGCTCGTCGCGGTCGAGGTAGTCAAGTGTCGTCAGGTGCGCCTCTGCGAGATCCAAGATGTGCACGTAGTCGCGGATGCAGGTGCCGTCAGGGGTGTCGTAGTCGTCCCCGAACACCTTGGGTTGCTCGCCGGAGGTCAATGCCTGAAGTGCGATCGGGATGAGGTTGAGGACCGCCGGGTCGCCCAGCTCCGGCCAGCCGGAACCGGCGACGTTGAAGTAACGCAGCCCGGCCCAGCGCAGTCCCCACGCAGAAGCCGCGTCACGGCACATCCACTCACAGATCAGCTTGGTCTCGCCGTACGGACTGATCGGGCGGCACGTCACCTCTTCATCGAGCAGCGTGCCGGCGGGCACGTCAGGCAGCCCGTACGTCGCCGCCGACGAGCTGAACATCAGCTTGCCCACCTCGGCGGTCTCCATCGCCATCAGCAGGTTGGCCATCCCGCCGACGTTCTGGCGGAAGTACCACGCAGGCTTCTCTGCGGACTCACCGACCTGCTTCTTGGCAGCGATGTGTACGACCGCGCCGACGGCGTACTCGCGCATCATGGCGCTCAGCTTGTCCACTGCGTCGTCGGCGGCCAGGTCGATCTGCACCAGGGGTGCGTCGCTCACTCGAGACGGCGTACCGGTGCTGAGGTCGTCGGCGACGACGGTGTCTCCTCGCTCGCTGAGTAGGCGTACGACGTGGGCGCCGATGTAGCCGGCGCCGCCGGTGACGAGAACGCTCATAGCTGTCAGCCTAACGGCGCTGAACCGCCCGGCTGCCCAGGGCGACCATCCGAGCAGTCGGCTCGTCCAATGGTTGGATGACGGCCGTGGAAGCGGTGATCGTCGCGGGCGGGCTCGGCACACGTCTGCTGCCCCTCACCGAGTCGCGGCCCAAACACCTGCTTCCGGTCGCCGGCGTCCCCCTTGTCGTCCACCAACTGGCCAAGTTGGCGGCGGCCGGCATCGACAGGGTGGTACTGGCGACGAGCTACCGGGCCGACATGTTCAAGCCGGTGCTCGGCGACGGTCAGCAGTGGGGAATCGATCTGGTGTACATCAAAGAGACCGAACCGCTGGGCACCGGGGGTGCGATCCGGAACGCCGCCAGCGAGCTCGGGTCAGCGGCCGGCGAGCCTGTCGTCGTCCTCAACGGCGACATCCTGAGCGGGCACGACCTGCAGGGGCAGGTCGACAGCTTCCGAGCCGCAGCTGCCGACGTCTCTCTGCATCTCGTGGAACTGCCGGATCCACGTGCCTTCGGCTGCGTTCCGACGGACGAAACCGGCAGGGTCATGGCGTTCATCGAGAAGTCGCAGAGCCCGGTGTCCTCGCAGATCAACGCTGGCTGCTATGTCTTCCGCCGAGACATCATCGACCGTATTCCTGTGGGCGAGGTGGTGTCGGTGGAGCGGCAGACGTTTCCTGAGCTGCTGCTGTCCGGCTGCCGGCTAATGGGTCACCTCGATGACGCGTACTGGATCGACATAGGGACGCCACCAGCGCTGTGCCGAGCCTCCGCCGACGTGGTGCTGGGGGTGGCGGCCAGCCCCGCCTACCGATCTGCCCCAGCCGAGTACTGGTGTGCGAACAATGCCTGCATCGACGCGACGGCGAGCGTTGTGGGAGGCAGCTCGATCGGGCCGCACAGCGCCGTGGCAGACGGTGCCGAAGTCCGCCGCAGTGTCGTCTTCGCTGACGTGGCCGTCGGCAGTGCGGCGGTGGTAGTCGATTCGGTGATCGGGGCAGGCGCCACTATCGGCGTACACGCCGTGCTGCGCGAGTGCGTGCTCGCAGACGGAGTCGTGGTGCCGGCTGGGGCGTCACCACGTCCGGGCAGCCACCTGTCCCATTCCTGAGCGATCGGCGACAGCTCAGTGGAAGTGGGGGCACCGATCCGGCGCCGGCGGATCATTGGTGCCAGAGATAGCCCTCCGGCGCGTCGTCGTACGGGAACCTCTTCATGAAGGCGGTCAGCACGGCACCCGAGAACGATGTGCAGTACTGGCTCTCGCCGTACGACGGCGGCTGCTTGTTGCTGGTGGGTGCCGAGTAGACAGGTTGGTGGATCGACCAATGCGTGATGGCGATGTGCTTGCCGTCGGGAATGGGCCTGCCCTCACCGTCCTTGGACGTCCACGGCGCGATGATCATGTTGTAGCTGGGGTCATTGCCGTGCGCGTCGAACTTCGCGGCTGTGGCCGTGAGCGCCTGCATCTGGGTGCTGTTGGCGGCCACCGAGTCGTCGTACCACACGATCGTCCAGCCGTGCTCGAGGTTGTGGACGAGAACTTCAACGGGAGGCCGATCGGCGGCGGTGAAGAAGTGCTTGCCGCTGCTGTCGGGCGTCGGGTTGTGCGGGCCGAACGCCGGCGGCACCGTGTCGTAGTGCACGGGGGTGCTCACGTGATCGCCTTGGCCCGTCGCGTTCTGCTGCTGCACCGACGTGCAGCCGGCGCTCTGCGCAGTTGCGCCGAGACTTGTCACCGACGTGTTGGACAGCTCGGCCTGGGCCTGCTGGTTCTTCCAGACCTGATAGCCAGCCAGGCCCACCACGACCAGCGCGATCGTGGCACACACGGCGATGACCGTGAGCGTGCGTTTGCGTTCGGCAGCCTTCGCCTCACGCTGCATTTGCTCCACGACCGCCCGGCGTTCGCGGTTCTTGTTCGACTTGCTCACGGAGGTGCGTCCTTGGTGGCGATACGGCGGGTGGCGGCTCTCGTCACCTGAGTTTACGCAAGGCGCCAGGCCATGCGGTCCGCGGCGACCCAGCCGGACCGGATGGCGTACGGGGCGGGTGGTGCTGCTGCGACGAGTCGGTGGCCGGTCGCCACAGTGCGGCAGCGCTCGACGAGTTGTCCGGCGGCGTACCAGGCTGTGGCTTCGGCGCCGGCACGTACGTCGACCTGCACGTTCCACACCCGTTGGTCGCCGCTGCCTTGGCGGTCGACCCTCAGCGCCAGGTCCTGGTCGGGCTCTGTCGCGAGGTGCTCGAACGGCACGTCCTCGTCTGCTGTCAGGCGCGGGAAGTGTGCCAATGCCACTGTGTCGGCTCGCAGCGCCGCTGCGGTCACCGCTTCGCGCGCGCCGAGGCCGAACAGGTCGGCTTCGGCGGCGCGCACGAGGGCTTTTGCCCCGCCGCCGGCCGTTCCCAACGGGAGAATAGCCGCGGCGAGCCCACGGACGACCGCTATCGGACATCCGGTCGCCTTGCCCTTCACCAAATCGGCTGCGCCCGCCACTTCGTCGGCGATGGCCGGCATGGTGACCTCGAGTCGGCGCCCGTACCCGTCAACTGCTCCGCGCAGGTCGCTGACCGCCGGCAGGCCGGCACAACCGATGGCTATGTCGGTCTGTCCCACGCGCCACGCTCGCCCCGCCGTGTCGGTGATGATGACCGCCACGTTGCGCCCGGTCGTCTCGGCGATTGTTGCGCGGAGGTCCGAAGCCATGGCGTCCGCGTCAACAGGCAGCAAGACCACAGTGCCGGGTGGCGTGTTCGACGCGTCGACCCCGGCGGCGGCCAGCACCAGTCCGTGCGAGGTCTCGCTGATCACGGTCTCACTCCGCCGGGCAACCACGCGAACGGTTTCGGCGTGCGTCCAAGCCTTACGAGTGCCGTTGACCACACGACCAGTCGCCTTGCTGACGACCTTGCTGGTGATGACGACGACATCTCCGTCTTGCAGCGTCGCAGTGTCGGCGAGCAATCGGCCGAGATCGTCACCTGCCTGCACCTCGGGCCAGCGCACGGCCTGGATCTGGAGTGCCGAGGGCGGCCTCACCGGCGGGCTACGACGGTTTCCGCCAGCTTCAGGACGTTCCTGGCAAGTGCCTCGGAGGTGCCGGCGTCGCGCAGATACAGCGGGACGGCGCCTGCGGCCAGGCCAAGCTCGTCGAGCGCTGGCAGGGCTCCGGCATCTGACTCGTCCACCAGCCAAGCATCCAGCAAACCTCCTGATCGCCGACTGCCGTAGTGGCGACCGACCGCCGCAGCGCTGACTTCGACGCCGATCACCGGAAGCAGCCGGTCGGCCATGCCTCGCACCGGTGCGCCCCTGATGATCGGCGACACCCCAACGGCCACCCCAGGCGCCGTACGAACGGCTTCGGCGATGCCCGGCACGGCCAAGATCGTGCCGATGGAGACCACCGGATTGGACGGCGCGAAGATGATCAGGTCGGCCTCGGCCAGCGCGTCCAGGACCCGCGGCCCCGGTGTCGACTCCTCGGCTCCGACCGCGACGACGGAGTGTGCCGCCGGAGCGTGCAGCCGCACCCAGTACTCCTGGAAGTGAAGCGCCCGCCGTTCACCATCGGCGTCGTCGAGCACGACGTGCGTCTCGACCCGGTCATCCGTCATGGGCAGGAGCCGGACACCGGGCTGCCAGCGCTCGCACAGCGCCTCGGTCACCGCCGACAGCGGATAGCCGGCCGCGAGCATCTGCGACCGCACGACGTGCGTCGCCAAGTCGCGGTCACCCAGCCCGAACCAAGCGGGCTCTACGCCGTACGCCGCCAGCTCCTCCGCCGCGTGCCACGTCTCGTCACTTCGACCCCAGCCACGCTCGGCGTCGATGCCGCCGCCGAGGGTGTACATCACCGTGTCGAGGTCGGGACAGATCCGCAGCCCGAACAGCCAGATGTCGTCGGCGGTGTTGCCGATCACCGTGATCGTGTCCGTGTCCGGGTCGGTTGCGGCTCGCAACCCGAGCAGGAACCGGGCGCCACCGATGCCACCCGCGAGCACCGTGATCCGCATGAGGGCAGGTTAGCCACCTGCCGCCGTACGCCTGGTGTGGCAGGCTGAGCCGGTCAGACGAGCGGCTCAGCACCGGGAGTCACCATGGTCACCGACGCGTTGAAGAGGTCGCGCGGGCTGCTTTCCTATGGTCTGCTCGCCGTCGCCGCCCTGTACCTGGTCAGCGGACTCTCGCTGATGTTCAAGAGCAAGGATGCTGTCGGCCTCGACTTCGCCGGCAAATCGGCAGCCTTCGGTTACCTGTTTGGGTCTCCGGTCCTGATCGTGTGCCTTGTCGCTGCCGTTGCGCTGGTCAGCGGGCTGGGGGAGCCCGCCTCGAACGCCCGCGCCGTCGTCCTCGCCGCGCTGGTGATCGCCGGTCTGGCGTTCGTCCTGGCGGTGATCACGTTCTTTGCCAGCCTCGGGGCCGGCGAGAGCGGCTATGGCCCCGGGATCTTCGGAGGGGTTCTCGGCGCCGGCAAGATCGTCGGGGTGCTGCTTGGCGTCGCGCGGCTGCTGCTCCTTGGACTGGCTGCGTGGTTCACCTACAGCGTCCTCCGCGCGTCTCCAAAGACGGTCCCGCAGTCTGCCTCGGGGCAGCACTCGGCGCAGGGGTACGACGGCTCGGCCGGCCCCGGTCAGACGGGCTGGAGCCAGCCGGAGGGCGGCGAACTACATCGGGGCTGGGACCGGCCACCCGGCGCGGGTGACGCGAGTCCGCCCGGGGCGACGGCGGCTAGCTGGGCTGATCCGTATCAGGGTCAACCGGAGCAGCAGGGGCTCCCTGCATCCCAGTGGTTGCAGCCGGAGGCCAGCTACCTACCCGCGCCCGGGGCGCAACCCGGAACCCCAGCGCCGGCTGATCCAGGGCAAGAGGCGCCGGTCGAGGGCGAGCAACCGCCTCAGCGGCAGAGCTGGTGGCAGGGGCCGACGACGTAGCGAGCCGCTGCAACAAGCCGGCCATCGGCGGCTCCATCGAGGGTGATTCGGTCGGCGGATCTGGTGCTCGGCTTGACGTGAGCCGTATTACAGGCTTGTAATTTGTAGGTGCCGCACTTCCCTACCAGAGCGGCACAAGTGCAGAACTGGGTCGAGGAGGCGAGTCGCGTTGCGAGACTTCGAGGTGCTCGAGAGCGACGCCGAAGAACTCATGTGGCAGGAGCGCGCCCTCTGCGCGCAAACTGACCCCGAGGCGTTCTTCCCCGAAAAGGGCGGTTCGACGCGAGAGGCCAAACGGGTCTGCTTGTCGTGTGAGGTGCGAGGCGAATGCCTCGAATACGCGCTGCTGCATGATGAGCGGTTCGGCATCTGGGGTGGCCTGTCGGAGCGGGAGCGGCGCAAGCTGAAGAAGCGGGCCGTCTAGCTTCAAGCGTCGGTTGAGCGCAGCAGCCGAAGGTGCGGTCGGCGACCGGCAGCGGCCGCCGACACCGTCGCCTCCGCGGGGGGTCGCGGCCTGGCCGCCTCGCGGACCGCGTCGGCGAGCGCCAGCAGGTCGTCCCCACTGGGCTGGGGAGGGCCGACGTCGCGGCAGAGCTTTATGACGTCCCACCCGCGCGGAACGCTGAGTCGTTCGGCATGTTGGGTGCACAAGTCGTACGCGTGGGGCTCGGCGTACGTCGCCAGCGGTCCGAGCACCGCGGTGGAGTCCCGGTAGTCGTAGGTGAGCGTGGCCACGGCCGCTCGAGCGCAGGCACTGCGGGAGCAGAGCCGGCGACGGGTCACGTTCGCTGACGCTACCGGCGACGCGTGCTGCAGCGCCGCATTGCGTTCCCCCCGGTCCGCTGTGTCCTGGTAGCGAACGTCGCTGGACCGACCCACCGGCGACCGAACCGCGTCCTGCCCTGCGGGAGGCAACAATGGGCGCATGCAGCAACCGCCGACCGTGGTGGCCGAGCGCCGACCTGGCGGGCCGAGGGACCGGCGGGGGCGCGGCGTGCGCGGTGTGATGTGGTTGCCCGGCCCGTTGAGCCCGCGGGCCGCCGAGTTGCTCCCCACCCGGCGAGACGACTTTGACGATCTGGTGCTGTCGCTCGTCGACCGGTTGTCGGCGCGCTTGGGCCATGACCTCGATGATGTGGAGTTCGGCACCGAGGACGTGCCGGCCCTCAGCGACGATTGGACTGAACCGGTGCCACTCGGTTCACACGTCCCCGGTACTTCGGGGTCGCCGGCGCGCGTGGTCCTTTTTCGCCGGCCCATCGAGGCGCGCGCCAAGACCCGCCCGGAGCGGGTGCTGCTGGTGCACGCGCAGCTCGTCGACCAGGTGTCGGCGCTGCTGGGGTGCGACCCTGACGATCTCGGCGGCCTGGATGACTGATCTCAGAGCAGGCACGCCGTTAGGCTGACGCCCATGCCTGTGTTCGCCAAGCCGCTCACCGCTTCTGTTGGAGTCGTCAGTGCAGTGGTGGCGCTCGCTCTTGCCGGGTGCGCGCCGGCCGACAACAGCGCAGGCTCGCCGTCTCCGTCTCCGTCTCCGTCCTCCGGCGGCAGCTCCACCATGCACTCGACGACTCCGTCGGGAGCATCCGATCCGTGTGCGCCTGGGCAGCTTCGCCTGGTCAAGCCGGGGACACTCACGATCGGCACCGACTCACCCGCCTACGATCCGTGGTTCCGGCACAACGACCCCACCAACGGGCAGGGCTTCGAAAGCGCCGTCGCGTACGCCGTCGCGCACCAGCTGGGCTTCAGTGACTCCCAGGTCACCTGGGCGAACGTGCCGTTCAACAGCTCGTATGCACCCGGAGCCAAAAGCTTCGACTTCGACATCAACCAGATCTCGATCACACCGCAACGCGCGCAGGTGGTGGACTTCTCCAAGGGGTACTACCAAGCGGCTCAGGCGCTCGTCGTCCTCGACAAGTCGCCGTACGCCTCTGCTCACTCGATCGCTGGCCTCAAGAGCGCCAAGCTGGGCGCTCAGGTCGGCACCACATCGCTCACCGCAGCCAACGACGTCATAGCGCCGAGCACGCCGGTCGCTGTCTATGACGACACCAACGCAGCGAAACAGGCACTGCTCAACGGCCAGATCGACGCCATCGTCGTCGACCTGCCGACCGCCTTCTACATCACGGCGGCTCAGATCCCGCACTCGACCATCGTCGGCCAGTTCCAGCCGACAAGGGGCCAGGTCGAACGGTTCGGGATGCTGTTCGAGAAGGGCAACCCGCTCGTTTCTTGTGTCAACCAGGCGCTGGGGAAGCTCAAGCAGTCCGGCAAGCTGGCCGCGATCCAGAAGCGGTGGCTGAGCTCGGTCGTCAACGTGCCCGAGCTGAGCTGACCGGCGCTGAGCTCAGCCGGCGGCCCATGGGCCAAGTCCGATCTCCAGATCGGTCGCGAGCGCGTCCGACGGCGCCGTGCCCGCCGCTCGACGCTGATCGCTACGGCATCGACCCTCGTTGTCCTCGGCGGCCTCGCTGTCTTCATCGCGTCGTCGCCAGGCTGGCCGCGGGTCCGTGACACCTTCTTCTCGTGGCCAGACGCGCGGGCTTCCTTCCCGGCTATCGCCGACGGCTTCTGGCTGAACGTCAAGCTCTTCCTGGTTGCCGAGCCCGTCATCTTGGCGGTGGGTCTCGCGGTCGCCGTGGTGCGCGGAACCCGCTCGCCGCTGCTGTTTCCACTCCGGGCACTTGCGGTCGCGTACGTCGACCTCTTCCGCGGCATCCCCACCCTGTTGCTCGTGTTCCTGGTGGGGTTCGGGTTGCCGGCGCTCCGGCTGCAGGGCATCCCGACGAGCCTCTTCTGGTTGGGGCTCATCGCGCTGACGCTGTCGTACGGCGCCTATGTCGCCGAGGTATTCCGCTCCGGCATCGAATCCGTGCACCCAAGTCAGCGGGCGGCGGCTCGTTCACTTGGGCTCTCCTCCGGGCAGACATTGCGCAGCGTCGTCTTGCCGCAGGCAATCCGGCGGGTGCTGCCGCCGCTGCTCAACGACTTCGTCTCGCTGCAAAAGGACACCGCACTGATCGCCGTGCTCGGTTTCGGTGAATCGCTGCGCCAAGCGGGCATCTATGCCTCCTTCAACTTCAACTACACCCCCTACGTCGTGGCGGCCCTCTTCTTCATCGCGCTGACTGTCCCCCTCGCCCGGGTCACCGACTGGCTGAGCGCCCGAGCGCTCGCTCGCCAACACTCCGAGGGCGCCGTGTGAGCGAGCTTCTCGTCGAGAACGTCTGGAAGCAGTTCCGCACCTCGGTCGTTCTTCGCGGCGTCGACCTCGCTGTCGACTCACACCAAGTGGTGGCTCTGATCGGTGCCTCGGGTTCGGGCAAGTCGACGCTGCTGCGTTGCATCAACCTGCTCGAAACCGTCGACGACGGCCGGATCGTCTTCGCGGGCCGCGACATCACCGATCCAGCCGTTCGGCCAGACGACGTACGCCGCTCGATCGGCATGGTCTTCCAGTCCTACAACTTGTTCCCGCACCTATCGGTGCTCGACAACGTCACGCTGGCCGCCCGCAAGGTGCACCGGATGCCACGCTCGGTGGCCAACGACAGGGCGGCCACGCTGCTCTCCCGCTTCGGGTTGGGTGACAAGGCGACCGCTTATCCGGACCGCCTGAGCGGTGGGCAACAGCAGCGGGCGGCGTTCGCCCGTTCACTGATGACCGATCCTCGGCTGCTGCTGCTCGACGAGGTGACCTCGGCCCTCGACCCGGAGCTGGTCGGTGAGGTACTGGAGATCATTCGCGGACTCGCTGCGGGCGGAATGACGATGGTCATGGCCACACACGAGATGCAGTTCTGCCGGGAGGTCGCCGACCGGGTCTGCTTCATCGACGATGGTCGGGTGCTGGAGGAGGCAGCTCCCGAGGACCTGTTCACGTCGCCGCAGCAGCAGCGCACGCGGGAGTTCCTTCGCCGAATCGTGGGGTGACCGCTCTGCGAAGATGACGCCGTGGCTGACCCGGCGGCGATCTTCAAGGCGTACGACGTCCGGGGCCTAGTCCCCGATCAGCTCGACGAGGCGACGGCCAGCGCGATCGGCGACGCTTTCGTTCGAGAGGTCGCAGGCGAAACCCGGCCGAGCTCGGTGGTCGTGGGTCACGACATGCGGCCAACATCACCGGGGCTCGCTGGTGCCTTCGCTGACGGCGCGCGCGCTGCTGGTGCCGACGTCACCGACATCGGCCTCGTGTCTACCGACGAGCTGTATTTCGCCTCGGGTCAGTTCGGCATGGCCGGCGCCATGGTCACGGCGTCGCACAATCCCGCGGACTACAACGGGATCAAGCTGTGCCGCGCTGGGGCTGTTGCCATCGGCCTCGACTCTGGGCTCGCCGCAATCAGGGACCGGGTAGCGACCGCGCTTGTTGAGTCGGCTGCGAGTCGCCAAGTGCGCTTGGGGCAATCGACACCGGTCACGGTGCGGCGCGGCGGCATCCAGCAGCTCGATGTGCTGCCGGCGTACGCCAAGCACCTGCGCCGGCTCGTGCCGGTGACTGGTCGCCGGCTCAAGGTCGTGGTCGACGCGGCCAACGGCATGGCTGGCCACACCGTGCCCGCCGTCCTCGCCGGACTCGACGTCGAGCTGGTCCCGCTCTACTTCGAGCTCGACGGAACCTTTCCGCATCACGAAGCCAATCCCCTGGACGCTGCCAACCTGCGTGATCTGCAAGCAGCGGTGATGCGAAACAGCGCAGACCTCGGCCTCGCCTTCGACGGTGACGCCGACCGTTGCTTTGCCGTCGACGAGCGCGGGAAGTCGGTGTCGCCATCGGCGCTTACCGGGTTGATCGCCGCGCGCGAGCTCGCCCGCGAGCCGGGGGCAGCGGTCGTGCACAACCTGATCACGAGCCGGGCGGTGCCGGAGCTGGTGCGCCGGCTCGGCGGTGTACCGGTGCGCACACGGGTTGGGCACTCGTTCATCAAGGCAGTCATGGCACAACAAGACGCCGTCTTCGGCGGCGAGCACTCTGGTCACTTCTACTTCCGGGACTTCTGGTACGCCGACTCCGGCATGCTGGCCGCCTTGCACCTGCTCGCCGCACTCGCCGAAGACACGCGGCCGGCTTCGCAGGTCGTGGCCGAGTTCGATCCCTACGTCGCGTCCGGTGAGGTCAATAGCGTTGTCGACCGGTCCGAGCCGGTGCTCGCGGACCTCGAGGCGGCGTACGTTGCTCGGCCGGAGACCGAGTTGGACTTCCTCGACGGATTGACGGTGACGGCGTCGCGGTGGTGGTTCAATGTGCGCCCGTCGAACACTGAGCCGCTGCTGCGGCTCAACGTCGAGGCCGACGACTCTGCGACGATGGAGTCGGTGCGGGACGAGGTGCTCGCGATGATCAGGAGGGGCAGATGAAGCTCGACCCGGTGCTGATGGAAATCCTTGTCTGCCCTGATTGCAAGGGAACGCTGACGGCCGACGCCGAGCACGACGAGCTGATCTGTGACGAGTGCGGACTCACCTACCCGGTGCGTGACGACATCCCCGTCATGCTCGTCGACGAGGCTCGACAGCCCGGCTCGCCGCGGCTCCCTTCAGGGGAGACCGCCACCGCCGACGTGAGCGGCGCTGATGATGCGACCTTTGGCGATGAGCCGGTACGCCCGATCGACGTGCCGCCGGCAGACGGCTCGCCGAAGGAGGGCGGTCTGGCGCAAGGGTCCGATGGCTGACGTCTTCGACGAGACCCGGCTCGACGACACGGAGGTCCTGCTCGCTGCCGACGCGGCGCTTCGGCGGCTGGCGGAGTCTGGGGCGCGGGTGCGGCTGGAGGCGGGTGGCGCGGCCGATTCGGCCGCCGACTTGAACACCGACAGCCCCCCACGGGCGATCGTGGCAGCTGGGGCCGACGCCCGGTTGCTGCGCGCTGTGCTGGAGCCGTGGTGCCCGGTGCCGTTCGTCGCCTGGCCGGGCCCGCGCCTTCCCGGCTGGGCCGGTGCCTTGGACCTGGTCATCGTCCTCGCGCCGGGCGGAGGAGACGCCTCGACCGCGTCCGCCGTCCACGAGGGCATCCGACGGGGCTGCTCTCTCGTCACCGCCTGCCCGCCGCACTCGGTGCTCGCCGAGCTCGCGCAAGGCCGCAGCAGCACCTTGTTGCCGACGCAGACCGATGACACGTTGGCCGTCGCGGTCGTCATGCTGCAGGCGTTGCACCGGCTTGGAGTCGGGCCCGAGGTCGACGCCAACGACGTAGCCCGAGTCCTGGATGACGTCGCCGTCGCCTGCTCGCCGAACCGGGATATCGGCAGCAATCCCGCCAAAGACTTGGCGATCACGCTCGCCGACGCCGTGCCGTTGGTCTGGGGCGGCTCGGTGCTCGCTGCCCGCGCCGCTCGGCGGGTGGCGGAGGCGCTTCGCCGTACCAGTGGCAGACCGGCACTTGCCGCCGACGCGGCGCATCTCCTCCCGGTGCTCGAGGCGGTCCCGCCTCGTGACGTGTTCGCCGACCCCTTCGCCGATGGGCCGACGTCGGGAACGCCCTTGCGCCCCGGCCTGCTCGTCCTTGACGACGGTACGGAGGAGGCCACGATCCGGGAGAACCGGGGCCGGCTCAGTACGACGGCGGAAAGCCACGACGTGCGCTGCCAGAGCATCGAGGGCATGGAGGGGCCCGAGATGGCCCGGTACGCGTCGCTGCTGACGTTGGGCAGCTACACCGCGCTTTACCTAGGAATCGGCCTTGGCCGAGACGCGGATGGTCACCGGAGGGACCCGGCGGGTTAATCTGC
Organism: Propionibacteriales bacterium; assembly: GCA_038198965.1. GTDB lineage: Bacteria > Actinomycetota > Actinomycetes > Propionibacteriales > Nocardioidaceae > JAUJOE01. The sequence continues at coordinate 28,215 of JBBPZH010000018.1, forward strand.
GATCCATGGACTTCAAGGTTGCCGACCTGTCGCTGGCCGACTTCGGACGCGCCGAGATATCGCTCGCCGAGCACGAGATGCCTGGGCTGATGGCCATGCGGGAGCGGTACGCCGACACCAAGCCGCTCGCCGGCGCCCGAATTGCGGGCTCGTTGCACATGACCGTGCAGACTGCCGTGCTGATCGAGACGCTGACCGCCTTGGGCGCTGAGGTTCGCTGGGCGAGCTGCAACATCTTTTCCACCCAGGACCACGCGGCCGCGGCCGCCGTCGTAGGTCCCGACGGCACGCCAGATGACCCCCGCGGCGTGCCGGTCTTCGCGTGGAAGGGGATGAGCCTCGCCGACTACTGGGAGTGCGCCGAGCAGATCCTCACCTGGCCGGAGTCAGGTCCCACGGCCGATTCCTCGGTTGGGACCGCCAGCGGCCCCGCGGCCGATTCCTCGGTTGGGACCGCCAGCGGCCCCGCGGCCGATTCCTCGGTTGGGACCGCCAGCGGCCCCAACATGATCCTCGACGACGGTGGCGACGCAACTCTGCTCGTGCACCTGGGTGTGGAGTACGAGAAGGCGGGTGCGGCGCCGTCGCCGGACTCCACCGACAACCCGGAGTTCCGTGAGGTGCTGAGGGTGCTGAACCGCAGCCTCGCTGAGGCGCCCGCCAAGTGGACCACCGTCGCGAACGGCATACGCGGCGTCACCGAAGAGACGACCACCGGCGTCCACCGGCTCTACGAGCGCTTCCGCGCCGGGTCGCTGCTGTTCCCCGCCATCAACGTCAACGACTCGGTCACGAAGTCGAAGTTCGACAACCGCTACGGCTGCCGCCACTCGCTCCTCGACGGCATCAACCGGGCGACCGACGTGCTGATCGGCGGCAAGGTGGCCGTCGTGTGCGGGTACGGCGACGTGGGCAAAGGTTGCGCTGAGTCCCTCCGGGGCCAGGGCGCCAGGGTGATCATCACCGAGATCGACCCGATCTGCGCGTTGCAGGCCGCCATGGACGGCTATCAGGTTGCCACGCTCGACGAAGTGGTCGACCGGGCCGACATCGTGGTGACCGCCACCGGCTGTCTCAACGTCGTCACCGCCGACCACATGGCCCGGCTGAAGCACCAGGCGATCCTCGGCAACATCGGCCACTTCGACAACGAGATCGACATGGCGGGCCTGGCCGGCGTACCGGGAATCCAACGTCAGACCGTCAAGCCGCAGGTCGACGTGTGGACCTTCGCCGACGGTCACTCCATCATCGTGCTGAGCGAGGGCCGGCTGCTCAATCTGGGCAACGCAACCGGCCACCCGTCGTTCGTGATGTCCAACTCGTTCACCAACCAGGTGCTCGCACAGATTGAGCTGTTCACCAAACCGGCTGACTATCCGACCGGTGTCTACACGCTTCCCAAGCACCTCGACGAAGAGGTCGCCCGGCTGCACCTTCCCGCGCTGGGGGTTTCGCTGACCAGACTGAGTCAGGAGCAGGCGGACTACCTCGCAGTCGAGGTCGAGGGGCCCTACAAGTCAGACCATTACCGGTACTAAGGGCGGCGCGGCTTCAGATGGAGCGCGAAGCACGCTCCGGACCGGCTGAGACGGCGATCCGCCGTACGCTTACGGTGACGGATTCCGCAGTCAGGCGGGTCGTCACGAGAAGGTGAGCTGCCATGGAGCCCGTGCGCACCCAACGAGGGAGGGTCCTCGTTGTCGATGACGACTCCTCGTTGGCCGAGATGCTCACGATCGTCCTGCGCAACGAGGGCTTCGAGCCGCGGGTCTGCTCGACCGGTGATCGCGCGCTCGCTGCGGTGCGAGATTTCCGGCCGGACCTGGTGCTGCTCGATCTGATGCTCCCCGGCAAAGACGGCGTCGACGTCTGCCGAGAAGTGCGCAACGAGTCGGGTGTGCCGATCATCATGCTCACGGCCAAGAACGACACTGTCGACATCGTCGTGGGTCTGGAGTCAGGAGCCGACGACTACGTCGTCAAACCGTTCAAGCCCAAGGAGCTGGTGGCGCGGGTGCGCGCCCGGCTCCGTAAGTTCGACGGCGACGTACCGGAGGAGCTGCGCATCGGCGACCTCAGCATCGACGTGGCAGGGCACACCGTCTCACGAAGCGGTGAGCGGCTTTCGCTGACGCCGCTCGAGTTCGACCTGCTGGTGTGCTTGGCGCGCAAGCCATGGCAGGTGTTCACCCGTGAGGTGCTGCTGGAACAGGTGTGGGGCTACCGGCACGCCGCCGACACTCGGCTCGTCAACGTGCACGTGCAACGGCTGCGGTCGAAGGTCGAGATCGACCCGGAGAATCCGCAGATCGTCCTGACGGTCCGCGGGGTGGGGTACACGGCCGGCGAGCCGCCGGCCGCCGGATAACCATGGCGCATCAGGTGCAGCGAGGTGCCTCCTCTCCGCTGGCTCAGGCCGGGCAACGCCTCGACCAGGCGCTCGTCCTCGCCTGGCGCAGCCTGCTCACGCCGGTGCGGTCATTGGTCGACGTATGGCGTCGCTCGATCCAGGCCCGGGTGGTGATCGGGACCCTCGCTCTGTCAGCCGTGCTCGCCCTCTTGGCCGGCTGGGTGCTGCTTCGTCAGGTGACGGAGGGTCTTCTTGACAGCAAGCAGCAGGCATCGATCGCGCAGGCGACCGTCGGTGCGCAGACAGCTCAGGCCCGGCTCGACAGCGCTGAGATCGGCAGCTTCTTCGACGTCGGTCCGGAGATTCGCAAGCTCATCGAGGTGCTGTCCCCGAGCGCCGAAGCACAAAACGACTACGACGTGGTGATCATCGGGCCGGTGTCCGCCGGACCGGCTGTCCAGCCCACCGGAGGCAGCCTCGCCTCGGGCCAGGTGGACGCGGCCGCGACGATCTCTCGCGGACTGATGGACGCAGTGCGCAGTTCACCCGGCGTCTACTGGTCATACGCCCCGATCCACCAGCAAGGACAGTCGTCAATACCCGGGCTGGTGGTGGGCTCGCAGCTCCAAATCTCGAGCACCGGGCAGTCCTATGCGTTGTTCTACGTGTTCCCGCTCGCAGAACAGCAGCAGACGCTGTCGGTCGTCCGCAGTGCGCTCATCACCACCGGCGCGCTGCTCGTCGTGCTGTTGGGGACGATCGCCTGGCTGGTGACCCGGCAGGTTGTGACCCCGGTGCGCCTGGCCAGGCGCATCGCCGAACGGCTCGCGGCGGGACACCTCGAGGAGCGCATGCAGGTCAGGGGCGAAGACGACATCGCCCGCCTCGGTACGTCGTTCAACCAGATGGCGGCAAGCCTGCAACGGCAGATCCGTCAGCTGGAGGAGCTGTCGCGCGTCCAGCGCCGGTTCGTCGCCGATGTCAGCCACGAGCTGCGAACACCGCTGACGACTGTGCGGATGGCGGCCGACGTCCTGCACGACGCCAAGGACGACTTCGACCCAGTCACCGCCCGGTCGGCGGAGCTGCTGCAGGGCGAGCTCGACCGGTTCGAGGGTCTCCTCACCGACCTGCTGGAGATCAGTCGCTTCGATGCAGGGGTCGCCGTGCTGGATCTCAGCGAGGTCGACCTTGGCGATCTCGCCCGTCGGGTGGCCGACTCCACCGCTGCGCTGGCCGCGCAGCGCGGCAGCACGGTTCGGGTGAGGGTGCCGGACGAGCCATGCGTCACCACCGCCGACGTACGCCGGCTTGAACGCATCGCCCGCAATCTCATCGTGAACGCCATCAACTACGGCAACGGGCACGACGTCGACGTTGCGGTGGCCAGGAGCGAGGATGCTGTAGCGCTGTCCGTGCGCGACTTCGGGATCGGACTCAAGCGAGGCGAGGACACGCTCGTCTTCAACCGCTTCTGGCGAGCCGATCCGGCCCGTGACCGCACGCACGGCGGGACGGGGCTCGGCCTTTCGATCGCCGTAGAGGACACCGTGCTGCACGGCGGGCGGCTCGACGCGTGGGGAGCCCCGGGCCGCGGCTCGGTGTTCCGGCTCACGCTGCCCCGCCGGGCCGGCGGTCGGGTGGGTGAGTCGCCGCTACCGCTCCAGCCGCTCGACGACGAACAAACCGCCACTGTCGGTGGGCCATACGCCCGCTTCTCGGGTCCTCGGGGGGTCCGATGAGGCCTCCCAGCCGCTTGGACGCTGCTCGGTTGCGAGAAGGCGCCGGTGCGCGGTGCCGTCTGGCGGCCTTGTTCGCGCTGCTGGCCGCACTCAGTTCGGCGTGCGTCTCGATCCCCAGCGACTCGACCGTGCAGCGCAGCTCAGCAGTGGGCGTGCAGCAGGACCCGCAGCTCATCACCAACGTTCCGCCCGGCCCGTCACCCGGGGCAACTCGTGAGGAGATCGTGTCCGGGTTCTTGGCGGCGATGCTCGCCTACCCGCAGACACTCACGACTGCCCGGCAGTTCCTGACTCCTGACGCTGCGTCGGGCTGGGACCCTGCCGACGGCCTCGTGGTCTATCACGACCAGGAGCTCATCGATTCGGGCGGCACGGTGTCGGTCACCATGCACACGCGGGGCTCACTTGACCCGCGCGGGAAGTGGACGTCGGCCAACGGATCGACCCGCACACTGCAACTGCAACTGCACCTACGCCGCGTCAAGGGGCAGTGGCGGATCATCGATCCGATGCCCGGCACGTTCATCGACAGCGACTACTTCGCGTCGTACTTCCGGCCCTTCTCGCTGTACTTCTTCGACCCCACCTTGTCGGTACTCACGCCAGATCCCGTCTACCTCATGCTTGGCGACACCACAGCCACCTCCCTGGTGTCCGACCTGCTGCAGGGGCCGTCGCAACAGCTGGCCGGCGTCGTGGCGACAGTCTTTCCGCCGCACACCTCGCTCGATGTGGGAGTTACGCTTTCGGACATCGGGCGCGTCGATGTACCACTGAGCGACTCGGTGCTGAGCCTCTCCCCGGAGGCGCGGCGGCTGTTGGCGGCTCAGCTGATGTGGACGCTGCGCCAGCTGCCGGAGGTGCAGTCCATCAGTGTGACGGTGGCCGGCTCGCGGCTGGATGTGCCCGGAGTGACCGTGAAGGGCGTCTTCGGAATCGACGAATTCGCGGGCTACGACCCAAGCTTCGCCACCCGGTTGGCCCTCTATGCGATCGCCCCGCAGGGCCTCGTCACCGTGTCCGGGGGAAGTGTGACACCGGTGGCCGGACCGGTGGGCACCTCGGCAAAGTCAGCGAAATATGCGGCTGTCGACCCTGCCGGTTCACTCGCTGCGGTGGTGCGGGCCGGCACTGTGCTCGTGGGGGGTACGGCGGCCACGGCCGACGCCCCGGCCACCTGGTTCACCGGCGGAACATCGGTGCTGCGGCCGTCGTGGGACGTCCACCAGGTGCTCTGGCTCATCGACTCCACGAAGGCTGGCGCAGTGGTCTATGCGGTCACGGCGGACGGCGCCCATCGGGTGACCGCTCCAGGCATCGATGGTCAGCAGGTGCGGGCATTCGCGGTGTCGCGAGACGGAGTGCGCCTGGCCGCTCTCGTCCAGGGAAGGTCCACGAGTCACCTCGTCATCTCAGTCATCGACCGCAACGCTGCACATCCCACCGCGGTACGCCTGTTATCGGCGCAGCGAGTCGACAGCCCCGGCTTCGGTGTGGCTCGGCTCACCGACTTGGCGTGGGCAAGCCCGACGACGTTGCTGGTGCTGGGCGGTGACAAGAAGGCGGATCTTCAGCCGTTCGAGGTGAGCATCGACGGGTCGGACGCCACCGCCGTCGGCGGCTATCTTCCGGTTCGGCCGGTCAGCGTCGCCGCCGGGCCCAACGTCGATGCCCCCGTCGTCATCAGCGGCAGTGGAGGTGAGGTCTACGTCCAGACACCGGAGCTGCAGTGGGCACGCTTCGGTGGCACGAGCTCGCTGCGGGCTCCGGTCTACCCCGGCTGACTGAGTCCCTGTTCCGGCTGAGTGTGCACAGGAGCACGGTCGGTGCTCGGCTTTCCACGACGAGGGCGAAGGGCCTTCCGCGGATGTGGACCGCCCGGGCAGATTGCGGCTCATGGGTACCGCTCACGACCTGGTCGCCGCCTCGTCCGACCTGCTCCTTGGCGGCACGTGTGTCGGCTGCTTGCGTCCCGGGCCAGCTTTGTGCCTGCGGTGTGCCCGCACGCTTGACGGCCTGCCGTTCGAAACCCGCCCGGTGCCTGAGCCGCGGGGATTGCCGGTGTTGTTCGCAGTCACGGACTACGAGGCAGTCGCACAACGCGCGCTCATCGCCCACAAGGAGCAGGGCCGCCTGAGCCTTGCGAAGCCACTCGGCCGTGCTCTTGCGGTGAGTGTCTACGGCGTGCTCGCCCGAGCGGTGGACGGTTCGATCGGCGTGGTCACGCTGGTGCCGGTTCCGTCATCGCCGCGCAGCTGTCGGGAGAGGGGCCATGACCCGCTGCTGCGAGTGGCGCGTGAGTGTGGCCGTTCGCTGCGGCACTCCGGGCTCCCGGCGGTCGTCGACCCGGCCCTCACGATCGTCCGGCCGGTTGCCGACCAGGCCCGTCTGAGCGCACAGCAGCGGCTTGCGAACGTCCACCTGGCGTTCGGCGTCAAGCGCCGCCGCACGCTCGATGGCCGCCGAGTGGTGATCGTCGACGACATCTGCACGACGGGGGCAACGGCGACCGAGGCAGCCCGGGCAGTGTCTGCAGCGGGCGGAGTCGTGCTGGGCGTCGCGGTTGTTGCGGCGACAAGGCGGCGGAGCCCCGGAGGCCGATAAGGGCTGACGCGCAGACGAACGGGTCGTGAACTACTACTAAGGTTCGCGAGTACATCGGTGAGTTCCCCTCCGCGCGCGGCGGAAGGCGGCTGCCGAGCCTGACGAAGGAGGCACGGGTGGACGTCGTCGTCAACAGCCGCAATTGCGAGGTGTCCGACCGGTTCCGGTCGTTTCTCGACGAAAAGCTCGCCAAGCTGGAGAAGTACGACCATCGCATCCTCGAAGTTGACGTCGAGGTCTCCAAGGAGCCGAACCCTCGGCGTTCTGACCAGTCGACGCGAGTGCAGATCACACTGCACAGCAAGGGGCCGGTGATGCGTGCCGAAGCCGCCGCCGGAGACAAGCTGAGCGCTCTGGACAAGGCAGTGGAGCGCCTCGGCTCCCAGATGCGCAAGGCGGCCGACCGGCGCCGAGTGCACCACGGCACCCGGACACCGGCTCCGCTGGCTCAGGCGCTGGAGGAGCGGTCCCTCTCGGCCGAGAGCACCTCGACCGGCGACCAACCAGTCGCCGAGCACCAAGCGGGACCGCTCACGGTCTTGGGCGACGGCCCGCTCGTCGTACGGGAAAAGACCCATCCGGCGGCGCCGATGACGCTCGACCAGGCGCTCTACCAGATGGAGCTCGTGGGTCACGACTTCTATCTCTTCCTCGACAAGGAGCACGACGACAGCGCGGCCGTGGTCTACCGCCGCACGGGTTACGACTACGGCGTCATCAGGCTCGAGTCCTAGCCCGCACGCCCGAGCGCAATACCGGTGCCTGCATCGCTCAGCCTCGCGCAGGCGCGCCGGATAACGCTGGCGGCCCAAGGCTTCCTGGATCCGCCGCATGGGCGTCCCACGCTGCGCACCTTGATGCGCACGGTCGCCCGCACCGGCGTGCTGCAGATCGACTCGGTCAACGTGTTGCAGCGCGCGCACTACATGCCGGTCTTCAGTCGCGTCGGTCCTTACGACACTGGGCTGCTCTCCCGCGCGGCCGAGCGCCGGCCACGCCGGCTTGTCGAGTACTGGGCGCACGTAGCCGCCTACATGCCGGTCGACCTCTGGCCGTTCATGAAGCACCGGATGGCCAGGGCACACCTCGAAGCTTGGGGCGGACCGCGGAGCATCTACGCCCGCAAACCGGAGCTGGTGAGGAGGGTCTTGGCTGACGTCGCTGAGACCGGCCCGGTCACCGCGCGCGACATCGACGGCGATCTGCCGACCGCCAAGGTCGACTGGGGGTGGAACTGGTCGGAGGTCAAGCAGGCGCTTGAATTCCTGTTCTATGCGGGTGAGGTCGCCGCCGCCGGACGCACTGCGGCGTTCGAACGCCGCTATGACCTCCCGGAGCGTGTTCTACCGGAGGCGATTCTTCGGCTGCCCGACCCGGCGCCAGCAGAGGCGCATCGCGAGCTCATCCGCCGGGCCGCCATGTCGTACGGCGTCGCGAGCGAGCCAGATCTGCGCGACTACTACCGCATGCGTCACGAGGATTCCAAGCCGGCAGTGCGTGAGCTCGTCGACAGCGGAGAGCTGGTGCCGGTGTCCGTCGAGGGGTGGGATCAGCCGGCGTACCTGCACTGTGACGCCAGGGTGCCGCGCCGGGTCGGAGCCCGGGCGCTGCTGAGCCCCTTCGACCCGGTTGTCTGGCTGCGCGACCGAACCGAGCGCCTGTTTGGTTTCCGCTACCGCATCGAGATCTACGTTCCCGAGCCGCAGCGGGTCTACGGCTACTACGTGCTGCCCTTTCTCCTCGGCGAACAGCTGGTCGCCCGGGTCGATCTCAAGGCTGACCGCAAGACGGCTCAGCTGCGCGTGCTCGGGTCGTACGCCGAACCGTGTGCGCCACCGCACACGGCCGCTGAGCTCTACGCTGAGCTGGAGTCGCTGGCCGGTTGGCTTGGACTTCGCGACATCGTCATATCGCCCCGCGGTGGCCTGGCCGCAGCGTTGGCAGCCACTTCGCGAGCGTCGTAAGGATCGCCTCACCTCACCTACTATGGAAACGTCAACCGGTGAGCTGCCGTCCGTGCAGCGCACCAGGCGGCGCCGAGACCCAGCCGCCCCGACCGATGAGGGAGTTTCGCCCGCATGCCTGTACTGCTCGACAAGGTCCTGCGCATCGGCGAGGGCAAGCAGCTCCGCAGGCTGGAAGCGGTCGCCCGCCAAGTCAACGCCATCGAGGACGACTTCGTCGCGATGTCCGACGCCGACCTTCGGGGCCAGACCGACGAGTTCCGCGCTCGGTTGGCTGACGGCGAGCCGCTCGACGACCTGATTCCCGAGGCGTTCGCGACCGTACGAGAGGTCGCGAAGCGGGTGCTCGGACAGCGCCACTTCGATGTGCAGATCATGGGCGGAGCAGCGCTTCACTACGGCAACATCGCCGAGATGAAGACCGGCGAAGGCAAGACGCTGGTCGCAACCCTGCCGACGTACCTCAACGCGCTCGAGGGCAACGGCGTGCACGTCGTCACGGTCAACGACTACCTCGCGAAGTATCACGCCGAGTGGATGGGCCGCATCTACCACTTCCTCGGCTTGACCGTTGGCATGGTGCTGCCGGAGCTGACCCCGGCGGAGCGCCGGGAGTCCTACAACAGCGACGTCACCTACGGCACCAACAACGAGTTCGGCTTCGACTATCTGCGTGACAACATGGCGGGCTCGATCGAGGAGTGTGTGCAGCGGGGGCACAACTACGCAATCGTCGACGAGGTCGACTCCATCCTCATCGACGAGGCGCGCACGCCGCTGATCATCTCCGGGCCGTCTGAGGAGCAGGTCAAGTGGTACGACGAGTTCGCCGCGCTCGTGAAGCGGCTGCGGACCGAGATCGATTACGAGGTCGACGAGAAGAAGCGCACGGTGTCGGTACTCGAGGACGGCATCGAGCGCGTCGAGGATCACCTCGGCATCGACAACCTCTACGACGCGGTCAACACTCCGCTGATCTCCTTCCTCAACAACGCGATCAAGGCCAAGGAGCTCTTTCGCAGGGACCGCGACTACGTCGTCATCGACGGCGAGGTGCTGATCGTCGACGAGCACACCGGCCGCATTCTGCATGGCCGCCGCTACAACGAGGGGTTGCACCAGGCGATCGAGGCGAAGGAGGGCGTGCGCATCCGTGAGGAGTACCAAACCCTCGCGACGATCACGCTGCAGAACTACTTCCGTCTTTACACCAAGCTCGCGGGCATGACCGGCACCGCGATGACCGAGGCGTCGGAGTTCGGCAAGATCTACAAGCTCGGCGTCATCCCGATCCCGACCAACAAGCCCATGGTTCGGGCCGACCAGCCCGACCTCGTCTACCGCACCGAGGACGCCAAGTACGAAGCGATCGTCGACGACATCACCGAGCGGCACGCCGAGGGCCAACCGATGCTGGTCGGCACCACGTCGGTCGAGAAGTCCGAGCACCTGTCCGGTCTGCTCAAGCGCCGCGGCGTTCCGCACACCGTGCTCAACGCCAAGGAGCACGCGAACGAAGCGCACATCGTCGCCCAGGCCGGCCGCAAGGGTGCGGTGACGGTGGCGACCAACATGGCCGGCCGCGGCACTGACATCATGCTGGGGGGTTCGGTGGAGTTCCTCGCCGACGAAGAGCTGCGCCGCCAGGGCCTCGACCCTGTTGAGCATTCCGAGGAATACGAAGCCGCCTGGCCGGCCACGCTCGAACGCATCGAGAAGCAGGTGCAGGCCGAACACGACGAGGTCAACGACGCCGGTGGGCTGTACGTCGTCGGCACCGAGCGCCACGAGTCACGGCGCATCGACAACCAGCTGCGCGGGCGGTCCGGTCGACAGGGGGACCCCGGCGAGTCACGGTTCTATCTTTCCCTCCAAGACGACCTGATGCGGCTGTTCAAGTCCGACTGGGTCGACTGGGTGCTTCAGACGATGAAGATCCCCGACGACGTGCCGATCGAGAACAAGCGAGTCACCGGCGCGATCGCTTCGGCTCAGTCCCAGGTCGAGAGCCAGAACTTCGAGACACGCAAGAACATCCTCAAGTACGACGACGTGATGAGCCGGCAGCGCGAAGTCGTCTACACCGAGCGCCGCCGAGTGCTCGAGGGCGCCGACTTGCATGAGCAGATCAGCGGCATGATCGACGACACGATCAGCGCGTACGTCGCCGGAGCTACCGAAGGCTTCCCCGAGGAGTGGGACCTAGCAAAGCTTTGGACGGCCTTGAAGACGCTCTACCCCGTCGGCGTGACGACCGAACAGCTCGAGGACGAGGTCGGCGGCGTCGAGGCGCTGACGCGAGAGTTCCTGCTGGAGGAGATGCTCGCTGATGCGCACCGTGCCTACGCCGCTCGCGAGGAGTCGCTGGGCAGTGAGGTGATGCGCGAGCTGGAGCGGCAGGTGTTGCTGTCGGTTCTCGACCGCAAGTGGCGTGAGCACCTGTACGAGATGGACTATCTGCGCGAGGGCATCGGTCTGCGGGCTTACTCTCAGCGTGACCCGCTGGTGGAGTACCAGCGGGAGGGCTTCGAGCTCTTCGCCGCCATGATGGACTCGATCAAGGAGGAGTCGGTCGGCTTCCTCTTCAACGTCGAAGTGCAGGTCGCTGACCCGGTTGAAGGCTCGGATCCGGCACAGCTCGAGTCAGCCGAGGGGGCAGGGCGAGTTCCGGTCCCTGAGGCGGCTTCCTCCGGCGGTGCCGTTGGCGCCAACGGTGCTGCATCGCCCGAGCTGGCCGCCATCGGCGGCACAACCGTCGCAACGGACGGCAACGCTGCCTCAAGGCGTCACATGGCACCAGTGGAGCCGCTGGCCGAAGTCGACGGGTCAGACGGAGAACCGGTTGACGTCGACGCAATGAGCGAGCACCGCCCCCACCTGGTTGCCAAGGGTCTCAGTCAGCTGGAGAAGCCAAAGAAGCTCGCCTACACATCACCCACCGTCGACGGAGACGCCCGTCCTGAGCTGCAGATCACCGACGGTGACGACCAATGGGGCAAGGTGTCGCGCAACGAGCCGTGCCCATGCGGGTCCGGCCGCAAATACAAGCGCTGTCATGGCGACCCCGCTCGACGCAGCGCCTGACGCTCGGCCCATTGTGGGTGAGCGCTAGCACCAGACCACTGCTCAAGCCATCACCCGAACTGGATGGCGGTGCAAAGCCAGCGCTCGCGGTGCAAGTCCAGCCGAGCGGCGATCGCTCGGGAGCGACCGCCCATCGTCACCCGAGCTGAGACCTCCGCGGTGCGGTCCGTCGGGTGGCACACGTGCACCGTGGCGACGTGCGGCCGAGCCGCCGACCGTGGAGCCCGTGGCCCCCGCTCGACGAGTCGTTGCCGGCGGGAGGCAATGTCGGCGTAGACGTTCTGGTCCGTCCACCGGATGAGTTGGGTCAACGGACGGTCGCTGGCGAGGACCTCCACTACCGCTTGCAAGAACCGCCCCGCCCAAGCCTCGGACTCCTGCAGTTGTGGGCTTGATGGGATACCCGGCTGCACGAGCGTCAACCCAGCAGCGTGAGGCTCACAGTCGACGCCGCTCGCAAGCGGGTAAGTGAGCGCGAGCGCACCCTGGCTGTACGACGCGGACGGCGCCGACCCGGAGGCGAGCCCGTCGTGCGGCCAGGACCACGCAGTTCGAGCGCGCGCCGACGCGGGCATCGGTCGGTGTGCAGAACTGGTCATGAGGCACCTCCGAGGTCGAGAAGTTGTTGGCCGGGATAAATCAGGTCGGGGTCGCCGCCGATCACCTGCCGGTTGGCCGCGTACAGCTCCCTCACGCGTGCCGCCACGGCGGCGGCTGGCGCATGCGGAGGCAGCGACCGGCTCGCGATCGACCACAGGCTGTCGCCAGGTGCAACCGTGACGAACAACGCCGTCGGCCGGGAGCTGGGGAGGTCCGGCAGTGAAAGCCCGGCGACGGAGCTGGTTCCTGGCGGAGGGTGGCAGGTCGGGCATGCGGATGCAGCGCTACCCGCCGACGCGGCAGCCGGGAATGCGAGGGCGACGCCGCAGGCTGTCAAAACGACGCGGCGCAAAGCTCTTGGCGTGACCTTGACTGCTATCGCGTCGACGGCGGGTATAACCGAGACCAGGCAGGCGCCGATCACGTTGAGGGCGATGAGCAACGTGAAGAGTGCGAGCACTCCGACGTAACCAGCAGCAGCCACTGCTACCAGCAGTGAATCAGCAGTCCACCCCCCGGTTGGGTGCACGCCGTCGACGAGCTGCTGCCGCAGCTGGTACAGCGGCGCAGTCGCTGCCCAGACGGCTAGGCACGCAAGCAGACCGAACAGGGCGGTAAGGACTGACAAGCGCCCTAACCGGCACTTGCCGTCGTCGCCTGTGAGCCTCACTCTCGGTCTCCTTTGGTTACGTTTGCTTCCCGGCACTGTCTAGTGCCGGCGATGTGTTACTTGACAAACCCATGAGCACTAGGCTGCCGTTGTGGACTGGCGCGCGCATGGCCGTCGCACATGGGCTCTACTTTCCGCATGGAGCACTGTGGTGACGCTGGGTGGTGCTGCTGTGATGACCGTGATCGCCCGGTCGTTGATTCGTTTGCCGTGGCCGTGGTTCGTCGTGCTCGGGGTGGGATTGGCGCTCATCGGGCTTGGCCTAATTCAAAGGGCTGGGGCGAACGCTGGATTCACAGTTCGGGCTTACAGTCATGCTCAGCTCTTGCGGCTAACGGTCACCAACACCGGGGCCACTTCTGACTTCGAAGCGACCGTCGTGAGCGTGGATGTTGTGGGACCGGGCGAGCGGAAACCTCCACCATTTCCTCAGTTTCAGCTCAAGTGGTCAGATCAGCCCGGCCGCCGATGCGAGATACCGTCCAAGGCGTCTCATGATCTAGAGGTCGCGCACGCGAATGGGTTTGAGACAGGGGACGACGCCAAACGCTACAGCGGCACCGTGACCTTCTCGCGACCAAATGATGGCCAGCCCTACAACGCGCAACTGGGAGAACCGTTTGACGGGGATGAGATCACGATTACGGTGCGAGTGACCAGGATCCGGCCGGCTCGGTCACTGATTCGGAGTTACAACATTCGCTTCCGACCTACCGACCGTTTGCCGTACAAGGGTCAGGTCTGGCCAGTATTCCAGGGAGTCGATGGATCAGACGAGAATCGGAGTGCGCCACAGGACGTCGCCTCGTCGTAGATAGCCGTCAGTAGCATGTTCCCGTGACGGGTCCGAACCGGCTCTTTTACGGCGACAACCTCGACGTGCTGCGCGAGCACGTCGCCACGGAATCGGTGGACCTGATCTATCTCGACCCGCCGTTCAACTCCAACCGCAACTACAACGTCATCTTCGCCCGGCGTGACGTGAAGCGCACCGACGATGACGCCGCGCAGATACAGGCGTTTGGTGACACATGGCACTGGACGCCGATCACCGGTGAGCAGTACCGCGACGCTGTTACCGGTGGTCTACCGTCAGGAGCCGCCGACGCGCTGCGGGCGTTCCGCACCTTGCTCGGTGAGAACGACGCGATGGCGTACCTCGTCAACATGGCACCGCGACTGGTCGAACTGCACCGAGTCCTGAAGCCGACCGGCTCGCTGTACTTGCACTGCGATCCGACGATGAGCCACTACCTCAAGATTCTGCTCGACGCGATCTTCGCTGCCGAGCACTTCGGAGGCGAAGTCATCTGGAAACGCACCACGGCACATAGCGACGCCAGACAGGGACGCAAGCTCTACGGTCGGGTCCACGACGTCCTGCTCCTCTACACAAAGTCGGACGTGTGGACGTGGAACACGGTCCACGTTGGGTACGACGAGTCCTACATCGAGTCGCACTACCGGTTCGTTGATGAGGAGACGGGCCGCCGTTACCGGAAGGCCGACCTCACGGCAGCAAAGGGCGGCGGCGACACGAGTTACGAGTGGAAAGGGGTGCGCCCGTACAAGGGTCGGTTCTGGGCGTACAGCAAGGCCAACATGCAGCAGTTCGAGGATGAGGGCCGCCTGGTTTACACGCGGACTGGGATGCCGGAACTGAGGCGGTACCTCGACGAGATGCCGGGCAACAGTCTTCAGGACATCTGGACAGACATTGACGCCATCAACCCGCGCGCCGCGGAACGACTCGGCTACCCGACGCAGAAGCCCCTGGCCCTGCTCGAACGCATCCTGACTGTCAGCAGCAACGAGGGCGACGTAGTGCTCGACCCGTTTTGCGGGTGCGGCACCACGATTGATGCGGCGCAACGGTTGGAGCGACGGTGGGTCGGTATCGACGTCACTTACATCGCTATCGACCTCATCAAGAAGCGGCTGGCGCACACCTACGGCGCAGACATCGCGAGCACCTACGGAGTGGGCGGCATCCCGCGAGATGTTGGCTCCGCACAGGCCCTGTTCCAGCGGTCACCGTTTGACTTTGAGAGGTGGGCGGTGTCTCTTGTGAACGGTCAGCCGAACGAGAAACAGGTGGGCGACCGAGGCATCGACGGTGTCGTCGGATTCAACGTCGACACCAGGGGCAACATCGGGCGTGCCCTTGTCAGCGTCAAAGGCGGAAAGCAGATCGGTCCACAGTTTGTCCGTGACCTGCTCGGCACCGTCCAGACCCAAGCCGCCGAGATGGGTCTGCTCATCACGATGAACGAGCCGACGAGAGGCATGATCGACGCAGCCGACCATGCGGGCACCTACTTATGGCCCGTCAACGCCGCGGTGTTCCCGAAAATTCAAATCCTCACAGTCCAGCAACTACTCGACGGGCAGCGACCCAAGATGCCGCCCGCCTTACTGCCGTACATCGCCGCAAGACGCGGCGAGGCAGCATCGGCGCAGCTTGCTTTTGAGGTCTGACGGCGGCGTTGGGTGTGGAGCGCATATGGTGGGTCTTGGCAGCGCCCGACGGACAAGGCTGTTAGCCCGTAGCCAACCGGGATGGGAAGCGAGTGGTCGAGGCGCTGTCGCTTTTTACTTGAACGCCGCTGGCACTAGCTTGCGGGCCTCGGCTTCGCTGATGTCGTCCACCCAGTCGTTGTGACCGGCTACCGCATCCATGATGAGCCGCGTTGGCTGCCACTTACCGTCTAGGAACGATTCGTCTACGAGTCCGCGCTCGTCTCGGGTTCGACGCAACAGCAGCGGCGGCTTGGGTTGCGTGTCGCTGTAGTACTGGATCGTCATTCGTTGCTCCTCCTCGGCGGTTCGGTTGCGTCGCCCCAAACGCGTGTGTTCCATCGTGCATCCAGTTCATAGGAACGAATCGCTAGCCGGAGCCAGCCGCAGCCGAAGGCGCCGTAAGCGCAATGGAAGCCGTAGCAGCGATGCATGTCTTGGCAGCGGTAAAAGGTGGGTATGCGGTCGAGCTGGCCGCAAGCCCACTCAATGGCGATCACAACCCACCGCTTCACGTGCGTCATGTCAAGCCTCCGTCGCCCGCGTTTCAACTGATCCACTACCCTCAGCGGCCTTTGTGTCGTCCGGACGTTCTTGTTCATCGTCAACTGCGGGAGCGTCTGGATCAACCGCCAACAGTGCCCGCAAAGCCGCCTCAGGATCGAGTGGCGCAAGCGATAGGCGTTCGGACCTTGAAGATTCCTTCTCGGTCGCCACGACATTCCTCCTTCAACGTTGACCGACACGCGGATTTCCGCGTCCCCCGCGTCCCCGCGTCCAGTAAGGTGAGCGTCATGCTCACCCAACGCACGATCCAGGAAGCGCTTGCGCGGCTGGACGCTGAGATCGCTGCCGCTGAAGCGAAACTCCAAGACCTCCGCGTCAAGCGCCAAGGCGCAGACGCGTTTCTAGAGTACGCCGTGGGAGTGTTTGGCGGCGTACCGACCGATCTGCGCACGAAGGCCCCCGCCGCGCGGCGGACCGGAGTCAATACCGGGAACACCGCCTTGATTGAGGCCGCGGTACGTGCAACAGGAACCAGCACAGTCTCGGTTGAAGATGTCGTTCAAGACGAGGGCGTGATAGCGGCTGGACTTGACCGGATGCAGGTACGCAACGGACTTCACTACCTGAGCCGAAAGGGACTCCTAGACAGCGCAGGGCGTCGAGGTCTATGGCGCCTGGCAAACGACCCAGACCTCACCGAGACTTCAGCAGGAGCGGAACTCTCGGTGCCACCGACAAGAGTGGAAGGGGGTGAAAACACCGATGATCCAACCAGTCACAATCGTGGTCACGACTTCTCCGGACGGAACCACGATAGTGACCATCTCGGTGCCGCCGTAGGCGCCTAGACGGTCAGGGCGCTTGCTGGTCATCGCATCAACGGCGACCAGCAAGCAGCCCATCCGTTTCACACACAGGGCCTAGCACGGTGCCGGGTCGGTCTTGGCAGCCCACCCCCGACGGGTTCGAATCCCGTTAGGTCCACGAACCGTGTGCTTGAACCTGCTAAGGCATGATACCGCCTGGGCTAACTCGCGGCACCTTCTCGGTGTGCCTGTGTGCTAGGCGTGTCGTTCCCGCTCGATGAGTGGCTTATACGACAGCCGCCGTCCTCCGGTCCTATCCATCAGCAGTTTCATGCGCTCAGAGTCGTTCATCTTGCGGGTGCTGTACCGATAGTCGAACTCGCCCAGGTAGCGGTGCAGGTGCTCAACGCTGACCGCGTGGTGCGTGCCGTCCACAGACCGCTTCAACTGCGAGAAGTAGCCCTCCGCATGGTTCGTCGTAACGCCGTCACGCACGTACTCGTCGGCCTGGTGGACGACCGTTTCGTGGCCCTTCAGCTCCCCGCGCAGACTCTTGTATGCGCGAGCTTCGTCGGTGTGCAACGTCGTCTCAGCCAGATCAACATCGAGCGACAGTGCCTGGCGCAGCGTCTCCCCGGTGACGTTGGGGATCACCCGTGAACGAACCTCGCCCGACTCGGGGTGAACCAAGGCCAGGACGACCGTCTTGTCCGTCTGCACAACTTCCCACCGCTTGCGGGCTGGCCGCTTGTGCTTGGGCCGGTTGCTGGGCTTGCCACCGATCCACGTCTCATCCGCGATCACCGTGCCCGACAGGAGGCCGGCCAGTGGCTCCCGGCGCATCGCCTCACGGATGCGTTGGGTCATAAACCACGCCGACTTAGGCGTCAGATCGTACTTGCGCTCAATCTCCCGCGCCGCGACACCGTTCTTCGAGCTGCACATCTCGAACACGACCATGATCCACGTTCGGATGGGGACCTTCGTGCCGTGAAAGATCGTCCCGGTCAACACGGAGAACTGCTTGCGGCAGTCCTTGCATTTCCACACCCGGCGATTCGAGATAGTGCCGGTGCGGGTCTTGCGGCCCTCCCCGCGAGGCTTCAAGAAGTAGTGCGCCGCTATCGACCCGCAGTGAGGGCACACGGGGCGACCGTTCCAACGGAGGTCTTCGAGCAGCTTGTAGGCGGCTTCCTCAGTTGGCACCTGCGCCATCAACGCGGGGATCGAGAACTGCTGCTTGGCCATACCGAAAGTCTACGCCGAACTGTGGGTTTGTCAAGTAACACATCACCCTAGTGCCACCGAGTGACTGCCGTCAAGGTCTTCTCCACAGGCCACCGGAGACTTGCGACCTGTCAACCCGGCTCCCTTGGCGGGGGTTCTGGCAGACGGCTACGTTCTTGGCACATGCGTTGGGACCGGCTCTTCACCGATCTCGAGGGACAGGCTCGGGCTCTCGAAGAAGCGGAGCGGGAAGCCGAAATCGTGGAACGCGTGCGCGTGGAGTTCGGTCAGACA
This sequence comes from Propionibacteriales bacterium, assembly GCA_038198965.1. GTDB lineage: Bacteria > Actinomycetota > Actinomycetes > Propionibacteriales > Nocardioidaceae > JAUJOE01. The sequence goes on from JBBPZH010000018.1 coordinate 46,583, forward strand.
ACGCTGGTTGATCGGCTGCGCGCGCAGGAAGGCGCAAACATCACGGTGGCCGTTGACGGCGTCGGCCAGGTGAGCGGTGCGCTCGTGCAGATTGGCGCGGACTGGCTGTTGTTGCGGACGCCGTCAGAAGTCATCGTGCCGGTTGCGGCAATCACGGCTGTCCCAGATCTGCCGCCTGCTGCGATCAGCCCCGACGGTGGGTCGATGGTGTCCAGGCGGCTGCGTCTCACAACGGTTCTTCGAGCCGTCGCCATGGACCGTTGCGCGGTGAGAGTCGCGCTGCGCAACGGCAGCAGCTTCACGGGTACGCCTGACCGGGTGGGATTCGACTTCGTCGACGTGGCGTTGCACGACCTGGATGAGGCTCCACGGCGATCCACCGTGCGCGGAAGATCCACGGTGGCCTTCGCTGCCTTGGCATCCGTGCAACGGCGCTGACCGGGGCTAGTCGAGGACGGATTGACCGTCAGTGACGACCTCCGTCGGTTGCCCCGGCGACTCATCAGCGGCGAACGGATGGTCGCTGATGTACTGCTTGGTCGACTGGTACGCCGTTCGGATGTACTCCTCCAGCTCGGCAGCCTCAACCCGCCACACGCCTCGGCCGCCGATCTTGATTGCCGGCAGGTCACCGCGACGCACGAGCGCATATGCCTGCTTGAGGGAGATGTTGAGGATGTCCGCGACAGCACCGAGGTCGTAGAACCGAGGCGGGGAGCCGGCCATGGTGGGATTGTCGCACGCAGTATCACCCGGTCCGGGGTCTCGTCGTCGAGCTCCTGTGGACAAGTCTTCCCACAGTGGTGCACTCCCGGCACAATGGCCGCCGTGTCCTTGCGGTCGCGGTCGCCCTCGTCGCAGCGCAGTGCTGCGCAGCGCGGTGACGACGGTGAGCACGACACCACACCGTCGTCGCCGCAGGCGCTGAGAGTACGCCGGTCCCGTTGGCGCGACCCGCGGCTCTGGTTCGGCGTACTGCTGGTGCTTGCCGCCGTCGTCGTCGGCGCGAAGGTGCTCGCCGCGGCCGACAACACTGTTCCGGTCTGGGCTCTCGACCATCCGGCGAGTGCCGGGATGGCGATCACCCAGGCCGACGTCCGAGCCATCAGGGTTCACTTCTCCGGCTCGGGGAACGAGAACCTCTACTGGCTCGCTGATCAAGCGTTGCCGTCGCCTGCCTACCTGACCCGAGACGTCGGCACCGGCGAGTTGTTGGCCCGCTCTGCGCTGACAACCGACCAAACCGTGGTCCCGCACGAGCTGCCGTTGGCTGTGGCAGCTGCCGGAGCGCCCGCTGGCCTGGCCCCAGGCGATCATGTGGAGGTGTGGGCTGTGCCTCCAGCACAGGACGTCCGGGGTCACGCCCAACTCGTGCTCTCCGATACAGCGGTGCTCTCGGTCGGTACGGCGGCGGTGACCGGCGTGGCAGCGGATCGCCAGTTCGTCGTCGCCCTGCCTGACGGCGCCGACACGTCGTCGCTCCTCGACAAGCTCAACGGATCCACTGTCGTTCTGGTACGGATCGGTGGCTGAGTGATGGCTACCAGCGTGCTCGTTGCAGTCGGCGGCGCCAGCTTCGAGGCGGAGCTGCTCGACGCCCTTGACAAGCCGTCCTTCCAGGTCGTCCGGCGGTGCGTCGACGTCCCAGACCTGCTCACCGCAGCGGACCTCCAAACGGCTCAGGTCGCCGTGGTGTCGGCGCACCTGCGCAGCCTCGACCGGTCGGTCGTCGCACGTCTGCACGACGATGGCGTGACGGTGGTCGGAGCAACGGCAGAGACATCCAGCGCCGACGAGGCTGCGTTGCGACGGCTCGGAGTGCAGCTGTTCGTGTCGCCTGACGACGTCGCGACGTTGGCGGAGATCTTGGAATCGGCGGCGTCGGGCTCCGCCGGACAGGACCAGTCGACGTACGACGACACGGCGGCCGAGCCGCCGGCGCTCAACGCGCCCACCGTGGTCGGCCGCCTGATCGCAGTGTGGGGAGGCGCCGGAGCACCCGGGCGCTCGGTGGTCGCGATGGGGCTGAGTGCTGAGCTGGCCAGGCGGCGCCTGGACACGATCCTCGTCGATGCAGATGTGTACGGCGGAGCCAGCGCCGCGTTGCTGGGTCTCATCGACGAATCGTCCGGGTTGCTAGCGGCGGCCCGCGCTGCCAACGTCGGGACACTGGACCTGCCCACGCTGGCGCACCACGCTCGCACGGTCAGCCCCCACCTGCGTGTCTTGACCGGTCTGCCCCGTGCCGACCGCTGGACCGAGCTCAAGCCAGCCCTCATTCGTGAAGTCCTGGCGACCTGTCGGGCGCTGGCAGCATTTACCGTCGTGGACTGCGGCTTCAGCCTCGAGACCGACGAGGAGATCAGTTACGACGTTGGGGCTCCACGTCGAAACGGAGCGACCCTGGAAGTGCTGCAGGAAGCAGACCTGGTCGTCGTGGTCGGGGCCGCCGACCCGCTGGGCCTCGGCAGGCTCATTCGGGCACTGCACGAACTGTCCACTGCGGTGCCGGCCGTCACCGCTCATGTCGTGATCAACCGCGTTCGCGACACCTTGGGCTGGTCCGAAGCCGACATCACCGCGACGGTGACCCGTGCGACCGGGCTCGACGGCATCTCTACGCTGCCCGAGGACCGGCATGCGTGCGACAAGGCCATGGTCCACGGCCGGACCCTGTCAGAGGCGGCACCGGACGCAAGGCTGACAAGGTCGCTGGGCGCGCTCGCGGCCCAACTCGCCGGTTTGCCTGACAGCGCCCGGCGACGAGGCGCGAGCCGTTTCGTGCGGCGCTGAACCGGCGTTGGGCGACCTTGACGTCACCCACCCCGACGGAACCCCCGGTCGCAGCCAGCACCAGGGCGCCGCCGCCGCCTACCACGGCGGGTGGCCGCCACAGCCTTGCTAGCGTGAGACCAGGCACATCATGAGGGAGGCGCCGTGCAGGCGATCTGGAAGGGCACAATCTCGTTCGGCCTGGTGACGATCCCGATCAAGGTCTACTCAGCGACCGAGGAACGCAACGTGTCGTTCCGGCAGGTGCACGAGGCCGACGGCGGGCGCATCCGCTACAAGCGGGTGTGCGAGGCGGACGGTGAGGAGGTGCCGTACTCCGACATCGGCAAGGCGTACGAGCTGCCCGACGGGCGGCTTGTTGTCCTCACCGACGAAGACTTCAGCGAGTTGCCGCTACCTACGGCCAAGTCGATCGAAGTCCTGGAGTTCGTGCCAGCGGAGCAGGTCGACCCCCTCTACTTCTCAAAGGCGTACTACCTGGCGGCCGACGGCGTCGGCGTCAAGCCCTACGTGCTGCTTCGCGACGCGCTCTCGCGCACCGGCCAGTGCGCTTTGGTCAAGGTGGCGATCCGCACCCGTGAGACGCTGGCCCTCCTGCGGGAAAAGGACGGGGCCTTGGTTCTCCAGACCATGCTGTGGCCGGAGGAGGTGCGCAGCAGTGACTTCGCCGTACCTGACGACTCGGTGGAGATCCGCAAGCAAGAAGTCGGCATGGCGGAGTCCTACATCTCGACGCTGTCGGGCGACTTCGATCCCACTCGTTACTCCAGCGACTACCGCGAGGCACTCGAGCAGCTGGTGCAGGCAAAGGCCTCTGGACTGCCGATGCCGGAGACTGCCACCGACGAGCCGCAAACCGCCCAGGTGGTCGACCTGGTCGCCGCGTTGCGGGCCAGTGTCGACGCTGCCAAGCGCCGCCGCGAAGGAGTGGCTGCCGAAGTCGCTGACGCCGCCACGGGAACTGACGGAGCGGCCGCTCCCAAGCCGGCGGCGAAGTCACCGAGCAAGCGTTCGGCGAAGCCCGCGACGGCGAAGGACGGCGCGAAGAGCACCAAGGCTGCTGCGAAGAAGTCGACAGCCAAGAAGTCCGCGTAGCCACCCCGGGCGTCCGTGGCAAGATCGACCCATGGACGCCTACGCCACCGTTCCGGCCCCTCTCAACGAGCCCAATCTCGACTACGCGCCAGGTAGCTCAGAGCGCGAGGCGCTGAGCGCAAAGCTCATCGAGCTGCAGAAGTCGCAGGCCGAGCTGACCGCCACCATCGGCGGCGAGCAACGGTGGGGAGGCGGCGAAGAGTTCGCGGTCGTGCAACCGCACAACCATCAGCAGGTGCTGGGGGTGACGCGCGGCGCCGACCGCAAGGACACCGAAACAGCGATCCGCGCTGCTGCCGACGCCGCCCCGGCGTGGCGCGCGATGCCGTTCGAGGACCGGGCGTCCATCATCCTCAAGGCCGCCGAGCTATTGGCCGGCCCGTGGCGCCAGACGCTCAACGCCGCGACGATGCTCGGGCAGTCCAAGACCGCCTGGCAGGCCGAGATCGACGCGGCCTGTGAGCTGATCGACTTCTGGCGCTTCAACGTCCACTACGCCGACCAGATTTTGCGCGAACAGCCGATCGCCAATGCCAAGGGCGTGTGGAACCGCACCGATCACCGCCCCCTCGAAGGCTTCGTCTACGCGATCTCACCGTTCAACTTCACGGCCATCGCCGCGAACTTGCCCACTGCCCCCGCCCTGATGGGCAACACGGTGCTCTGGAAGCCGTCCGTCACTCAGCAGTTCGCCGCCCACCACACGATGCGGCTGCTCGAAGAAGCCGGCATGCCGCCCGGAGTCATCAATCTTCTCCCCGGTGACGGCCTGGCGGTGTCTGACGTGGCGCTTGGGCACCCCGACCTCGCGGGCATCCACTTCACCGGCTCGACCCCAACGTTCCAGCACCTGTGGCGCACCGTCGGCAATTCCATCGAGAACTACCGCGGCTACCCGCGGATTGTGGGAGAGACCGGCGGTAAGGACTTCGTGATCGCTCACCCCTCCGCCGACCCCGACGTGCTCAAGACAGCGCTGATCCGTGGGGCCTTTGAGTACCAGGGGCAGAAGTGCTCGGCCGCGTCGCGCGCCTACATCGCCAGGTCGGCGTGGGACCGCATCAAAGACGACCTTGTCGCCGAGACCGAGTCGATCACCGTGGGCGACGTATCCGACTTCACCAACTTCATGGGCGCCGTCATCGACGCCCGCGCGTTCGACAAGCACCGTACGGCGATCGCCCGCGCGCACGACGCCCACGACCTGAACGTGCTCGCCGGAGGGACGGTCGACGACTCGATCGGCTGGTTCGTGCGGCCCACGATCATCGTCGCCGACGACCCCACCGACGAGATCTTCGCCAACGAATACTTCGGGCCGATCTTGTCGGTGCTCGTGTACGAGGACGACAGGTTCGAGCAAGCCGTGCACCAGATGGAGTCCTTCGCGAGCTACGCGCTCACCGGCGCCGTCATCGCCCAGGACCGGCGCGCCATCGGTTGGGCGATGGAGACGCTGCGCTTCGCGGCCGGAAACTTCTACATCAACGACAAGCCGACCGGGGCAGTGGTCGGACAGCAGCCGTTCGGTGGCGCCCGCGCGTCTGGCACCAACGACAAGGCCGGCGCGCCACAGAACCTGCTGCGCTGGACCTCTGCGAGGTCGATCAAGGAGACGTTCGCGCCGCCGACGACGTACCACTACCCGCACATGGGCTGAGCCCGCGACGCTGACGTCGAGACCTTGAACCGGATGGCTCAGGCCACCCGAGCGGTCACCACCTTGACATCGCAAACGGGGTCGATGAGGACCGCGGCACCGCACGAGGTGCAGCAGTAGTCGCAACCATCGGCATCGCAGTCGTCGATGGCCACGAAGATGCGCTCGGCCCGGCAGTCAGCGCAGACCCGAACGATGCCGGTGAGCATGAGCTTGTCGGCTGAGTCGTCCATGCGGGGCATGCTGTCAGAGGGGACCGACAGCCTCAGGAAGGCTCGCCCAGCCACCGGTCTGCGACTTCTTGCTCCGTTGTGATCGCTGCAAGGATGCCTTCTGCGAACACGGTCTCGATCTTCTTGCCGACGAAGGGAATCGACACGTTGACGACACCGCTGATCGAGGTACGCGCGCCTTCCCCGACTGCATGGGTGGTCGCCGTACCGGTCATCTTGGCCGGTTGGCCACTGATCTGTACGGTCAGGTCGGCCTGGCGTTGGCCCGTCGGGTCCGGAGCCGCCCAGTTCTCGGTCTGCAGCACTTCGACGGTCTCGCCGAGAAACTTCTTGACCAGGTCGGGGACGTCGGCGGGCATAGTGCGCCGGATCGTGATCGTCGCCGTGTCGTCATCATGGCGGTCGACGTCGATGTCGTAGCCGATTGCGTGCGTAGCCTCGCACACCGCACCGCGGAACTTCGAGTCGACGGCCAAGGCGAAGACTTGGTCGGGGGAAGCATTCGGATAGGTGATCTCGGCGTGCACGTCCATGGCGAGGCATTGTGTCACCGATTAGCCTGACGTAATGCCTACCGGTGAGCGAGCCGCCACCGACGGTACTGACGTCGACGTACCCGCCGACGGCCCGGATCCGACCATTGGAGAATGGGCGGGTATCGACCTGAGCTTCGGGGAGTCCGGAGCCAAGCTGACCTACGGCAGCTATCTCCAGCTGGAGCGGCTCCTGTCGGCCCAGCAGCTGGAGTCGCGCCCACCGGCGCACGACGAGCTGCTGTTCATCACAATTCACCAGGTGTACGAGTTGTGGTTCAAGCTGTTGCTCTTCGAATGCGAGTCAGCCCGCGACGCTATGTTCGACGACTCCGTCTGGTTCGCCAAGCACCTGCTGCGGCGCGTACACGTCATCGAGCGCGTCCTCATCGAGCAGGTCGACGTGTTGGAGACCATGACACCGCAAGACTTCCTCGCGTTCCGGCAGCACCTCTCACCGGCGAGCGGCTTCCAGTCGGTCCAGTTCCGCGAGCTGGAGTTCTTGTCCGGTGCCAAGGAGCCGTCCTTCGTACGCCGGTTCAAAGGTCTCACCGCTGCCGAGACAACAAGGCTTCAGCACCGCCTGGACGAGCCGACTCTGTGGGACGGCTTCCTCGCGCTGCTGTCCGAACGCGGGCTACCGGTCGGCTCCGCTGACGAGGTCAACGCCAGCCTGCACCGGATCGCGCGCGATCGTGACAACTACTTCGACGTGTGGGAGGTGGCCGAAGCGCTCATCCAGCACGATGAGATGGCGATCGGCTGGCGCGCCCGGCACGTCACCATGGTCGACCGCGTCATCGGCACCAAGCCAGGTACGGGCGGCTCGGCGGGCTCTGCTTATCTGCGCAGCCGGCTCCCCCTGCGCTACTACCCTCAGCTGTGGGACCTGCGGTCTGACCTGTAGGACATGCCGCTAACGCTGGGGTCACAACCCGTGCATGACGAGACGGTGCGAGTTATGGTCGAAGCTGTCACACAGCATTGTGTGTCCGCGGCCCGCTGCGTCGCGCTCAGCAGGAATCAGGCCCACCACCATGCCCAGCAGGTTGCTAGACGCCAAGCGGGACACTCTCAAGCGCGACATTCTCACCTCGGCCGCCGAGGTAGCCGCGACCCGAAACGGCAGCGCCGGCCTCGATCCTGACGCCACCTGCCGGCTCCTGCAGCTGTACTACCGGCACACCGCACCTGAAGACATCGTCGAGCGCAACCCCGTCGACATCTTGGGTGCGGCCATGAGCTCATACCGACTGGCTCTGCATCGGCCGCAAGGCACCTCTGCGATGCGCGTCTTCACCCCGACCGTCCAAGACAACGAATGGACCGCGGATGGGCACAGCGTCGTGGAGATCGTGACCGACGACATGCCGTTCCTCGTCGACTCGGTGACGATGGCGCTCACCGCAGAGAGTCGGTCGATCCACGTCGTGATCCACCCACTGCTCGTCGTGAGCCGCGATCTGGCGGGTCACCTGCAGCATATCTGTGACGGGGAGAGCCCGAGCCGCCACGATGAGCCGTGTGACATGGGCGAGTCGTGGATGCACATCGAGATCGACCGGGAAAGCGACCCCACCGTCTTGCGCGCCCTCCAAGAGCGGCTGACACGCACCCTCAGCGACGTGCGCGAAGCCGTCGAGGACTGGAACAAGATGCGTGACCAGGCGCAAAGCCTGGTGTCAGAGCTGACGACGGCCCCACCGCCGTTGCCGGAGGCCGAGGTGAGCGAGGGCCGGGCCCTCCTCGAGTGGCTTGCCGACGACCACTTCACCTTCCTCGGGTATCGCGAGTACCAACTCGGGGGAGCTGAGGGAGCCGAAGTGCTCCGCGCGGTACCCGGCACCGGCCTTGGCATCTTGCGCTCCGACCAGGACATGTCCCCGGCCTACGGCAAACTGCCGCCGACGGTGGCAGCGAAGGCACGCGAGAAGCAGCTGCTCATCATCACCAAGGCGAACTCACGGTCCACCGTCCACCGCCCCGCATATCTGGACTATGTCGGGATGAAGCGGTTCGACACCAACGGTGAGGTCGTCGGGGAGCGGCGTTTTCTGGGCCTGTTCAGCTCGGCTGCCTACACCGAGAGCTTGCTCCGTATCCCTGTGCTGCGCGTCAAAGCTCGCCAGGTGGTCGACGCCGCAGGGTTCGCACCCCGCAGCCACAGCGGCAAGACGCTGATGGACATCCTCGAGACCTATCCGCGCGACGAGCTCTTCCAGACTTCGGTCGAGGAACTCGTGCCGGTGGCTCTCGCCGTGCTCCATCTCCGCGAGCGGAGGCAGCTGCGATTCTTCGCCCGCCGCGACGCATACGGACGCTATCTGTCCTGCTTGGTCTATCTGCCCCGCGACCGCTACACGACACACGTCCGCGAGCGCATCCAGTCGATCTTGACCACCCAGCTGGGAGCCGCCTCCATCGACTACACCGCAAGGGTCAGCGAGTCGGTGCTCGCGCGGCTCCACTTCGTCGTACGTGCCGCCCCCGGTGAAACTCTGCGCGACTTCGACGAGGCGGCCCTGGAGCAGCAGCTCGCCGACGCAACGCGGTCCTGGACCGACGACCTCGTGGCCTCGCTCACCGAGCAGTACGGCGAAGAGATCGGCGCCAAACTTGCGCGGAACTACGCGAACGCCTTCCCCGAGGCCTACAAGGAGGACTTCAGGCCCAGCATGGGGGCCATCGACGTCCATCAGCTCGAGCAGGTCGACCCAGGCTCCATTGGGCTGTCCCTCTACTCACCGGTCGACGCCGCCGAGAGCGAGGCCAGGTTCAAGGTCTTCCGGACCGGGTCACCGCTCAGCCTGTCGATGGTGCTGCCGATCCTCTCAGCCATGGGCGTGGAGGTGGTGGACGAGCGGCCCTACGAACTGGAGCGACCAACCGGCCGCGCCTGGATCTACGACTTCGGCTTGCGCCGTGCCACCGGCTTTCACGAGGGCATGCGAGACACGTTCCAAGACAGCTTCATGGCCGTGTGGCGCGGTCTCGCCGAGAGCGACGGATTTTCGGCTCTCGTGCTTTCTGGTGGTCTCCACTGGCGGCAAGTCGCGGTGCTCCGGGCGTACGCCAAGTACTTCCGGCAAGGCGGTTCGCCGTTCGGTCAGGCCTATATCGCGTCCTCGCTGGTTGCCAACGTGCCGATCACCCAGCTCCTGGTCGCGCTTTTCGAGACCCGCTTCGACCCAGACGCAGACTTGGCAGCCGGTGCTGATGATCAGTTCAGGCTTGCGGCGCGCCATGAGCAGGCCGAAGGTATCGAGCGCTCGATCCGCACGCAGCTCGACGGCGTGGCGAGCCTCGACCAAGACCGCATCCTGCGCAGCTATCTCGGGGCGATCAAGGCCACCCTGCGCACGAACTTCTACCAGACGGCCGCGGGCGGCGGGCAGCCCCGGGCGAGCATCACGCTGAAGTTGGACCCCACCGAGCTTCCCGACGTGCCCGAGCCGCGGCCGAAGTACGAGATCTTCGTGTACTCCCCGCGGGTCGAAGGAGTTCATCTGCGCTTCGGGCCGGTTGCCCGAGGAGGGCTCCGATGGTCAGACCGCCGAGAGGACTTCCGCACTGAGGTGCTGGGACTGGTCAAGGCGCAGATGGTGAAGAACGCGGTCATCGTGCCGGTGGGTGCCAAAGGGGGCTTTTACTGCAAAAAGCTTCCGCCGGCCGGATCGGATCGCGAAACGGAGCTGGCCGAAGGCATCGAGTGCTACCAGATCTTCATCAGGGGCATGCTCGACGTCACCGACAACCTGGTCGCCGGCGAAACCGTTCCGCCGGCGCGCGTGGTGCGGCACGACGGTGACGACAGCTATCTCGTGGTAGCTGCCGACAAGGGACCGGCGACGTTCTCCGACATCGCCAACAGCGTCGCGCATGAGTACGGCTTTTGGCTCGGCGATGCATTCGCCTCCGGCGGATCGGTTGGATACGACCACAAGGCGATGGGCATCACCGCTCGCGGCGCCTGGGAGTCGGTGCGGCGGCACTTCCGCGAGCGGGGCGTCGACACCCAATCACAAGACTTCACGTGCGTCGGCATCGGCGACATGAGTGGCGATGTCTTCGGCAATGGCATGCTGCTGAGCAAGCACATCAGGTTGGTCGCGGCGTTCGACCACCGGCACATCTTCCTCGATCCCACCCCGAACGCTGCGGCGTCGTACGCCGAGCGCCGGCGCCTCTTCGAACTGCCCCGATCGAGCTGGGCAGACTACGACCCGGCTCTCATCTCGGCGGGTGGCGGTGTCTTCTCGCGCCAGGTCAAGTCGATTCCGGTGACAGCCGAGGTCGTCGACGCCCTCGGACTGGAGTCCGGTACGACGAAGCTGCCCCCGGCCGAGCTCATGCGCGCGATCTTGCTGGCGCCGGTCGACCTGCTCTGGAACGGCGGAATCGGAACCTACGTCAAGTCGTCAGCCGAGACATCGGCCGATGTGGGCGACCGAGCCAACGACGCCATCAGGGTCGACGGTGACCAGCTGCGGTGCCAAGTGGTCGGCGAGGGCGGCAATCTTGGGTTGACCCAGCGTGGGCGGGTGGAGTTCGCTCTCGGGGGAGGACGCATCTGCACCGACTTCATCGACAACTCCGCTGGGGTTGACACCTCCGATCACGAGGTGAACATCAAGATCCTCCTCGACCGGGTGGTCCAGTCCGGCGACCTCACGGTCAAGCAGCGCAACGAGCTGCTCGCGTCGATGACCGACGAGGTAGCAGCGCTGGTGCTCGCCGACAACTATGGTCAGAACCTCGCGCTCGCCAGCGCCGCTCGCGTCGCCCCAGGGCTCATTCACGTGCACGGGGAGTGGGTACGCCGGCTCGAGAAACGCGGACTGCTCGATCGACAGCTGGAGTTCATTCCGTCGGTGAAGGAGTTCGAGACCAGGCGAGCCGCAGGTGTGGCGCTCGCCGAGCCTGAGCTCGCGGTTTTGCTGGCCTACACCAAGATCGTGTTGGCCGCCGAGCTGCTCAACTCCGGGCTGCCTGACGACCCGTTCCTCCGCACCAAGCTTTTCGGTTACTTCCCGTCGAAAATGCGCCAGCAGTTCCGCGGCCAGATGCAAGCTCATCCGCTGCGGCGAGAGATCATCGTGACGAAGGTGGTCAACGACCTCGTCAACTTCGCGGGCATCACGTTCTTTCACCGGCTGAGCCAGGAGACCGGCGCCAACGCGGAGGAGCTTGCCCGAGCTCAACTGGTGTGCCGGGAGATCTACGCCGCCGATCTGCTGCTGCAGCAGATCAACTGCCTCGACAACGCCGTCGACGCCGCTGTCCAAACCGAGCTGCGGCTGGCCGTGCGAACGCTGATCGAGCGGGCAAGCCGTTGGATGATCAACAACCGTCGTCCGCTCGACTCAGAGGCAACCGTCGACCACTTCGGCACCGATCTGCAGCAGCTGGTCAAGGCACTGCCCGACGTTCTGATCGGTGTTCAGGCAGCTGAGTTCGCTCGACGCCGCGACGAGTTGACGGCTGTCGACGTACCGGTCGACCTGGCCACTGCGATCGCGGTCCTGCCGCCGGCCTATGCAGCGCTTGAGGTGGTGGAGATAGCGCGCCGCGACGGCGTCGACGCGCTGGAGGTTGCCCGGGTGCACGCGACACTGGCGGAGCGGCTCCGTCTCAGCGCGCTCACCGGGCGCATTGCGGCATTGCCCCGCGACGACAGGTGGCAGACCATGGCGCGCGCCGCCCTTCGCGACGACCTGTACGCCGTCCACGCCGCGCTGACCGCGCAGGTGCTTTCCAGCACTGATCCGGGGCTCAGCGCCGCGAAGCGGGTCGCAGCGTGGGAGCACCATGACGCCGCCGTAGTCAACCGGGCGGCCGAGACCCTCGCCGAGATCACGTCCGACGACGCAAGTGACCTGGCTCGTATGTCGGTGGGACTGGGCATCGTCCGCACGCTGCTCTCGGCGGCCTAGCCGCTTGCGTTCCAGCTTGGGTCTCGACCCGACAGGCCAAGCAACCTGTCGAGTGGAGGTGCGTCGTCGGGTACGTCGACCCGGGGAGCGAACGCCTTCCCTTCTCCCTGGAAGTCGTCGGTCAGCATGCCGGGGGCGAAGTCCAGCGACTGTTCGAGCCCTTCGGCCGGAGGCGACCAGTCCTGTCCCGTTGCCCGCGCCAGATCCCAGCCGTGCACCTGGTACTCCCACAACATCATGCTCAGCGACATGGCGCCGGGCATCTCCGATTCGCCCAACCGCAGCGGACGCTCCCCGGCACCCTTGCGAATCGCCTCGTCGAGCGTGCGGGCAGCGCGGATCACCTCACCGGCAGGGTTGTCAGGTGTCGAGTAGTCGTCGACAGAGTCTGCGGGTGCGTTTCCGTTCGGGTCGGCGAACCCCGCAGCGAAGTTGTCCAACCAGCCGAGCATTGTGGTTGCGCAGGTGCTCGACGTCGTAGTCCGGGCATGGGGTCGGATCGTTCAACTGGTCACCGCGAACCCGCCCCGCAACGCGGGAGAAGTCTGAGAGCACGGTCTGCAGTTGCTCGTTGGTCTCGTGCGGAGAGGCAGTCATGGTCAGACGCTAATGCACGTCTACTCCCTGCGTCCGAGGCTCTCCACGCTTGCCCGCTGAGGCGTCGCATGATCCGTGTGGCCAACGGGTACCCCCCTAGCATGACACCTGCTTCGAACGAGCAAACCGGCGTGCCGGCTGAGGAGGGCATCGAGGCCGCCGATATGGCCGGCGATCTCGGTCGAGACCCAGAGCGTGTCCCAAACGCTCCCAACCGGGACCCAGCGGTTCCCCCGGACAACGCCGATGTTGGTGCTGGAGACGACCCAGACACCGCCGAAGGGTTCGAGTCCTTCGATGGCGATGGCGATGGCGACTGGACGACGCTTTCGACCGGCGGTGTAGGACCGGAGGCACCCATCCGGGAGCAGTAGGGCTCGCTTGGGGACTTCGGGAGGCGGACGGGCCCGACTGCCGTCGTAGTGTGTGGGCGTGGCTGGCCCTGACTTTTCCGAGCGCATCAAGACGCTCGACTCCACGCTCAGCAGCATCGAGGGCGTCCTCGACCTCGATGCGATGCGGGCCGAGATCGCCCGCCTCGGCAGTGAGGTCGTAGCTCCCGACCTGTGGGACGATCAAGCTCGCGCTCAGCGGGTCACTGGCCGGCTGTCCGCGCTCCAGTCGGAGGTAGAGCGCGTGACGAGCCTGCGCAGCCGACTCGACGATGTCGCCGTGCTCGTCGAGCTCGCGGGCGAGGAGGACGATTCAGCGTCGTTCGCCGAGGCTGATGCCGAGCTCGACAAGCTGGCCAAGAGCATCGAGGCGCTCGAGGTCCGCACGCTGCTCTCCGGAGAGTACGACGAGCGCGAGGCCCTGGTCACCATCCGGTCCGGCGCAGGCGGGGTGGACGCCGCTGACTGGGCCGAGATGCTCATGCGGATGTACCTGCGGTGGGCGGAGCGGCACAAGTACCCAACCGAGGTCTATGAAACCTCCTACGCCGAGGAGGCGGGCATCAAGTCAGCCACCTTTGCGGTGCAGGTGCCGTACGCCTACGGCACCCTGGGCGTTGAGCAGGGCACCCATCGGCTGGTGCGCATCTCACCGTTCGACAACCAGGGTCGCCGCCAGACTTCGTTCGCCGCCGTCGAAGTGGTGCCGCTGTTGGAGCAGACAGACGAGATAGACATTTCCGAGGAGGAGCTTCGGGTCGACGTGTTCAGGTCGTCAGGGCCTGGCGGGCAGAGCGTCAACACCACAGACTCCGCCGTACGGCTCACCCACATGCCCACCGGCACGGTGGTGGCCGTCCAGAACGAGAAGAGCCAGCTGCAGAACAAGAACACCGCGATGGTGATCCTCAAGGCGAAGCTGCTCGCGATGAAGCGAGCGGAGGAGAAGGCGGCGCTCGACGAGATGCGCGGTGATGTGGCCGCATCGTGGGGGGACCAGATGCGCAGCTACGTCCTCCATCCGTACCAGATGGTCAAGGACCTGCGGACGGAATATGAAGAGGCGAACCCGGCAAACGTCCTCGATGGCGACATCGACGGCTTCATCGAAGCAGGCATCCGCTGGCGAAGATCGGCACACTGAGAGCCATGAACCCCTTTTCAAATTCCGATCTGTCACCGGAGAAGTTGCGCGCGATCTACCTCCAGGACCATCTGACGGCTGCCATCGGCGGCGTCGAGCTGTTCCGGCGGGCGGCCAAGTCGCAGCTTGACCCGCAGCGTCAACGAGATCTCCAGCGACTTGCCGCCGAAGTTGCCGAGGATCGAGACGCGTTGAGCGCGATCATGCAGCGGCTGGGGGTCAGTCGCCCTCCGCACCGGCTCGCGGCCGGGTGGCTGGGCGAGAAGGCCGGTCGCCTCAAGTTCAACGGCACCCTGCTTCGCCGCTCGCCGCTCAGTGACGTCATCGAGCTGGAGGCGATGCGCGCCGGAGTGGCGGGCAAGACCGATCTCTGGCGGTCGCTCCAACGCCTGAGCAGCAATGACAAGCGTTTGCAGGTCACCGACTTCGACGCTTTGCTGACTCGTGCAAGCACGCAGTACGACGAGCTGGGCCGGCTGCACTCCGAGGCTGTCGAAGCGATGCATGGCTGAGGTCAGATGCACGACGTAATCGTTGCGCAGGGGCTACGCAAGAGCTACGGCACTGTGGTCGCTGTGGACGGCGTCGACTTCGCGGTTCAAGCTGGTGAGTTTTTCGGCATCCTCGGCCCCAACGGTGCGGGCAAGACCACCATCTTGGAGATCGTCGAAGGGCTGCGACCGGCCGACGGCGGGTCGGTCACCCTGCTCGGCCAGTCCCCATGGCCGCGCAACGCGGCGCTGCTGCCGCGCATCGGTGTGCAGCTGCAGGCGTCGGCATTCTTCGACCGGCTGACCGCGCGCGAGCAGATCCGCACCTTCGGGTCGCTGTACGGCGTCTCCGCAGCCACTAGCGATGAGTGGCTCGACCGCGTCGGCCTGACCGAAAAGGCTGCCACCCGCACACAGAAGCTCTCGGGCGGGCAGCTGCAGCGCCTCTCGATCGCGTGCGCCCTCGTGCACGAGCCTGAGGTGGTGTTTCTCGACGAGCCCACCGCCGCACTCGACCCGCAGGCCCGGCGAAACCTGTGGGATCTGTTGAGCTCGATCAACGACCACGGCCGCACCGTGGTGCTCACCACCCACTACATGGACGAGGCGGAGGCGTTGTGCGACCGGGTGGCGATCATGGACCGCGGCAGCATCCTGCAGCTGGCGGCACCGGCGTCGTTGATCAGGGACCTGCACGCCGGCGTCCGGATCAGTCTGGACCCGGTGGCGTTGGGACCGCAGGAGGCGGCACTGCTCCCCGGAGTCGAAAGCGTGGAGCAGCAACCCGCGGCACTGGTGTTGGCGACCCACGACCCGTCAACGGTCCTAGCCGAGCTGGCCCGACGGCAGGCGCTGGAGGGCCTTCGGGTCAAGAGCGCCACGCTGGAGGACGTGTTCTTGACGCTCACTGGACGGGAATACCGAGCATGACGGCGTTCCTCAGCCTGGCCGCGGCCATCCTCAAGGGTTTCCTGCGCGACCGGCAGGCGGTGTTCTTCTCGGTCTTCTTCCCGCTGATGTTCCTGGTGCTGTTCGGCGGCATCTTCTCCAACCAGGGCCAGAGCAAGATCGACATCGTCGAGGTCGGCAAGGTGTCGCTGATCGACTCGCTGCCCAAGGGCGCACAGTCGGCGTTCGACGACGCGTTCTCCGTCACCAAGTCCGCCAACCTCGACTCGGCGTTGCAGCAGGTGCGAGACGGCAACACCTCACTTGCGGTTGAACAGCAAGGCAACCGGATCGTCGTGCACTACAGCGACGCCGACAGAGTGCGGTCAGCGACGGCACAAGGCACCCTGC
Organism: Propionibacteriales bacterium; assembly: GCA_038198965.1. Classification (GTDB taxonomy): domain Bacteria; phylum Actinomycetota; class Actinomycetes; order Propionibacteriales; family Nocardioidaceae; genus JAUJOE01. The sequence goes on from JBBPZH010000018.1 coordinate 62,753, forward strand.
AGGCCTGTGTCCAGTCGGCGAACGTGGCCGCGAGTGGCAATCCTGCGACGTACAGCTATGCCGCCCATCGGGTAGAGGACAAGTCGCTGAACACCATCCAGTTCGTCACACCTGGGCTGCTCGGGTGGGCGATCGCGACCAGCGCGACGTTCGGCGCGGCCGCGACGCTGACCGGGTGGCGCAGCACCAAGCTGTTACGCCGGCTACGGCTGGCCCCGGTGTCGACGCGTTCGGTGGTCGGGGCACGGATCGGGGTCACCGTGGTCATCACACTCGTGCAGATGGCGATCTTCCTGGGGCTCGGCGTCGCGTTGTTCGGGCTACGGCTGTCGGGAATGTGGTGGCTGGCGGTGCCGCTGCTGGTGTGCGGAACGCTGTCATTCATGGCGCTCGGGCTGCTCGCCGGGTCGCTGGCAAAGACCGTCGAAGGGGCTAGCTCGCTCGCGAACATCTTCGTGCTCCCCATGGCGTTCCTGTCGGGGTCGTTCTTCCCTCTCGACAACGCACCGAAATGGCTCGACGTGGTCTCGCACCTGTTACCCCTTCGCCACCTCAACGACGGAATGCTCGACGTCATGGTGCGCGGCAAGGGTGTTGGTGCGATCTGGATGCCGATGCTCACTCTGCTCGGGTTCGCGGCAGTGATCCTGCTGATTGCCAGCCGGTTCTTCAACTGGGAGAGCGACTAGCCGCGCCGACTGCGAGGCCCGCGACCCGCAGGACAGTCCGGCGTACGGACTCACGGCGTGACCTGCCAGGTTCCAAGTGAGGCGGCGGCCGTCACCTAAACTCGGGCCAGTGATCCGGTTCGACAAGGTGACGAAGTCGTACGGCGAGACGGCTCGCCCGGCGCTCGACACCGTCGACGTCGAGATCGACAAGGGCGAGTTCGTGTTCCTGGTCGGTGCCTCGGGTTCGGGCAAGTCGACGTTCCTGCGGCTGGTGCTCCGTGAGGCCCGACCGTCCGCCGGCCGCGTCTACGTCGCCGGCAAGGAGATCAACCGCCTCGCCGGTTGGAAGGTGCCTGGCCTCCGCCGCCAGATCGGGACCGTCTTCCAAGACTTCCGCCTGCTGCCCAACAAGACGGTCACCCAGAACGTCGCCTTCGCCTTGCAGGTCATCGGCAAACCCAAGAGCGCCATCGACGCCCTGGTGCCGCAGACGCTGCAGCTGGTCGGACTCGATGGCAAAGGCCATCGCATGCCGGACGAGCTGTCAGGCGGTGAGCAACAGCGGGTCGCGATCGCGCGGGCTTTCGTCAACCGGCCGATGATCCTGATCGCCGACGAACCGACCGGAAACCTCGACCCCGCCACGTCGGTGGGCATCATGAAGCTGCTCGACCGCATCAACCGCACCGGCACGACGGTGATCATGGCGACGCACGACTCCGGGGTCGTCGACCAGATGCGCAAGCGGGTGATCGAGCTGCAGTCCGGCCGGGTCGTGCGCGACCAGGCTCGCGGGCTCTACGGCTACCAGGGCTGACGGATCGGACGCCACCAACCCATGCAACTGCGATACGTCACCACTGAGCTGGCGCTCGGCCTCAAACGCAACGTCTCGATGACGATCGCGGTCATCTTGACCATCTGGCTGTCGCTGACGCTCGTGGGCCTTGGCTTGTTGATCCGCTCTCAGGTGGGTGAGATCGAGCAGTTCCTCGGCAGTCAGCTCGAGCTCAAGATCGTCTTCTGCGCGAAGAACAGCCAGACACCGACGTGTGTGCAGGGCCAGGCCACCAAGCAACAGGAGACCGCGGTCCAACAGCAGCTCGCCCGCAGCGGGTACGTCGCCTCCTACCGCTACGAGACGCGGGAGTCGGCGTACCGCGGCTTCTTGGCCACGCACACCGATCGGGCCGGCAATCCCGACGCGATCGCCAGCGAGCTCAAGCTGTCCGACATGTCGACCGCCTACTGGGCGACGCTCGCTCATCCGAACGACAACGTCGCACTGGTCCGCCAGGTGAAGAACCTGCCCGGGGTCGAGCAGGTCGTCGATCTGCGCAAGGAGCTGGACCCGGTCTACCGAACGCTCAATGTGCTCAAGTGGTTGGCGCTCGGTGGCGCGGCGCTGCTCGTGTTGGCCGCAGTCCTTCAGGTGTCGAACACAATCCGGCTCGCGGCCATGGCCCGGCGCCGAGAGATCGGCATCATGCGACTCGTCGGTGCCTCCAGCCTCTACATCCAGCTGCCGTTCCTGCTCGAAGTGGTCTTCTCCGCGTTGATCGGGGCAGCACTGGCCTGCGGGTCGGTGGTGGCTGTCATGGAGATCTTCGTGCCGTGGCTTCGCGAGCACCTGCAGATCTGGCCGTGGATCGACTGGGGAGCGGCGGTCTTCGCCATGGGAGTCATCGTCGGGATCGCGCTCTTGCTCGCGGTCATTCCGACGCTCCTCATGACACGGAAATACCTCAAAGTCTGACGGGGGCGGGTTACGGTCGAAGCGCTTCCGCGCACCCGACCCAGACACGAGGCCTCGCCAGTGTTCCGCACGCACTCTCTCGGCCGCCCGCCGCGGGCTCGACTGAGCGTTACGGTGGCGCTGACAGCGTCGCTGCTGGCCGCGGCGACCACCAACCCGGCACCCAGCGTGGCGTCCGACCACCACTCGCACCTGCACCACCGCAAGCAGCAAGTGCAGCACTCGATCAGCGCCTCGCAGTCCAACGTCGACCAGGTGTCAGGGCAGCTGTTGCAGACCAAGGCTCGGCTGGTCAGCGCACGCGGGAGCCTGCAGAGCGCTCGGTCCCACCTGGCCGGGGTGCGGGTCCAGGTTGCTGACGCGATCGCGATCGACCAACGCATGCAGGCCCGGCTCGACAGCGCCATCGCCCGCCTGCAGTCCGCTCGCGACGATCTGCAGCGGGGTCGGCACGAGGTCGCCGCCTCGCGGGCCGAACTGGCGTCGTACGCCGTCTCGAACTACCAGTCAGGTGGCAACCTCGGGCTCGGCATCGCATTCGAGTCGAACTCGGCGCAGCAGGCGCTGAACAACCTGCAGGCCACGGCCACAGTGCTCAACAAGCAGTCGACTGCATTGCAGCGGTTCCAGGCCACCAAGGTGCTGTTGACGCTGACGGCGAAGCGCGTGCACCAGAGCCAGGTCGCGGTCGCGAAACAACGTGACCTGTCGGCACAGCACCTCGTTGCGGAGCGGAGCCTGCAGGCACAGGCGCAAGCGGCCGAGCAGGCCGTCGCTGGACGCGTCGCCGAGCTACGCACTGCACGCCAAGACATGGCGGCCGCCAAGCAGGCCGAGCTGCACCGGCTGAATGTCTTGAAGAACGAGCGGGACCGAATCGACTCCAGGCTGAAAGTCATCGCCGAACGTCGGGCGCGAAGGCATGCCCGGCAGCTCGCCCAGCAGCGGGCGGCGGCCAAGGCCGGCGCTGCCACACCGCCCGACACCGGTTATCTCAGTTATCCGGTGCACAACACCTACGTCACCTCGCCCTACGGCATGCGCATGCACCCGATCCTGCACATCCTCGAGCTGCACGACGGCACCGACTTGCACGCGGCGTGCGGTACGCCGGTGTACGCCGCTGCCAGCGGCAAGGTGCTGACCGAGGACTTCAACGTGGGGTACGGCAACCGGCTGCTCCTCGACAACGGCTTCGTGCGCGGTGTCAGCCTCTCGACGTCGTACAACCATCTGTCGAGATACGTTGCCCAGGTGGGGGAGCGGGTCTCGCGCGGGCAGCTGATCGCTTACTCGGGTGACACCGGCTGGAGCACGGCTTGCCATCTGCACTTCATGGTCTACGTCAACGGCGCCACCGTCGACCCGATGACCTGGTTGTAGGCACTGGGCGATCGCACGCCAGACAAGTCCCGAGGCCGTCGCCGTGGCAGGCAGGGGGCTCTCAGACCTATCGTTTCGCTCCTCCTACACGGTCCTTCGAGTCCCACCCAGCCACTCCCTTGGACCTGCACCGGGTCGGCTTGGGAGACAATGGCGGGCATGGCCAAGGAGCGCGGGCGCAAGCTGATTTCGTCGAACCGCAAGGCCCGCCACCAGTACACGATCGAGGACGTCTTCGAGGCCGGACTCGTGCTGACTGGCACAGAGGTCAAGTCGCTGCGCGCCGGCCGGGTGACGCTGGGCGACGCGTTCGCGGAGATCATCGACGGCGAGGTGTGGTTGCACGGCGCCCACATCCCGGAGTACTTGCAAGGGACCTGGACCAATCACGCGCCGCGACGCAAGCGCAAGCTGCTGTTGCACAGGGCCGAGATCGACCGGATGGCGACCCGAGTCAACGAGCGGGGACTGACCGTCGTGCCGCTCTCGATGTACTTCGTCGACGGCCGCGCCAAGGTGGAACTCGCACTGGCCCGGGGAAAGAGGACCTACGACAAGCGGCAGGCTATCGCCACCCGTGACGCGCAGCGGGAAGCCCAGCGCGAGCTCGGCCGCCGCGCCAAGGGCCTCACGAGCTGAGCCTGCTGTTCGGAGTTGTCAGGGTGAGCCGTCGGGACGGCGTCCACTACGCGCTGCCTCGGTTTGTGACGCCGTCGTTTGTTCGAAGGCGGGACCGCCACAACGGCGTCACAAACCGAACCCTCGCAGCCGCTTCGGGGCGATTCGTGAGGACAACAGAGGGAATCTCTGGTGCGGTGTGTCGGTTGCAACGGGTAGCCTGAACAGGCACAACACAACTCAACAGGGGCTGAACGGTTTCGACTTTGGTCGTTGCAACCAAGAGAAGCGAGCCGAGGATCCAAGGTCAACTCGTAAACGATCCCTTGGAAAACCAATAAGTGCCAACGCAAAGCGCACTGACTTCGCCCTCGCCGCCTGAGGCGACTAGGTGAAGGGTCGGTCTGGAACTGCCTCCGGTCCAGTAACCGGCCTCACTGAGGAGGCTTGCTGTTGATCCCTGGTCGCTGGGGATCGGCGGGACTTCATCAGCGGCTGAGCCCGTCGGCGATGTGTCTGCTCAAGCGCCGGGGCTGAGAAAAGCGTCATGCAGACTGCGCTCGGAGAAGGCTTGGTTCAGCGTCAGAGGACCCGGGTTCGATTCCCGGCAGCTCCACCACCAAACCAAGGGGTGTTCACGGTTTTCGGCCGTGCATGCTCACGTAATTCGCGTCTGACGGGCTTCTCGGCCCGTTCGGGCGCGTTTCTGCGTGTTTACGCCTGGTGGGCCCGGCGGTGTGGCCGTCACGGGCGTCTGCGATCTCTGTGTCGCGTCTGGCGACAGCGCTTGGCCGCTTTGAACGCGTCCGTGAGGCGCGCCTGGACAGCCGGATGTCGCTTGAGTGGTGTCGGTGGCTCTGTTGCGTTGTCTGATCGGAGGCAGAGTTGAGCCCTGCTGTCGCTGGTCAGATGGCGAGTGCGAGTTCTTCAAAGGCCGTCAGCAGCCGTTGGTGGGCTGGCTCGTCGGTGGCGATGTCGTAGTGGCCGCGGCGCAGGTTCTGCACGAACGCGTGACCCGCGGCGAGGATCCGAGCTGAGCGAAACGTCTTGAGGCCACGCATCGGTCGAAGCCGAGCTTTGAGACGACCATGGTCGGTTTCGACTCGGTTGTTCGCATACTGCTTGGTGTCGTGCAGGGCGCCGGGGACAAGCTCGTCCAGGACGCGCGGGTAAGCCGGCGCCCGATCCGTGGTCACCTCCACCGGCATGGACCCAGTCGCGAGTGCCCGGGTGAAGAACGTCCGGGCGGCAGGCAAATCACGCCGGGCGGACAGCCACACGTCGATCACCTGCCCAAACTGGTCAACCGCCCGGTACAGGTACGTCCACCGGCCGTTGACCTTGACGTACGTCTCGTCCACGAACCAGCGATCACCGGTGGCATGACGACATGAGCGTGCCGACTCGACGAACTCGGGCGTGAAGCGCTCGACCACCGGTAGATGATGACGTGATCGACCGTGACACCACGCTCAGCAAGCAGCTCCTCAACATCACGGTAGGACAGGCCGTACCGCAGGTACCACCGCACCGCCACCGAAATCACCTCCCGAGGGAACCGGAAGCCGATGAACACGGAGGGAGAAGACGAGGTCATCGGATCAGTGTCGCGCCCGACCTGATCGATCTACGCAACAGTGCCCTCCGGACTCGCTCGGGACGGCTCAGCCGTCGGGTGCTGAGTACGCCGTGTTGACGGGCAAGATCAAAACTTGTCAGGAGCGTACCGGCGATCTGGGCATCCAGAAGTCAGCGACTTCGCCGTCCTGCTGTCAAAGGCCTGTTTGCAATGCCCGCCAGGTGGATGCCTTGACCGTTCCGTCAACGGTGAGGTTGTGAGTGGTCTGGTAGGTCTTGACCGCTTGTCGTGTTCGGCGGCCGAAGCTGCCGTTGACGGCCAGGGTCTGCCCGAGTGAAGCCGTAAGGGCGCGCTGCAGCTTCGACACTGCCTTGCCGGCGGATCCCATCTGCAGGATCGGTGTTCGCCCTGCCGACAGGAGAGCGGTCCACGGTCGAGAGCCGAGGGTTGAGTTCGGCACCAAATCGTGTGAGGACTTGAATGTGCTGATCGCGGCGCCCGTGCTTGTGTCCACCGTCCCGGTGATCGCACCGGAGTAGAAGCCGCGGCTGGTCAGCAGGCATTGCGCGGCGAGCACAACTGCTCCCTTGCTCCCCGGCCGCAGCGTTGGATAGGCGGTGAAGTTCAGGTTCGTCGGACATCCGTGCTTCACCGCTGCCGCGGAACCCACGTCGAGGAAGTCTCGGTCGATGGACATTCGGTAACCGCCGTAGCTCTCCGACACGTTGCCGGCGAACTGGTGAATGCGTTGGTGATTGCGCCACTGCGTGGCGGGCGCGTAGGGACCGCTGTTGACGTCGGCGGCGTCGTTCCACCACGCCAGCCAGATGGAGTCAGGTCTGATGTACACCGGGGAGTTGTACGACGTTGAGAGGTCCCTGATACCCGACGATGCGCTGGAGTAGACACCGGACCGGTACCCATTGCCATGGAGGACGTGTGTCCACCCCGACAGGTAGTTCAAGACCGCGGTGACGCATGCGGAGTTCGTGCTGTCGTAACCCTCGATGTCTGAGTAGAGGGTGCTGTGGGGTGCGATGCCGAGTGCGCCTGCCTTCGCCACCGCATCGCGGCCTTCGATGCGCCCTTGAGCGCGCGCCGTCGCTGCGTCGTACGACGTCCGGTTGTAGAAGCTCGTGCACGGTGCTTGCAAGCCGACGTACGTCGGGATCAGGTGCCAGCCAGACGCCACCTGGTGGGACACCCAGTTGGGTGTGAGCTGGGGCTGACCGCAGCCGCGGTTCACCCCGCCGATGTAGACACCGACGGCGCGGTACGGAGAAGCGATCCGCCAGGCGTGCATCGCTGATTGCGATGGTGCCGTGCAGGCGTCGAAGCCTTGGCCTAGATACCTGCCTGGGGAAGTCACCGTTGCCGGGGCGGCCGGCGCTGCGGACACCGACCGGAGCGTCGTCGTTTTCGCGCTGGCTGCGACGCGGCCACTGGCGAGTGCGGCCTTGGCGCGAATAGAGCCGCCGGCGCCGTATACCGCCGTGACGAGCACCCCCGCTGCCTGGACGGCGACCTGAACCGGCCCCCGAGCGGGAAGCTGAGCCTGAGGCACCGCTCCAGTGGCCGAAGCCAGTAACTTGCGGGGCGCCAGCTCCTTGGCTGAGCGAGCATCCAGCGGCTCGACCTGCAGACCGGGTGCGCCCCCGATCAGATGCGAGGGGCATGCGCTCTGGTCACCGGCGTGCCCCACGTAGACCGCGGGTTCGTCGTAGCGAAGGCATGCGTGCGGCCGCCTAGTGAAATCGATGACTCGCCATGTTGTAGGCACACGCACCTGGTAGCCGTGGAAAGAGACTCGCTGGAGCCCGGCTGCGACGTGGGCGGTGCTCCGGCTCGGTGTCGCTTGGGCTTGCAGCGCGGTCCACGGCAACATCAGGGCGACAGCCGCACCTACGGTCCAGCCGATGAAGACATCTCGTCGGCGCCTGGCGGGGGAACGAAGAGTCCGCATATGGTCCTCGTGGTAGCGAATGCGCTTCCGTGCGCCCGATATGGTGGCGTTCGCTACGCATAGTAGTTGCATCGTTACTGGCGGCGCAAATCGATGGCGCGCCATCCCGGCGGGTATCGAGACGGCCCGCTGACCTCATGTTCGGGTGTGACTACCCGTGCATCCCCATTCGGTCACCCGGGCACCGGGCACCTCGCGGCCTTCGAGAATGACGGGGTGGCGCCGCTCCGCGTCGTGGCTCTGCGGCGTTGCCGCGGCGACCATACTACCGACGGTTGTTGACCCCGCTCCGGCCAGTGCCGCGCAGGTTGGGTCCTTCGAGCACTGCGGATCGGTCTTACTGCATCGATATGACTGGTTGGGTGGCTACGGCGTTGCAGTACACCCCAATGCGGCGGGCTGCCCGGATGGTGCGGTGGACCACGTCAACGGTGTCGCGGCCGGATTCCGATGGCAATGCGTTGAACTGATCAACCGGTTGTATTTGAAGAACGGCTGGATCACCTCCAGCTGGCTCGGCAATGGAAACCAGATGTTCGCCGACGCCCCGACATATCTGAGGAAAGACCTGCAAGGTTCAATCACGGGCACTGTTGTATTGAGACAACGTGTGGGGCCACCACAGCAGATTTTCCTGTCGGCTGCCTCGCGACGAATCCCAAACGGTGCCACCAGGCTATAGAAGTCGGCACAAAGGGACGCACTGCGAGAAGTTGAGTGCCGCCGGTCCGTAAGATTTGCGGTGAGACGTTCGCGGGACCCCTCAATGCAACAGTGCCTCCCCACGCGTTCGTCTACCTGCTGCCTCAGGACATCAACATCGGCTGGTAGTCGCCTACGCTGTCCTTCGACCGCCCACAGAGAGGCTGTCATGGCGATCAGGCTTGGGCCACGACGTCCGTCGACGGCTACTCGGGACGCGCGGAGCGCTCGAAACCGCCCCCAGTGACGTCAGGCGACTTCACCGGCCCAGGCGCTGCCAACATCGAGGACTCCACGGTCACCGGCACGACCGGGCGGCCGCGCTTTAGTGACGGCATCGTCTGCAACGCCAGTTCAGGCTGTCGAGGTCTTCTGGCGACCGGGTTGTCCGTACTGCTCGATGTTGCGCAGGGGCCTGGCGCGCAGGGGCGTCGCCGCGACGTGGCGCGACATCTGGGACGACGAGGACGCCCGCGGGTTCGTCCGGAGCGTGAACGGCGGTTGCGAGACGGTCCCGACGGTCCGCGTCGGGACGACGGTGCTGACGAACCCGAGCGGCGCCCAGGTGGCGCGGGCCGCCGGTGTCGCGGTCCGACGAGCGAGAGGTGCGCGACCGCGTGCTGGTCGGGACCGGGCGGCGCTGCGCGTCGTGTCCTGGTTGCCGGCCGCGGTACTGGTGGTGCTCAGTGTGGTGCTCGACGCTCACGGGCACGCCGGGCTGAGCTGGGCCGTCGATCCGTTTGCCGTCGCCGCGTGGTGGTTCACCCGACCGCTGCGACGGTGACCGATCACGCTCAGGCGATCAAGCCGCCACGCCGATCAGACCGACAGAAGCACCCGAGCAGTCACCTCGGCCGGCAGTTCGTACCCGGACAATGACTCCCGCGCGAGCGTGCCTGCACATCCGCGAGCGTGCCTGCACATCTCAGCGTGATGCCCCGCGGTTCTCGTCATCGGTCGATTGGGCTCAGGTGCCGATGAGGATTCCGATGTTGGTGACGCAGAACGGAACGGCATAGGTGACAACTGCGACCTTCAGCCAGGTCACCGAGGTCGCCTGCCCGGACAGCACCACGTCGCCACCTTCACCCGTCCCGAGGTCCCCGCGCCGGGCTGACCGAGGCCGAAACCGCGGGACGCGGCGGACGCATCGCCTATGGCCGAGCTGCTGACCCGCCTCGGCGTCCGTCCTGAGCACTTCGCTGCCCGGCCGCTGCTGCGTCGCGGCCTGTCCGGCGACGGCCTCGACATCGGCGAGGACACGACCGTCCCCGAGCTCACCGCAAGCGCCGACGGGCTGCACCCGGCCGGCGCGGACGCCGCAACCAGCCCCCACATGCACCTCGCATGGCCAGGAACTTCACTGCGCGAA
>JBBPZH010000019.1:0-5787 GCA_038198965.1 Propionibacteriales bacterium
GTGGCTTCCTGCTCGGTGGTGCCGGCGTTGCCGGAGCTGCGGTCGTCGGGGGTGCCGGCTATGCCCTGCTGCCGGACCGGCTGAAGCATCGACTCGGTCTCGGACCCGACCCGTTCATCCCTGATGCCCCCGAAGGGCGGGTCCGGCTGGAGACAGTGCCGTCAGCCGCGCGCGGTCGAGACGTCAACCTGTTCACCGCCGTGCCAGCTGGCCACGGCGACGGCAGAGGTCTCCCTGTGGTCGTGGTCTTGCACGGTGGGAGCGCGACGGCTGCCGACTTCCGCGGGTTCGGTTTCGGCCGCTTCTTGACCCAGGCCGTGCGCGACGGTGCCGCACCGTTCGTACTGGCCGGTGCCGATGGAGGCGTGCTGCGGTGGGAGCCTGATCCCTCCAGCGACGACGATCCACAAGCCATGGTCGTGGAGGAGATGCCTCGATGGCTGTCCGCGAGGGGGTTCGACGCCAGTCACCGAGCACTGTGGGGGTGGTCGATGGGTGGCTACGGAAGCCTCCGGCTCGCCGAGGCCTATCCCGATTGGCCGCTTGCGGTGGCTGCCTTCAGCCCCGCCATCCTCGCTGGCGACCCCGTTGACGCAGACGCCGACGCGCTGGCCCAGGTGCCGCTTGGCATCTGGTGCGGCACATCGGACCCTTTCTACGATCAGGTGCAGCGCTTCACTGCGGCGCTTCCGCATGCTCCGGAGATCGAGACGTACGCCGAGGGAGCTCACACCGGTACTTCTGGAACGACCACATACTTGACGCGTTCGGCTTCCTCGCGCATCGTTTGTCGGCCTGACCTCCCCTTCCGCGCAGGCCGAGGCGACTGGTCCGAGTGCGCAGCGAGGCGGCCCGCCGGCAGCCCGCAGCTATAGGCGAGCGCGGACGTGCAGCCCGACGTTGGGGTCGACGATGACCTCTTGCGCGGCTGCCACCCCGCCGGCCAGCAGATCGGCGGCCGGGTCGACGTTCCGTTTGACCAACGCCAAGGCGATGGGGCCCAGCTCGAAGTGCCGTGCAGCTGAGCCGACGAAACCCACCTCGCGGCCGTCGAGCTCCACCGGCGCAGCATGCTCGGGGAGCGTGTCGACCGAGCCATCCAGATGCAGACGCACGAGGCGGCGAGGGGGACGGCCCAGGTTGTGGATGCGGGCGACCGTCTCCTGACCGCGGTAGCAGCCCTTGTTCAAGTGAACAGCCGACCCAACCCAGCCGACCTCATTGGGAATCGTGCGATGGTCGGTGTCGCGGCCGAACCGCGGTTCTCCGCTGGCGATGCGCAACGCCTCGAGGGCCCAGGTCCCGCAAGGCCGACCCCAAGCCGCGACGTCGGCCGAGCCGACTTGGAGCAGCGGGCGGCGTACCAGCTCGACAGCTGCCTCACCAATCGCAATCACCGCCCACTCCGACGACACGTCGGCCACCTCGACCCGCATCAGGAAGCGCATGGAGTCTAGCCAGGCCACAAGCCGCGGGGCCGCCGCTGGCTCGACGTGAGCCCAGAAGGCCGCACCGTCGTCGTAACCGGAGAGGGCATGCTCGATGTGCCCAAGCGGTGACAGTACGAGCGCTGTTGTGCGCACATGAGGGGCCAACCCGGTGAAGAACTGCGTCGTCAACGAATGCAGGAAATCAAGCCGGTCGTGGCCAGCGATGCGGATGACCCCCCGATGCGACAAGTCGACGAAGCCCTCTCGTGCGAGCAGCGTCTTCTGCTCACGGAACGGGTCGCCGTAGTGAGCGGCCACACCGGCGTCGGCATCGGTCCCCGGCACTGCACCGGGCAAGTCGAGCAGCGGACTCGCGCCGCCGGTCACGACACACACCTGCGGCACTGCCCGAAGACGGTCAGATGACGTACGTCGGCCACGAAGCCGACATCTCGACGTAAGACCTCGACAAGCGGTGATGCCACGGTCTGCTCGACCTCGATCACCGCACCGCATTGCCGGCAGACCAGATGCAGGTGCTCCGCCGCCTCGGCTGGGTGGTAGGTGGGCGCGCCATGATCGAGGTGGGTGTGCGTGACGAGTCCGAGCTTCTCCAGCAGTTCGAGCGTGCGATAGACCGTCGACACGTTGACGCCAGCGGAACGTTCCCGCACCCAGGTCGAGACGTCCTCTGGAGTGGCATGGCCAAGCTCGGTCACGGCCTCGAGGACGAGCTGGCGCTGCGCGGTCAGTCGATAACCTTGCGAGCGCAGTCGCTCTTGGAGCTCCACAGGGTCAGTCTAGGCAGCGGAACTTCGGTGCCAGGGCTCAGCGCCAGCAGTGGCTTGCTCTCAGTCTCGCTGGAGCCGGGCCCAGATATGCGACTGCAGCGGCTGCCCCACCGCAGCCATGTCGAACGCCCACAGCAGGTCGCCCTCGACGAGCCCGTAGAGCCGGTGCCCGGCCGTGTATTCCGCGGCTGAGGCTGTCCGCGCAACAGCGTCGGTGCTCAGCTCGATCTTCGGCCCATCGACCTTGCCGTAGTAGATCTCGGCTACTCCGGTGGGGTGGGTGAGCAGCAACTCCACCTCCCCGTCGGGGCGGGGACGGAAGAAGCCTGTCTCCACAGCCAACGGACGGACCGACTCGCCCTCCTCGTCGAGCAGCCACGTGCGGCTCAAGTAGTGCAGGAAGGGTCGGCCGTCGTGGGTGAAGGCAACCTCTTGTGCGAACGCGAACTTCTCGATCGTCGGGTAGTCCCCGTGCCCGTTGCCCTGCCAGTGGCCGAGCAGAAAGCTAAGCGGCATCAGGTCTGCATGCAAGTCATCGGGGATGTGAAACGGCATGCCAGGGCTTTCGTACGTCGACGACGCGCTCGGCGTCAGACGGGCCGACGGGCAAGTTGGTAGACCAGGTAGACCGCAAGCGCGGTGACCATCACGGCCCCGATCACCAAGAGACTGACGTAGAAGATCTCCACGGACCTGATGCTAGCGATCGGTTGCAACGGAGGCCGCGCGCCGCACCGGCTCAGGCACGCACCAGCCCTGTTCCCTGGCCGGCCGCTAGCGGTGCTTGATCTGAAGCAGCTCGCGAGCCTCCTGCGCTGACATCGGCGGGCGTTGCGCGAGCTCAGCGAGGGATGCTGCCCTGGAGACCAGGACGTCGTTGTGCGAGACCGGCACCTTGCGCGCAAGCGTCAGTGTGTCTTCCATGCCGACGCGCAGATGACCCCCGCTGGCCAACGCAGCGAACGCAACCGGCAGCGCCGTACGACCGATCCCCGTCGCCGACCAGGACGTGACAGCGTCGGGAAGAGCGGCGACCGCGGCGACTAACGCCGCAGCAGTGCCCGGCATACCGCCCGGCACGCCCATCACAAAATCACAGTGCACCCGCTCGCCGAACGGCAAGCCGTGGGCATCGAGCAGCCGGTGGAGCGCAGCCACATGGCCTAGGTCGAACAGCTCGAACTCCGGCACCACCTGCCGCTCCTGGGCTAGCTGGTACAGCTCAGAGACGAACGGCCAAGGGTTCAAGAAGACGTCGTCACCGAAATTGGTCGTTCCCGTGGTGAGCGAGCACGAGTCGGGTTCGGCGTCAAGGACCTTGAGCCGGTTCGGCAACGGGTCGTGCACCGATCCCCCGGTCGAAAGTTGGACCACCAGCGTGCTGCTGTCCCGAACGGCAGCCACTGCTTCGGTCAGCAAGCCGATGTCGAGAGTGGGTTGGGATTCGGCGTCGCGGATGTGCAGGTGGATCATCGCGGCCCCGGCGGCCTCGCACCGCCGTGCGGTCTCCACCAGCTCCTCAACCGTCGTGGGCAGCGCCGGGAAGTCCGCCTTGGGGGTTTCGGCACCCGTTGGTGCCACGGTGATGAGAGTTTTGGGATGCACAGCTGTGCTCATTGCGGTCATGGTGCCAGACGCAAGTGCGCGTCGGCGGCCGCTGCCAGTCACTCGCTGCCCTCGAAAGCTGAAGAGTCGCTGAATGTTCATCGGCGTTCCGGCGCGCGGTTTCGCAGACCGGCGCAATGTTGGCAAACTAGGCACTCTTCCCCAACGCCTGCGCGCGCAAGGATCAGTTATGAGTGACAGCGGTACGCCGATCGACGGCGACGCCGCAGGCGACCCTGGAGGCGCTCCATCTCTGGCGACAAACACTGAGGCAGAGGGCTCGTCAGCGACCGCTGGTCCTAAACGCGGTTTTCTAAGGTCGCACAAGGCGCTGGTCGCCCTCGTCGCCATCTTTGCGGTCCTGGCAGCCGGGGCCGGCGGGTATCTGTGGTGGCTCAACTCCCAGCTCGGCAACATCGACCGGGTCTCCGTGCCGTCGATCCATCAATTGCCCGCCCACCGACAACACGAGTCGTCGTACCCGCTCAACATCCTGCTGCTCGGCGCGGACCACGGCGGCGTCGGACAGTCAGTGGCCCAAGACCTCAAAGACGGCAAGTGGACACCCTGGAAGCACTTAAGCGACACGATCATGCTCGTGCACATCCCGGCGGACCGTCAGTCTGTGCAGCTGGTCTCGATACCGCGCGACACGTGGACGAAGATCGACGGTTACCCGTACGACAACGGCTACGCCAAGATCAACGCCGCGTTCTCCTACGGTGGGCCGACCCTCTCAGTCAAGACAGTCCAGCAGCTGACTCACATCCGCATCGACCATGTGGCGATCATCGACTGGGTCGGGTTCCAGGACCTCACCACGGCGCTCGGTGGCGTGCGCGTCTACATCCCGCACACGTTCTACGACGACTCGCAGCGCATCTGGTGGCATCAGGGTTGGGCTAATCTGCAAGGCAAGCTGGCGCTGCAGTACGTCCGCACCCGGCACGGCCTCACCAACGGCGACTTCGACCGGATCAAACGACAGCAAAACTTCCTCCGCGAGACCATGGCGCAGGTGCTGTCGTCAAGCACCACCCACAACCCGATCCAGCTCGCCAAGGTTGTCAAGGTCATCACCAGCAATCTCACGGTTGACGACACATGGGACAACAGTGAGATCCGCTCACTGGCGTGGAGCCTGCGCAATGTCACCGCCCACGACGTCCAGTTCCTCACTGCGCCGCTCGGTCGCTACGACACGACGCCTGACGGCCAGAGCATCGTGCGGCTCGCTCCGAAGCAGAGTCAGGCCCTATTTGCTGCTGTCAAGCACGACACCGTGAAGCACTACCTGCACAAGCATCCAAAGGCGAGGCTGCCAAGCAGCACGCAGATCAACTAATCGGCTGAGCGGCCCTCAGAACGGAACTCGCGTGCCGAGCAGGCCATCACCAGTGCCGCCAGAGCCTCCCGTCCATTGGCCACCTGCAGGTCCGGTCAGGATCAGGCTGTACGGCTGACCGAACCGAACGTCCACGGCTCGCTGCTGCCGCCACCAATCGGTTGGAGGTCCGGCATGACGCGGCGCCCTTTGCTGTCCGACTAGTTCGCGCACGGACGCGACCATCTCAACCATGCCGAGCGTGTATGCGGCCATTGCCTTGACGTCCCAGCCGGGGCAGTTCGTCGGCTTGCTCCAATCGCCCGGCTTCAGCGACTCGAGCTGGGTGATACAACGTTGATATTCCTCTGCGCCAAGCCGCACTGCGGTCGAATGGTGTCGTAGATCGCGTGCTTGAGCAATGATCAGAACCTGTGGATGGCCCTCGGCCGGGTGACGCGATGGAGCGCACCTTCCCGAGGATGATCTGAGGTCCATTGGAGTCTGATCGTGACCGGCGTTGGAGCGCTGGTTCGGGAAGGTACGCCCATGCTCACGGTAGTCCAAGAGCCGAGCGAGTCCGACCAGGCGAGCGGCTCGCTGCTCGATGAGATCGTGCGTGACGGTGCGCGGGTGA
>JBBPZH010000020.1:0-7205 GCA_038198965.1 Propionibacteriales bacterium
ATACGGTCGAGGGACAGCAGCTGCTGGTGCACAGTCGAGCGCTGCTCGCGCTCGGCTACCTGCTCGCCACCGTCGTCGCAGCTTTGGCAGCAGCTGGCCTGGGTCTGTCGATGATCCGCGTGACCACGGGCGGCATCGGGCGGCGGAGCGGTTTGAAGTGACCGCGCCAACCGCGCTGCTGGTGGCGCTGGGGGCGGTGATGGGAGCGCCGACGAGGTATCTGGTCGACCGGTTCGTGCAGAGCAAACATGACTCGGTGTTCCCGTGGGGCACCGTGACCGTCAACATCGCCGGCTCCTTGGTGTTCGGCTTTGCGATTGGCGCAGCGCTCAGACCAGACGTGGTCGCGGTGGTCGGTGAGGGTTTCTGCGGAGCGCTGACGACGTACTCCACGTTCGGCTTCGAGACCGTAGGACTGCTCCGGCGGCGGTCGGTCTTCTTCGCCGGAGCCAATGTCGCCGTGTCGGTCTTCGCTGGGTTGGGGGCTGCCTTCCTGGGGGTCGCAATTGGCCGAGTCGTCGCCGGGTGACACGGTTGCGACGAGCGCGTCCCTCGCTCTGGGCGGTGGCGCTGGGAGGTGGGCTGCTGGCCGTGATGCTCGGCGGCGTAAGGCCCGACGCCGCTGCCGGTGTGCTGGCGCGGGCCGCCCCCATTTTGCTGTTCCTCGTCGCGGTGACAGTGCTCGCTGAGCTGTCCGACGTTGCGGGTGTCTTCCAGGCAGCCGGGGGAATCGCAGTGCGCGCGGGACAAGGGCGGACACTTCAGCTTTTTCTCCTGGTCATCGCCCTGGCCACCGTCACGACAGTGTTTTTGAGCCTCGACACCACGGCGGTGCTGCTCACGCCGGTCGTCCTGGCGATGTGCGCCAACCTTGACCTTGACCCGGTGCCGTTCGCGATGGCGACGGTATGGCTCGCCAACACGACGAGCCTGCTACTTCCGGTCTCCAACCTGACGAACCTGCTGGCCGTGAGCCGCCTGCATCTGAGCTCGGTCGCCTTTGCGGAGCGCATGTGGTTGCCCACGCTCGCCACGCTGTGCGCGAGCGTTGCAGCGTTGTTGGTCATCCATCGCCGGCGGTTGGGCGGTCGCTATGCCACGCGACCAGCTGCCTTTGCCTCGGATCGGCTTTTGCTGGTGATCTGCTCAACTGCGTGCGCAGGTTTCGCTGCCTTGGTGCTCGGCGGCGTCAATGTCACGGTCGCTGCATCGGCTGGGGCCGTCGTGGCGGGAGCGGCGGCACTGGTGCGCCGGCCGGCCGCGCTGCGCTGGTCACTCGTGCCCTGGCGGCTCGTTGCCCTCGTGGTCGGTCTGTTCCTCTTGGTCGCGGCAGGTCAACAGCACGGCTTGGACTCCCTGCTCGCTCGGGTGTCCGGGACGGCAGGGGACTCGCTCGTCGAGCAGCTCCGCGTCTCCGCCGTGGCAGCAGCGGCAGCCAACGGGGTGAACAACCTCCCCGCCTACCTGGCGCTGGAGCCGGTGTCTCAGAGCTCCGCGCCCGGCCTGTTCGCTGTGTTGATCGGCGTCAACGCGGGACCGCTGGTGCTTCCCTGGGGTTCCTTGGCCACATTGCTCTGGCGCGACAGATGCAAGGCCCGAGGTGTCCAGATCTCGTGGCGTGGGTTCATAGCCACCGGGCTGGTGCTCAGCCCAATCTCGGTGTGGCTAGGCGTGCTCGCGTTGCACCTCACGCGACCATGAGCGACGGGGCTCGACAAGTCACCGCCTATGCTGTGTCAGGTTGCCCGGCCCCCATCGTCTAGTGGCCTAGGACGCCGCCCTTTCACGGCGGTAGCACGGGTTCGAATCCCGTTGGGGGTGCGTCGTGCGCTATCCTGAGCACGTCGATTCGGCGTACCTTTTGTGCGCCTCACCTGGCCCCGTAGCGCAGCTGGTTAGCGCGTCGCCCTGTCACGGCGAAGGCCGCGGGTTCGAGTCCCGTCGGGGTCGCTGACCGCGCGGTCGATGTAGCCGCACGGTGTAATTTTGCTCAGTTCCGTTCCCGCCGCGCTTCGCCACCCAAGTACGCTGGCGCCATGTCACCGGCGACCGGCTCCACCTCCTGCGATGCGCCTGCCTGAGCCGCGCGGGCCGATCACCCAACAGTTGCAGGTGATGCGGACCGATCCCTCCGGCGTCGATGTCGAGAAGTGCCGAGCTCTGCTCGACGACATCGAGGAAGCGGTAGCCGCTCACGAGGACGTCCAGCTCGCGCTGTGGACGTTGAACGAGCTCCACTACCAGGGCTTCGACGACGTCGACCCCGAGGCAGCGTGGGCACCCGAGCTTATCGCCGTACGGACCTTGCTCGAGCTCCGCTTCGAGGCAGAGCTGCGAGAGATGACCCGCGGGCCGATGCACGCCGCTTGGGCGGAGCCCGACTCCGTCGCCGACCGCATCTTCGCTCTCGTTCGCAACGACACGTCACCTCGGCTGTCGGCGTACGTGCAGCGGGAGATCACCGCTGAGAACTTCCTTGAACTGCTCAAACACCGGAGCGTCTACCACCTCAAAGAGGCCGACCCGCACACCTTCGCGATCCCACATTTGCGCGGCCGGGCCAAGGCAGCGCTGGTGGAGATCCAGTTCGACGAGTACGGCTCCGGGCGACCTGCCAACATGCACTCCACGCTGTTTGCGCAGACCATGCGCGAGTGCGGTCTTGATGCCACGTACGGCGCCTATGTCGACGAGGTGCCCGGCTACACGCTCGCCGGCAGCAACGCCATGTCGCTGTTCGGATTGCACCGGCGTCTCACGGCCGCCGCCTGCGGTCACCTCGCCGCTTTCGAGGCAACCAGCTCGTTGCCCAACCGGCGCTACGCCGCCGGAGTGCGCCGGCTGGCATACGGCGACTCGGCCGCCCACTACTTCGACGAGCACGTGGAAGCCGATGCCGTTCATGAGCAGGTCGCCGCCCGGGAGATGTGCGGAGCGCTCGTCGACGACGATCCGACGTGCGAGCGGGAGGTCTTGTTCGGCGCCGCGGCATGCTTGGCCATGGACGGACTCGCCGCCGAACGCCAGCTGAGCGCCTGGCGGTCTGGTGGCAGCGCCCTGCTTCCACTGGCCGCCGGCTGACGGCTGCGGGACCCATGCAGGCGCAGAGCCGCGGTCCGCTGGAGGCGACGTACGTCCTGCCGCTTCGGCGGTCGCAGCCTGCCGAAGCTGAGCTGACGGCGTACTTGTTGCAGCTCAGCGAGTGGCTCGAGGTCGTGGTCTCCGACGGATCACCGCCCGACGTCTTCGCCGCTCATCAGCACGCCTGGGGCGACCGGGTCCGGCAGGTACCCGTGAAGTCGGTGCGGCTCAACGGCAAGGTGGCGGGCGTGATCGACGGCCTCGCGGCCGCGGCGTACGACGCAGTGGTGGTCGCAGACGACGACGTGCGATATGACCGCGATGCCTTGGAGCAGGTGCTGAGGCTGCTGGCGGAAGCCGATGCCGTGGTGCCGCAGAACTACTTCGACCCGCTGCCCTGGCACGCCCGCTGGGACACCGGCCGCTCGCTGCTCAACCGGGCGCTCGGACACGACTACGCCGGCACGGCCGCACTGCGGCGCAGCGCGCTTCCCAGCGGCGAGTACTGCGGTTCGGTGCTGTTCGAGAACCTCGAGATGCTGCGCACGATCGCCGCAGCCGGTGGCGTGGTCCACCATGCGCGCGGGCTTTACGTACGCCGACTCCCGCCCGAGGCAGGACACTTCTGGCGGCAGCGCTTCCGGCAGGCCTACGACAGCTTCGCTCAACCCGTGCGCTTCGCCGCCGAGCTGGCTGTCTTGCCTGCGGTCATGGCTGCGCTTCCCAGACGGCGTGGCCGACGGGCGCTGGTTGCCGGATGCCTGGCCGTCGTTGGAGTCGCCGAGATCGGCCGCCGGAGAGATCGCGGTGAGGCCGTCTTCTCCGTCGATGCGGCGCTGTGGGCTCCGGCCTGGCTGGCCGAACGTGCCGTGTGCGGGTGGGCCGCCGTTCTGTGGCGCCTCCGGGGAGGAGTGCCGTACGCCGGGCAGCGGCTGCGGACAGCTGCTCACCGCGAAAGCGAAGTCGCCAGCGGCGGGTGCCCTCAGCCAACGTGTGACTGCCACGACCAGTCAGGCCAGGCGGCGTGAGCTGGCGTCGCAGCGGCGACCGCCAAGTGTCGGTGACTGTCTGCCCGGACGGGCCGTTGCTGGTGCGTGGGGCAGACGAGGTTGTCGACGCCGCGGGCGTGGCGCACGAGGTACGCCGCCCCTGTGTTGCCCTCTGCCGGTGCGGCCGTTCGTCGATCGCCCCGTGGTGCGACGGCACTCACAAAGTGGTCACCGAAGAAGCGCGCAAGAGGCGGTGAGCAGCCGCAGCTGCCGCACCGCCTCCGATGCGTCCAGCCTCAGGTGAGTGCCGGACCTGACTCGTCGCTGCCGCTGAGCTGCTTGAGGAATTCGTGGCACTTCTTCGCCCGCGCGGAGTCCTCCTCCATGACGCTGCGGAAGAACTCGGCGATGTCGGTGTGGCCGGCGTTCTCGGCGTCCCGGACGTACTGCCCGTAGTCGTGGCCGGCTTTCAGCGAGTGGTACTGCACGGAGATGAGGTCGAAGGACACATCATCAAAACCGGTCTCTCCGGTGGCCATGCTGCCTCCTATGAGTCGATGTCGTCGGTCGATCATCGAGTACCCAATCACACCCGGTTGGCACGCGGGCATCGGATAGACTGCCGCGTCGCCGCGGAGCACTCCGTAGGCGAGGTTGGCGGCATGTGAGGTGACTGCCGCTTCACCCGGCCAGGTAGCTCAGTTGGTACGAGCGTCCGCCTGAAAAGCGGAAGGTCGGCGGTTCGATCCCGCCCCTGGCCACTACTGCTGGCTCCCCATCTTGAGCCGTCTCATCGCAGGGGTGTGGGTTCCCTCGGCTGGTCGCGATGGTCGTGCCGCGGGCCAAGCAACGCAGGTGTGACGTTGGGCCTGCCCCAGCAGGTGGTGATACTGACCCAGTCGCCGCTGGCCCAAGTCCCACATGTGATTCCACATCCGCACCTGACTGGAGGTGATGGCGGTGGCGGGCATGTTCTCCATCTGGTCGATATGCATCATCCACACGTGGATGGTCGTGCGGGCAGCCTGCACGACGTCGGCATAAGCAGACGTTGCAAGGTGACATGCCCCCAACCCGCGCCCGGACGGCGAATTGGCGGGGCACCTCGGCCCCGCGAGCTGCTGGCGAAGCACTTCGAAGGCGCGAACCTTATGCACCGCACCCCGGCGTGTTTGCGACCACCGCTGTTGGGCCTGGTAGCGACTGATCTGCCCAGCCATCAGCTGATTGATGGCGTCGATGTGCATCTTCCACTGCGCAATCGACGCGTGCGCCGCCGCAGTCGCGGCCAACTCGTGGTCGAACAACTGCACACATTCCGATAATGCCGCCGGAACTACACGCGAGGAGCGGGGATCCGCTGACGTCGACGATGCACCGGGAGCTGGTGCCGTCGGTGACGGACCTCCCCGGCCGGCCGCATTGTCTTGACGTCCGGACGGCATCCAGTCTCCCAAGGCGAACACCCAGCCCAGAGCCCCAATGACGACAAGTGCCACGAGAAGAACGACTCGTCGGTCCCAGACGGACGGCGAACGCCGAGCCTCACTCGAACTGGTATGACGACCACTCACAAGGTCCCCTCAGAACGCCACTGCCCAGACACACGCGCAACGTCAAACTAGGGAGAGCGAGACGGCAGGTCAAGATCGCTGCTTCGCGCTACCCGCGAAGCGCCTGACACCCGACACCCTCCCCCCGATGCCGGAGGACGAGGGCTAACCCAGTTGTGGCCGGCTGTTTCGTCTACGCTCCGGCTCAAGCCTCGGCGAGGATGTGTTCGAAGATCATTCCGGTGGCAAGAGCCTGGACGTATTTGTCGACGAGGTCGATGGTCCAGTCCTCGAGGGTCCACTGCTTTGGCTGGTAGAGCCCGAGAGCGGTGATGAGCAGGACGTCGCCGGTGTACATGGTCACGAAGACCGCGTTGACCGCTCGCATCCCCCGCAGTCCCGCCAAAGCCGCTGTGCCGTACGCCGTACCCCACACGCCGCCGAGCGCGAAGTGCATCAGGAGATTGAGCCGTTTGCGCCCGTCCGGATTCATCTGCGGTAAGGGAAGGACCCGCTGCGCGAAGTCTGCGGGAGCGTAACTTTCGGGCCGGCCTGTCGCGGGCATCTCGACGAACCTCTGGAAGGCCGTCATCACTGCGGTCCCCGCGAGGCCGGCGAGAACGCCGCGTCCGAGCACATCGGTCGCGGCGCCTCGCCGTCTCTGTCGCATGGTCAGTACGCTGCCAGACCCGACGCGCCGTCCGCTACTGGAAGCGCGCCCTTCACGACTCCCAGCGGCTTCAAGTGGCCACCGTCACCGATGGCGAAGGACGCGACGCCGCCGGTCCCTCGAAGCAACAGGTAGAGGTAGCGACCGTTGTCACTGAGACCCAGGTCCACCGGCTGGCTCAGCGCTCCGAGGAACGCAGCCTTACCGTCGATCAACCGGATTTGCCCGGAGGAAGTGAACCGATAGCTGGAGATCGTGCCGCTGCCGAAGTTCGCTGTGAAGGCGTACTTCCCGTCGTTGGTGACGACGATCCAGCAGGTGTCTGTCTGGTAGTTGCGGACCGAGCCGCTTCGCACCATCAGATCGCCGCTCGCGCTTACCCGGTACGACGACACAGCCGCCCGGTGCGGCGCGGCGTTGAACGATTCAGCGACAACCAGCTCACCGTCATTACGGAACGCCATGCTGAACGGCCGTACGCCGTGGGACGCGGCGCGCTCGGGGACAGCTGAGGCCAAGCCGTTGTCGCGAATGTGAAACACGTCAATCGCGCTCTGAGGCGACAGCAAGACGTTGGTCGTCTTCTCGGTCACGAACAGCAGGCGACCGTCGGGGCTGAACTGCACGTCACCAGGTACGGCGATCGGCGAGCTCAACAACCGGAACGAATGCGATATCGCCGTCAACGTGCCATTTGCCGCGACCCGGAAACCGCGCACGCCGTTTCCGGCGACGGAGCCGTCCAAGACGTAGAGCAAATTGCCGTGCAACGTCAGGCTGTTCGGCTCATCGCCTGCGTGCACTTTCTCAAGGAATGTCAGCTTCGCTCCATGCACCGCGAAGACGCTTACGTTGTCGCTCCCCGCGTTGGCGGCGTAGAGGAAGCGATGGTCCTGACTCAGTTGCAGGGGG
>JBBPZH010000021.1:0-12589 GCA_038198965.1 Propionibacteriales bacterium
CGCACCGTGACCGACCTGCCGCCGCGATACAGCCGCTCAGTCCTGGGTTTCAGGTCTCGGCTGGAGAGCCACTTCTCGGCGTATACCTCGAAGGACACTGGTGAGGATGGAGGCTTCCACTCACCGCCCAAAAGCTCAGCACGACGAGTCATCAGCCATGCTTCGGCGTCCAACTTCGTCTGGAAGGTTGTAGGTGCGAAATGGCGCTGTCCGTCTAGCCCCGTGTAGGAGGCTGAGTACCTCTTCGACGGACGCTTGCGGATCTGGCCGAACCCTCTCCTCGGCATTGGGTCAGAGTAGTCGGATGAGCCACATTGAGCCACATCTAGTGTCGGATTTAGTGTAGTTGTGTATGCCTATGTGACTACGCTGAATGTGTAAAGTGCCAGTTCAGCGCTCATTTGACGCAGGTCAGAGGGTATATCAGAAGTGGGCGAAGGCAGGTTCGATCCCTGCTGCGCCCACTCTGTGACGCGGCCGGCGGGGACGGTGCTGGACAGCCCCGCGGGCGGGAACACACCGCCAATCCGCGTCGCGGTCGCCCTCGCGGAGATATGCGCGGCTGATGGGAAGATGCTCATGTCACCACAGGAGCATTGAAGGAGCGGTCCAATTGAACGTCACCGTCGTCGGATCGGGGAACGGGGGCCTTGCCGTCGCGGCGGAATGGTCCCAGCAGGGCAACCGGGTCTCGGTGTACTCCGCGCCCGAGCATGCACACCACAACATCGACGGCATCAACGCGCAAGGTGGGATCCGCTGCCAAGGGCGATTCGACGAGCTCATGCCGATCGCCTACGCCGGATCCGACATCGAGGCGGCCATGGACGGCGCAGACGTCGTCTTCGTGGTGGGGCCGGCGTTCGCGACCGAGCCGCATGCCGCGGCGATGGCGCCGCATCTTCACCCCGGCACCGTGGTCATCATTTGTCCCACGTCCCACGTCCCACGTCCCACGTCCCACGTCGGCAGCCTGGCGTTCAAGAAGGCTGCCGGGCCCTCGAGGCTGGGTCGGCTGGAGGCATGCCTGCGTGCCCAACGGCGATGAGTTTTCATCCGCGCAGACGTCTACACAGACAGCCAGCAACCGCGGGAGCGCACCCCGCCTTATGAAGGGACGAGCGTCATGGAGCAGAAGATCATCCCGAACTTGTGGTTCGACACTGAAGCGGAGGAGGCAGCCGCCTTCTACACCTCCGTCTTCAAGAACTCCTCGATCCACGCTGTCAACCGCTACACGGAGGCCGGACCACGCGAGGCGGGCACCGTCATGACCGTGGAGTTCGAGCTCGACGGTCAGCGATTCGTCGGCATCAACGGCGGCGACCAGTTCAAGTTCAGCGAGGCAGTCTCGTTCCAGATTACCTGCGCTGACCAGGACGAGGTCGACTACTTCTGGGAGCGGCTGTCCGACGGCGGTGAAGAAGGGCCGTGCGGATGGCTCAAGGACAAGTTCGGTCTGTCGTGGCAGGTCGTGCCCGGTGGCATGGACGAAATGTTCGCCGACCCTGACAAGGGCCGGGCGGAGCGAGCAATGCGAGCGATGTTCACAATGAAGAAGATTGACGTCGCAGCGTTGCAAGCGGCGGCCGACGGGCAGTCGGCGACCTGATTGGCAGGCTGCGCCGGAGCGCATCACCGCGCTCAGGCAAGCGCCGGCCCGCGGGTCTGTTGCGGCCGATAGGCTCTGGCGCGTGACGGCCGGGACAACGCTTGGCGCTGTCGTAGCCGCGCTGGAGGACCTCTATCCGCCGCAGTGGGCGGATGCCGGCGACGCAGTCGGGTTGGTCGTCGGTGATCCGTCTGCCGACGTACGCCGGGTGTTGTTCGCCGTCGATCCCGTCCAGGTGGTAGTCGACGAAGCTGTCGCCCTGGGCGCCGACCTGGTCGTCGCTCATCACCCGCTGCTCCTGCGGCCGGTGTCGACGGTCGCCGCCACGTCACCCAAGGGCCGGGTGGTGCACGACCTGATCGGTCACGGCATCGGTCTGTACGTCGCCCACACCAACGCCGACTCGCCCCAAGCCGGCGTCTCGGAGTCGTTCGCCCAAGCCCTCGGCCTTGGTGACCTGCGCCCCCTCCGGGCGCATGCCGCCGACCCGCTCGACAAGGTCGTGACCTCCGTCCCGCGCGATGTCGCAGCCAGCGTGGTCGATGCGATGGCTGCGGCCGGCGCAGGAGCCATCGGTGACTACGACAGGTGTGCGTTCCTCTCTAACGGCACCGGCACCTTTCGTCCTGGCGTTGGTGCCCACCCGGTGATCGGTACGCCGGGTCAGGTCGAGGTCGTAGACGAAACGCGGGTCGAGATGGTGCTGCCTCGAGCGCGCCGGGACGTCGTCGTCGCCGCGCTTCGGCAGGCTCATCCCTATGAGGAGCCCGCCTTCGACGTCCTGGAGCTGGCGAGCTGGGAGGACGACCGCGGAGCCGGGCGTATCGGCACTCTTGGAGAGGCCATGACCCTGAAAGAGTTCGCGGACGCGGTAGTGGCGGCCCTCCCGCCCACTGCCACCGGCGCCAGAGTCTCCGGTGAGCCCGACCGGTCCGTCCGCACCGTCGCGGTGGCAGGCGGTGCCGGGGACTTCCTGCTCGACGACGCCCGGGCGAGCGGCGTCGATGTCTACGTCACGTCCGACCTGCGCCATCATCCGGCGTCGGAGTTCCGCGAGCATCCAGACGCGCCGGCGCTGATCGACGTACCGCACTGGGCGGCGGAGTGGACTTGGTTGCCGGTGGCCAGCGCAACCCTGGCCGACCGCCTCGCCGACTCCACTGTCAGCATGTCTATCTCGACACGGTGCACAGATCCGTGGAACCACCGGGCGTCCGGGCGCTCATGACGACGACGACAAGGAGCGTGCGCTGAAAACCGACGCGACCGCCCAGCTGCACCTGCTCGACTTGCAGACGGTTGACTCGACGCTGGATTCGCTGGCGCTGCGGCTGCGGGCGCTGCCGGAGCAGATCGAGCTGACGAGGCTGATGGAGCGGCGTACAGATCTGCTCGCCCGCCACGGGTTCCTGCAGACCGAGGTGGCCGACCTCACCCGCGAGCAGCGCAAGGCCGACGCCGACGTCGAACAGGTCAAGACCCGTCGCAGCCGCAACGAGCATCGCATCACCGAGGGACTGGTCAGCGACCCCAAGCAGCTGCAGGCCTTGCAACACGAGAACGAGTCCCTCGCGCGACGCATCGGTGACCTTGAAGACGCCGAGCTCGAGGTCATGCAGCGTTTGGAGAACGCGCAAGGCGAGCTTGATCGGCTGGGCGTCGAGCTCGCTGGTATGGAGCAACAGGTGTCTGATGCGACTGAGGCACGCGACGCCGCGGCCGCCGACGTGGCCCGTCGCGAGACCGACGCGATGGCCGAGCGAGAGCAGCTGAGCGCTGTTATCCCGGGCGACCTGCTCGCGTTGTATGACCGGCTGCGCGGCCAGCTCGACGGTGTCGGCGTCGGTGAGCTACGCCAGAAGCGGTGCGGAGGCTGTCGGCTCGAGCTCGGGGCTGCTGAGCTGGCGCGCATCGCCGCCGCTCCCGACGACGACGTGCTCCGATGCGAAGAGTGCAACCGCATCCTCGTGCGTACGTCGTCCTCAGGCGTCTGAGCAACGTGCCTGCTGACTCGCGTCGCGGCCACAGTCGGGTCGTGGTGGAGGCGGACGGTGGGTCGCGCGGCAATCCAGGCCCGGCTGGCTACGGCGCCTTGGTGAGGGACGCCGACGACGGCACCGTGATCGCCGAGGCAGCCGCCTCGATCGGCCGTGCCACCAACAACGTGGCCGAGTACCGGGGCCTGATTGCCGGCCTGGAGCTCTACGCCGCCCACGCGTCTGGCGCTCAGCTGGAGATCCGCATGGACTCCAAGCTGGTGATCGAGCAGATGGCAGGCCGATGGAAGGTCAAGCACCCCGACATGCGGCCGCTCGCGCTGGCTGCTCGCCGGCTGGCACCGCCAGACGCCACGTGGACGTGGGTGCCGCGCGAGCGCAACGGCGCGGCGGACCAGCTGGCCAATCTGGCGATGGACGCCGCCGCCCGCGGTGCTGCCTGGCCGGACCCGACCGAGGCAGATGACCGCGGTTAGGGTGAGAGCGTTCCTCTGACGTCAAGGAGTCGGTTGTGCCGCGACGAACCGTCCAGCTGCTGCATGGTCAGGACGCGGCGGAACTCACGGCTGGGCTGCGAGCGATCGATGCAGAGCTCGATGTACCTGAGGGCTTTCCCGCTGAGGTGACAGCTGCCGCGCAACACGCCGCAGCCAACCCTCGCCTACCCGATCGCGACCGCACAGACATCCCGTTCGTCACCATCGACCCAGAAGGCTCGATGGACCTCGACCAGGCGATGCACCTTGAGCACACCGACGGCGGATACCGCGTTCACTACGCCATCGCCGATGTGGCCGCCTTCGTCGAACCGGGCGGTCCGATCGACGAGGAGGCGCACCGACGGGGGCAGACGCTGTACGCCCCCGATCACCGCATCCCGCTGCATCCGCCCGAGCTGTCGGAGGGCGCCGCGAGCCTGCTTCCAGATCAGCTTCGCCCAGCGCTGCTGTGGACCATCGATCTCGATGCCAAGGGTGATTCCACCAAGGTCGAAGTGGAGCGGGCGCGCGTCAAAAGCCGGGCGCGGCTCGACTATGTCGGCGTGCAGGCGCAGCTCGACTCCGGAACGGCCGATGAGAGCCTGATGCTGCTTCGGGTCGTTGGTGAGCTGCGGCTCGACCGGGAGCGCGAGCGCGGCGGCGTGAGCTTGCAACTGCCCGAGCAGGAGGTGAAGGTCGCCGACGACGGTTGGTCGCTCGAGTTCCGCCAGGTCCTTCCCGTGGAGCAGTGGAACGCTCAGATCTCGCTGCTGACCGGCATGGGTGCTGCCCAGATCATGTTGTACGGCGACGTCGGCGTGATCCGCACCCTGCCGCCACCACCGGCGTACGCGGTCAATCGGCTGCGCCGCACGGCCTCTGCCCTGCAGCTCCACTGGCCGGCCGAGTGCAGCTATCCCGACTTCGTGCGCGGGCTCGACCCGAACACCGGCGCGGGGGCGGCCATGCTCAACGCCTGCACGAGCCTCCTCCGGGGAGCGGGGTACGTCGCGTTCGACGGCGGCGTCCCCGAACACATCGAGCACGCCGCCGTGGCAGCGGAGTACGCCCATGTCACCGCGCCACTGCGCCGGCTCGTCGACCGGTACGCCGGTGAAATTGCGGTTGCCCTCTGTGGCGACCGCGACGTGCCCGACTGGGTCAGGTCACGTTTACGCGACCTGCCGAAGGAGATGGAGGAGTCGGACCGCAAGGCGCACCAGTTCGACCGTGCCATCCTCGACCTCGTAGAAGCGGGTGTGTTGCGCAGTGACGTCGGGAACACGTTCGCCGGTGTCATCACCGATCTCAATGAGAAGGACCCGGCAAAGGGCGCGGTGATGTTGCGTGATCCGGCCGTTGAGGCGCCGGTGACGTCATCGTCTGGCAAGCTGCCGCTCGGTGCCGACGTCGAGGTGCGGTTGATGGAGGCCGACCTGGCGAAGCGCGAGGTCCGCTTCGAGCTGACTGATCTTCCGGGCCGATGCAGGCGCTAGGCTGGAGGCGCGGGTGAGCCGGCCGGGCGGCCACGGCATCCGGGTGGTGTACGCCGTCCGTCGTGTCGAGGAAGGTCCGGACTCCGCAGGGCAAGGTGGTGGGTAACGCCCACCCGGGGTGACTCGCGGGACAGTGCCACAGAAAACAGACCGCCAGCGGCCTCGAGGTGCAAGCCTCGTGGTGCGGGTAAGGGTGAAACGGTGGTGTAAGAGACCACCAGCGCGCCGGGTGACCGGCGCGGCTCGGTAAACCCCACCTGGAGCAAGACCAAGAGGGCGACGGCGAGCCCGTCGCCTGCGCAGGCGAAGGCGCCGCACATGGCGCCGGGACGGCGGCCCGCCGGAGCCTGCGGGTAGGTCGCACCAGCGCGCCGGTAACGGCGCGCGCAGATGGATGGCTGCTCAGAGCTGGTCGGTGACGGCCGGCTCCCAACAGAATCCGGCCTATGAGCCGGCTCACCCGCCGCACCCCGTCTGACCTGCGCTTATGCAGTCAGAGGGCTCTGTCGTGACACGAAAATGACACATGACGATCCCAGGCATCATCGAGCACACGCACTGTTTGATAGCCCAGCCGTTTTGACTGCCCGGTTCCATGCCTCGTTCAGCCGTGTACGACGTACAGGGTCATCGTTGTCCAACTTGAACACGAAGCCCTCTGGCTCAGTCGAGAACTGTTGCAGGTGGGCCGCAAGAGCATCCACAAGCACGCGGGGCAGGGGCACCCGTCGTACCCATCTCTTGGTCTTTGGTGCTACCAGCACGGGTGGACCACTGAGGCTTTGCAGTTGCTCAGCGACGTATAGCGACGGCGCACGCCGCTGGCCATCAGGCCCACGCTGGTCCAGCAGGTCTAGACAGTGCCGCCTCAGCCCTCGAACTTCGCCCGACCGCAACCTTGCCCATGCAGCGACCAGAACGGCACAGCGGAGGTCGTCTGGCATCATCGGTCAGAACGTCGATCTGGTCGAGAGACAGTGGCGGTACCTCGCGCTTGTGCCTTCTCTGGCAACTCAAGGGTCTGCCAGTAGTGCAGTCCAGCAGTCCACTGACATCCATTTTCAGGGCTTTACCATTGTTGAGTTGATGGTGCTTTGGAGGTATCGGCAACGGACTGCCTGACTACGCCCCTTGACCCCCCGCGCCAGGCCGACAACACTCCCTGACACACGGCGACCCCGCCCGAGAGAGGTGAAGTCTCGAACGGGGTCTAACCCGCGTGGCCTAGGGCCGGTGGTGAGGCCGCACTACGCGTTGCGGTAGCTGTGGCCTTCGGTGTCGTCGCCTTCGGCGGTCTCAGCGTCGGCGCCCCGTCTGAACGGCATGTGACCTTCGGTGTTGTCGCCTTCGGCGGTCTCAGCGTCGGCCATCTTGCCGAAGCTGTGGCCTTCGGTGTTGTCGCCTTCGGCGGTCTCAGCGTCGGCCATCTTGCCGAAGCTGTGGCCTTCGGTGTCGTCGCCTTCGGCGGTCTCAGCGTCGGCGCCCCGTCTGAACGGCATGTGACCTTCGGTGTCGTCGCCTTCGGCGGTCTCAGCGTCAGCTGACCTGCTGAAGCTGTGGCCCTCTGCGTCGACGTCGCCGCGGATGGGGCGGGGGTTCTCGGTCATGGTGTTCACCCTTTCTGTTGGTTCGGTTGACCACACAATGGCCCATCAGGTGCCTTCGTGTCTGTCTGATTGGTGACACAACCCTGACGGTGGGCTCTGCTGAGGGAGCGAATCGTTTCGTAGTTGGGCCCATGAGCCGGCTCACCCGCCGCTTTTCGCTCGACCTTCCTCGGCACCGCGTTGGGTAAGAGGTCGCTCGACGCAAGAAAATCGCCTGACCGCTCACGTGCCTGCCCGGCAAGATCAGACACATGCTCGACCTGCAGGTGCTGACACCGGATGACTGGCCGACGTGGCGCGAGCTTCGGTTACGGGCTCTCGCAGATGCGCCGTACGCCTTCGGCAGCACGTTGGCCGACTGGCGGGGGGAGGGCGACCAAGAAACCAGGTGGCGCCACCGGCTGAGCCTCGCCGGCTCCCACAACCTCGTCGCGCTGCTGGATGGCGTCCCGGTTGGGATGGCAACCGGCGTACCGGTTGGAGAGGGCTCGGCGGCGGTTATCTCGATGTGGGTGGCGCCCGAGGCCCGCGGTAGGGGAGTGGGTGGCCGGTTGCTCGACGCCATCGCCGACTGGGCGCGTGCCTTCGGAGCCCGAGATGTCCGGCTGGCCGTTGTCGAGGACAACGAACCGGCGGCCGCGCTTTACCAGCGCAAGGGCTTCAAGTTCACCGGCGAACTGGGCGACGTCATGCCAGACGGGATTCGCCAGGAACTCATCATGGCAAGAGAGCTTTAGAGCGCGCGCTCCTCGGCGATCGAGTTGCCGCCGTCCACGACGAGGCACTGACCGGTCACGTACGACGCCCCGGGGCTGGCCAGCCAGGCAATCGCGGCCGCCACCTCGGCCGGTGTTGCGCTTCGGCGGATTGGCGTACAGCGTCCCTCGCGTTCCTCGTGCTCGAGCTGCGAGCCGGTCTCGATCCATCCCGGCGCGACGGCGTTGACGGTGATGCCTTGTTCAGCCACGTCGATCGCCATCGCTCGGGCCAGCCCGACCATGCCGGCCTTGGCGGCGGCGTACCCGACGTCGCTCCGCATGGCCATCACCGGACCCGTGACGCTGCTGACCATCACGATGCGGCCCCACTGGTTGGCCAACAGCGCCGGCAGCGCCGCCCGGCTCACCAGGAAGGCGGTGTCCAGATTGCGGCGCAACGCTGCGTGCCAGGCGTCGACGGTGACTTGATCGGCGGCACCGTCCTCGTCGGCGTCGGGTGAGGTGGTTGAGACCATGCCCGCGTTGTTCACGACGATGTCGAGTCGGCCCCAGCGGCCGGTGGTCGCCTCGATGAGCGCAGCGCCAGCGTGCGGATCGGTCAGGTCGCCGACCGTGCCCGCCGCGTCGACTCCCCTTGACCGCAATTCGTCGGCACGAGCACCGACGCGCTCCGACGTGGCGGCGAGCATCACGCTGGCACCCAACTCGCCCAGGAGGACCGCGGCGGCAAAACCGATTCCGCGGTCACTTCCTGCTCCGGTGACCACAGCCACCCGTCCCGTCAGATCGAACGCCTCCGGTAGCTCCATGCGCCGACCTTGCCATGCAGTGGCCGCGATCTGGGCGCACTCCGGCATACTCTGCCCGATGAAACTGGCGGGCCGACACGTCGTCATCACCGGTGGCTCCCGCGGTATCGGTGCCGAGTTGGCGAAGCGGTTTGCTCGTTCGGGTGCTCGGCTGTCGCTTGTCGCCCGTCCCAGCGACGCGCTG
Organism: Propionibacteriales bacterium; assembly: GCA_038198965.1. GTDB lineage: Bacteria > Actinomycetota > Actinomycetes > Propionibacteriales > Nocardioidaceae > JAUJOE01. The sequence goes on from JBBPZH010000021.1 coordinate 8,904, forward strand.
ACCGACGTCGCTCAGCGGCTGGATGCGGCTGCCCATTCGGCTGACCTCTGCGAGCCTTCGCAGGTGCATGACCTGATCGCGCGCGTGGAGGCCGACTCGGGTCCAGTCGACGTCTTGGTCAACAACGCCGGGATGGACACCGCCGGCGACTTCACCGCCCAGCAGTGGGAGCGCATCCACGCGCTCTACCAGCTCAACCTGCTCACACCAGTCGAGCTCTGCCATCAGGTGATCCCTGGCATGCTCGCGCGAGGTGGCGGCCACATCGTCAACGTGTCGTCCCTCGCGGGTGCGACGACGTTTCCGGGCCTGACGGCGTACGCGTCGTCCAAAGCCGGGCTCAGCCACTTCACCGCGGGTCTACGGGCCGACCTGCGCGGACGCCCGGTGAAGACGACGTTGGTGGAGCTCGGCCCGGTGTCGACCGACCTGCTCGCTCATGCGAAGGGCTACCGACCCGTCGACGACAGCTTCACTCGCGCCTACCAGCTGCATGTGCTGACCGAGCTGGACGCACCAGCGGTCGCCCGGAGTGTGGTCGGTGCCGTCCGGCGGGAGCGCCGGCACGTCCGCCTCCCACGGCGAGCGGCGATCGTCGGCCAGGTGGTCGAGGCGCCGCGACGTGTCACCGAATGGTTGCTCACCGGTATAGACCACCAGCAGCACGCGTGAGGTGGTTCCGCGGCGCTTCCTTCGCCCGGGGGCGAACGTCCGTTCGCCGGCAGGTAGCCGTCGCCAGCTGGCGCCCTCCCAAGGACGGGCGCATCTACGCCCGGTTCGCGCTCGATGCGACTCCGATCCTGTCGTACGTCGACTCCGCCCGAGCGGCGACCGGCGAGCACGTCACCGTCACCCATGTGGTCGGCGCGGCGCTCGGGCGCGCGATTTGCGCCGTCCCGGAAGCCCGTTCGCGAGTCGTCTTCGGACGGATCCGGCAGTTCCCCCGCTGCGACGTCGCGTTTGCCGTCGATATCGGAGCGGGCGCCGACCTGGCTCCGGTCAAGGTGTGCAACGCCGACCAGAAGTCCCCCGTGGACATCGCCAGGGAGCTCCAACCTGGTAGCGAGACGCTTCGTCGCGGCGAGGCCCGTGGACACGCACGCAGTACCTCGGTCATCGAGTGGCTGCCTTGGTGGACGCATCGCCCAGCGGTTGCGGTGCTCAGCCTGGTGGCCGGGGGACTCGGCATCGGCATGCTGGGACAGCCAGGTTTCCCACTCGGAGCGGCGTTCGTGACCAACGTGGGAACGCTCGGACTCGAAGACGCCTTCGCCACCCCGGTGCCGTTCGCGAGAGTGCCGCTCTACATCGCGGTGGGGGCGGTGCAAGATGCCGTTGTCGCGGTGGATGGCAAGGTCGTCGTACGCCCGCAGGTCCTGCTCGGCGCCACCGCCGATCACCGCCTGATCGACGGTGCACACGCCGGCCGGATCGCGCAGATCATGCGCGACCTGCTTGCCGACCCTCGCCAGCTCGACGTTTCCGGGAGCCAGCACAATTGAGGAAGCGGCTCGATAATGGCCGTACTGCGAAGGATTCACGGAACCTCCCCGCGCCAAGACTGACCGAGCCACCACTGAGCGAACTGGACCTCCGATGACCCGACTGCGGATGGTGTCACCCAACGAGCGCGGTTGGACGCGCCGGCGTGCGGGGAGCGGGTTCGTCTATCTCGACACAGCGGGGGAGCGGCTCCCCGCGGAAGACGTGGCGCGGATCAAGTCGCTGGTGATTCCGCCCGCCTGGTGCGACGTATGGATCTGCCCGCGTGCCAACGGCCACATCCAGGCCTGCGGCACCGATGCGGCCGGCCGCCGACAGTACCTCTACCACCAGGTATGGCGGGAGAAGCGCGACGCTGCCAAGTTCGACCGCATTCTCGACATGGCGAGACGGTTGCCCGTGGCCCGCCTGCGGATGCTGGCCGACCTGCAGACCGAGGGCCTGCCGCGTGATCGGGTGCTTGCTGCGGCGGTCCGGCTGATCGACGTCGGGTACTTCCGCATTGGCAGCGACGTGTACGCCGACGAGAACGGCAGCTACGGTCTCACGACACTCGAGCGCCGCCATGTGCGCCGTCGCGGCAACGCATTCTTGTTCTCGTTCGTCGGTAAGTCCGGCATCGAGCACGCCATCGTGGTGGACGACCCGGCTGTCTTGGAGGTGGTGCAGCGATTGCGCCTGCGCCGCGGGGGAGGGGACCGCCTTCTCGCGTACAAGGCAGGTGGTCGCTGGTCGACGGTCAACGCGGCGGACGTCAACGGCTACCTCCACGACATCTTCAGCTGCGACGTGACGGCCAAGGACTTCCGCACCTGGCACGCCACCGTGATAGCGGCTACCTCTCTCGCTGCCAACGCCAGCCGCGGCGACACCACGCGAGGACGCAAAAAGGTCATCCGAGCTGCCGTCGTCGAGGTCTCGGAGTACCTCGGCAACACACCAACCATCGCCAGGAACTCCTACATCGACCCACGGGTCATCGATCTCTACGAGGACGGGACAACGATCGGCGCCGCCGTGCAGCGAGCTCCGCGCGATCCGCAGCGCCGGCAGGAGCACGTCGAAAAGGCGGTGCACAGGATGTTGTCGCGCTCCGCCCAGTCCTCGGATCGCTCGGTTCGCACCCGGTTGGCGCGCACCCGGCTCGCCTCCTAGGGTCAGCTCCTCGGACAGTACGCCGGCTCCCGGCGAGCGCACCTCCCCTATCATCAGCCCGGATGGTGGATTTCACGCGGGATGCACCCGCTCCAGTGGACCTCGACGTCGACTGGATCCACGGCGCGCCGCCGTCTTGGGGCGCGACCGACCCCCCGATCCAGGTGCATGCCTGCGATCCGCATACCTATGTGCTGCGGCAGAGCAAGCATGTCTCCTACGAGGCGCCCTTTCTCTACCTCCTCTTCGGTCACCAGCGGGCGGTCCTCTTCGACACCGGAGCGACCAAGGACGACGTCGGGTTTCCTCTGCGTTCGACGGTTGACGGGATCGTCGACAGGTGGTCGGCCGAGAACGCCGCGGACCGCTATGAGCTCGTGATTGCTCACACGCACTCCCACGGCGACCACGTTGCCGGAGACGCCCAGTTCGCGGATCGTCCCAACACTGTCGTTGTCGGGCACGGGCGAGACGACGTACAAGCGTTCTTTGACATCACTGAGTGGCCAGGCCAAGTTGTTCCGTTCGACCTCGGCGGCCGGGTGTTGCAGATCTTCGCGACGCCGGGTCACCATCGGGCCTCGATTGCCGTGTACGACCCCTGGTCAGAGCTCCTGCTCACCGGCGACACGGTCTACCCGGGTCGGCTGTACGTCGAAGACTTCCGTGCTTTCCTCGACAGCCTCGACCGTCTCATCGCGTTCACCGAGACGCATCCCATCCGAGCCGTGATGGGTTGTCACGTCGAAATGACCCAGACGCCGGGGCGCGACTACCCGATCGGCACGAAATATCAGCCGCAAGAGGCACCACTGCCCATGACTGTTGCTCAGCTCCGTGCAGTGCGCGACGCCGCCTCTGCCGTTGCCGATCAGCCGGGTGCTCACCAGTTCGACGACTTCGCGATCTTCCACGGACCCTGCAGGACGGCCATGGCCCGACAGGTTGCCCGTACGCTCGTCGGCCGCTTTCGCCGCTGACGATTCGACGGCCGCGGCGGGTTGCAGAGGTACGCCGTCCGCAGCGCC
>JBBPZH010000022.1:0-6777 GCA_038198965.1 Propionibacteriales bacterium
ATGTCGCCGGTGATGGGCCCCGGCTCTTGCATGCCACAGCCCGCGGCCACCTGCTCGAGCTGGGGGCGCAGCTCTTGCGCCGAAGCGCCAGGAACCGAGTGGCTCTCCCCACCGCCGATCAGCAGCAGACGTGCGGTCGGATGGTTCGCTTGGATCCCGGCTACCGCGTCGATGAGCCGGTCTAGCGCCTTCTCGGGATGCAAGAACCCGAAGAACGCGATCAAGGGTGCATCAGGCTCCGCTCCCAACTCGCGTCGCACGTCGACCCGCGCCTGGACGGGTTCGCATGTCGCGGTACCGACGTTGAGACCGATCGGTACCTCCAGCGTGGGCGGCGCCTGGTGACGGAAGCGGGCTGTCAACACGTCGAGGTGCTCTGGCGAGGGGACCAGTAGGGAAGCGGCTCGGGACACGAGCAGCAGCGTCTCGCGGTCGGCGTGCCCGCGCCGTTCGGCGGCCGCCCAAAGCGCCGAGCCCGCGCGAGAACCACGGCCCCGCCCCGACCACACCCCGTACTCGTGCAGCGTCACCAGGAGGGGTACGCCGTCGGGGAGGAAGAGGGGCAGCAGCCCGATCGCACGAGAGGAGCCGAACACCGACGGTGCGAACTGCACGTGCACCAGGTCGAGGTGCAGGCGGGGTAGTGCCCGAGCGGCCGTTGCGACGCCCCGGAGATCCCAGCCATGAGTGACCCCGACGGCTTCTTCCCCGGCGGCCCGTGCGAACTCGTAGGTGGTGAGGACGACCGGTTCGAAACCAGTCCCTCGCAGGTGGACGGCGAGCCGCCGCGTGTAGTCGGCCACCCCGTCCCGCTTCGGGTCCAAGTAGCCACAGATCAGCCCCACCCGCGTCCGCATCATGAGGGGTTCGGGCCTCCTGTCGCTCGACCACCGTCAAGGTACACGCGAGCCGGTCAGCCCAGACCGAAGAACCCCAAGCAGTCCTCAACTCCCCAGACGGCGACCTGCTCTGGCCACCGAGATGCCATCCACGTCTCACGGGTGAGCCTGAGGTGGGCCATCTCACCAGCGATGTTGTCCCTGCGGTGCGCAGTGACGCCGTTGTCGACGTACCCGAGCGCCCGTGAGACACCCAGGGACGCCTGGTTGTCGGTCCACGCCGAGGTGATGGCGAATCGAGCGCCGAGCGGTCCGAACGCGAGGGTTAGTACCGCGGCCCGGCTCTGCTTGCCCCAGCCGCGGCCGCGCACCGCTTGCGTGAGAAAGGACGACGAGTCGACAGTCCGTAGCCTCGCGAAGTCGTCCCCCTCCAGCCCCTGGTAGCCAACGAGCTCACCCCCGTTGAAGACCCCGAAGCTCAGCGCCCACGAGTCGGGACGCCAGTTGCCCCGTGTCCGCCAGTAGTTCTGATGCGTCACCACACCGCGATTCAGGCCGGGGTCGAGTCCGTCGTACGTCGTCGACGACGGGTCCTGCTCGGCATCCTCGGGCAGGATGGTCGCGAGCGAGCGGAGATCTGCTTCGGTCAGATGCCGGAGCTGGAGGTCGGCAGTTGTCAAGCAGATGTCGAACATCGGCCAGTAGCGATAGCTCATTCCGCGGACTGTAAGGGTGTGCACGTCCGCTACGCCACGTACTCGCGCACAGTTGGCGGCTGACCGTCCGTGGTGTCGTCCCCGAGTCCAGCCAGGTCGTCTCTGAGACCCGTGCAACAGCGGCCCTAGGCCGAGTAGCGCCTGACGCGTGCGGGTTGGGTAACGTGCGGGAGGTCGTACGTCTCGAGCCAGGAGTTCTTCGTGAGCCCAACCCCGGTCAAAGTGGCAGTGACAGGAGCGGCTGGTCAGATCGGCTACAGCCTGTTGTTCCGGATCGCCAGCGGTTCGCTGTTCGGAGCCGCCACCCCCGTGGAGCTGCGGCTGTTGGAGATCACTCCTGCCCTGCCGGCGCTGGAGGGCGTCGTCATGGAACTCGACGACTGCGCCTTCTCGACCCTGGCCGGCGTGGAGATCGGCGACGACCCGCGGAGTGTCTTCAACGGGGTCAGCCTGGCGCTGCTCGTCGGAGCGCGCCCACGCACGAAAGGCATGGAACGCGGCGACCTGCTCGAGGCCAACGGCGCGATCTTCACCGCGCAAGGTGAGGCACTGAACGCCGTAGCCGCAGACGACGTCCGAGTCCTGGTGACCGGCAATCCGGCCAACACCAACGCGCTCATCGCGTCGAGCAACGCCCCTGACATCCCCACCGAGCGGTTCTCGGCGCTGACCCGACTCGACCACAACCGGGCCAAAGCCCAGCTGGCCGGCAAGGTCGGGGCCAGCGTCAACGACGTCACCAAGATGACGATCTGGGGAAACCATTCCGCGACCCAGTACCCCGACATCTTCCGTGCCGAAGTGAACGGCAAGAACGCCGCAGAAGTCGTCAACGACCAGGCCTGGGTGGAGCACGACTTCATCCCCACCGTGCAGAAGCGGGGCGCTGCCATCATCGAGGCCCGCGGCGCGTCGAGCGCAGCCAGCGCGGCGAGCGCCACGGTGGACGCGGCGCGAGACTGGTTGCATGGCTCGCCTGACCAGGACTGGGTCTCGATGGCGGTGCTGTCAGACGGCTCGTACCGCGTCCCGGCTGGCCTCGTCTCGTCGTACCCCGTCACCACCCGCGACGGCAGCTGGGAGATCGTCGAGGGACTCGACATCGACGAGTTCTCCCGCAGCCGCATCGACGCCAGCACCGCAGAGCTCGCCGAGGAACGCGACGCCGTTCGCCAGCTTGGACTGATCCCTAAGTAGGGCACCAGACCCTCAGCCAGTCACAAGTGTTCCCGCGCCCGCAGCATGCGGGTGAAGTCGTTGAAGCGCTTCTCCCGGGTCTCGGGTCGCTTGGCTGTCTGCAGCCGGAACAGGAACGAGTAGCGCTGGCTTTTGGTCAGCGTGTCCCAGAACGCCGCGGCGTCCGGAGACCTGTCCAGGAAGTCCTGGAGGTGGGCCGGCACCTCGATGTCGCGGGAGCCGCCATAGGCCGCCTCCCACCGGCCGTCAGCCTTCGCCCGGTCCACCTCGGCGAGTCCAGCCGGCCGCATCCGGCCGGCCTCGGTGAGCGCCTGCACTCGCTGGGTGTTGATCTTGGACCAGATCGACCGAGGACGTCGCGGAGTGAACCGCTGGAGGAACCAGTCGGCGTCGTACGCGCCCTTCTGGCCGTCGATCCAGCCGAAGCAGAGAGCGACGTCGACGGCCTCGTCATAGGTGAGGGACTCGATGCCGCTGGACTTCTTCGCGAGCTTGAGCCAGAGGCCCGGGGATTCCTGCCCGTACTGCTCGAGCCACCGCTCGAACGCGATCGCGCTGGCGAACGGAATCACCGGCAAGCCGTCCTTGGCATGGAGCTCCGGTGAAGTCATGCGCGTCACCGTAGCGAGGCGCCAGGACAACGATGCAGCACTGACCCGATACTCCTCGCATGCCCGAACCTCCTTCGAAGAACGAGTACGTGCTGACCTTGCAATGCCCCGACCGCCCAGGCATCGTGCACGCGGTAACCGGGTTCCTCGTCGAGCAGAGCGCCAACATCGAGCAGAGCCAGCAGTACGGCGACCTGGAGACCGGGCAGTTCTTCCTCCGCCTGCAGTTCGAGATCGGCGACGCTGCACCCAACGTCGAACAGCTGCAGGCGTCCTTTGCTGCGGTGGCGGACCAGCTGGCGATGCAATGGCAGCTCTGGGAGGCCACGGCGCCGTACCGAACCCTCATCATGGTGTCCCGGGCCGGCCACTGCCTCAACGACCTGCTGTTCCGTTGGAGCACCGGAACGCTGCAGATCGAGATACCGGCGATCGTGTCGAACCACCGCGACTTCGAGCGGCTGGCTGAGACGTACGGCATCCCCTTCCACCACATCCCGGTGACACCGGAGACGAAACCGGCCGCGGAAGGCGAGCTGCTTCGCCTGGTCGAGGAGCTCGACATAGACCTGGTGGTGCTGGCCCGCTACATGCAGGTGTTGTCGCAAGAAGCGTGCACGGCGTTGGCTGGCCGAGCCATCAACATCCACCACTCGTTCCTGCCGAGCTTCAAGGGTGCGCGGCCCTATCACCAAGCGCATTCCCGCGGGGTCAAGCTCATCGGGGCGACGGCTCACTATGTGACCACAGACCTCGACGAAGGGCCGATCATCGAGCAAGACGTGGCCCGAGTCGACCACGGCTTCACCGCCGACGAGTTGGTGGCCGCCGGCCGCGACGTCGAGAGCGTTGCGCTGTCTCGTGCGGTGCGCTGGCATGCGGAGAGCCGCGTCATGCTGAACGGCAACAAGACGGTGGTCTTTCGCTGACTCCTCAGCGCCGGGAAGGTATGAGCGCAGCCAACGCCAGCATGCCTACCGCACACAGGGCCATCGTGGTGAGGTCTACGAAGCGGCGGCGGATTCGCAGCATGCCAGCCCGTTCGTCCGGTAGCACGGACCGCGCCAGAAAGGCCACCCCGAAGCTGGCTCCGACGATGGTGATGCCGAGCCGCCACGCACCGGTTGCGGCGAACGCTATGCCGGTGAGCACAGCTGCCAATACCGACAGGTAGACGACGCCTCCGGTCGTCGACGGCTTCTTCAGCCAGTTCACCCGATGCCTGCCGAACGCTCGGCGGCCTCCACCACGTTTGTCAGCAGCATGGCCCGGGTCATCGGCCCCACTCCTCCGGGCATCGGCGCGACAGCGCCGGCCACGTCGAAGACGGCCGGGTCGACGTCTCCCACCAGCCCCGCGTCTGTTCGGGAGGTGCCGACGTCGAGCACAGTGGCCCCCGGTTTGACCATGTCGGCGGTGATCATGCCCGCGACTCCGGCGGCCGCAACCACCACGTCGGCGCGCTGGGTGTGCTGAGCAAGGTCTTGGGTGGCCGTGTGGCACAAGGTGACAGTGGCGTTCTCGGTACGCCGGGTGAGCACCAGGCCCAGCGGTCGGCCAACCGTGACGCCGCGCCCCACGATGCAGACATCGGCCCCCGCCAGCTCTACGTCGTAGGCACGGAGCAGCTCGACGATTCCTCGCGGAGTGCACGGCAGCGGAGCGTCGTTCATGTGCACGAGCCGGCCGAGGTTCGTCGGGTGCAGGCCGTCCGCGTCTTTCACGGGGTCGACGAGCTCGACGGCTCGGTGGGTGTCGAGGTGTTTGGGCAACGGAAGCTGCACGATAAATCCGGTGCAGTCCGGGTCGGCGTTGAGCTCGCTGATGCGGTCCTCGAGGAACTCCTGGGCGATGTCGGCAGGATGGTGGGACCGGATCGACGCGATGCCCACCTGAGCACAGTCTCGGTGCTTGCCGGCGACGTAGGAAATGCTGCCAGGGTCCTCGCCCACCAAGACGGTGCCCAGCCCGGGTCGCACTCCTTGCTCAGCCAGGCGAGCGACCCGCTGCCTGAGGTCGGCGCGGATCGCCGCCGCTGTCGCCTTGCCGTCGAGGATGCGTGCCGCCACCGCGCGATTGTGTCACGGCAACCTCCGCCCGCCTGGCCGTGCTTGCGAGCGTCAGTGCGCGAAGTGACGGGCGCCGGTGACGTACATGGCAACACCCGCCGCCTGCGCAGTCTGAATCACCTCGTCGTCGCGCACCGAGCCCCCAGGTTGGACGACGGCGCGGACGCCCGCGTCGATCAGGAGCTGCAGGCCGTCGGAGAACGGGAAGAAGGCGTCGGAGGCAGCCGCAGCACCGGCGGACCGGTCGCCGGCGCGAGCGACAGCCAGCCGTGCAGCGTCGACCCGGTTGACCTGGCCCATGCCGATGCCAACCGTTGCCTCGTCAGCAGCCAGCACGATCGCGTTGGACTTCACCGCTCGGCACGCCCACCAGGCGAACGTCAAGTCGCGCAAACCCTCCCCGGAGAGTGGATCGCCGGACACCAGCCGCCATGAGCGAGGATCGTCGCCGTCGGCCTGGAAACGGTCGGCCATCTGCACCAGGGCGCCGCCGGTGACCGGTCGCCACTCCAACGGGTTACTCGGCGGTGGACCAGCGCGCAGGATACGTAGGTTCTTTTTGCGGGTGAGCACCGCGAGCGCTCCCTCCCTGTATGACGGCGCCACCACCACCTCGGTGAAAACTTCGCGCAGCTGCTCTGCCATGGCCTCGGTCACCTCGCGGTTGGCGGCCACGACGCCGCCGTACGCCGACACGGGATCGCAGGCGTGCGCCTTGGCGTGCGCCGCGGCGATGTCAGCGCCCACCGCGATGCCGCACGGGTTGGCGTGCTTGATGATGGCCACCGCTGGGCGATCGAAGTCATAGGCAGCCCGGTGTGCCGCCTGCGCGTCGATGTAGTTGTTGAACGACATCGACTTGCCGTGGAGCTGTTCGGCTTGCGCGAGTCCAGGTTCGGCGTCCGGATCGGCGTACAACGCGGCAGCTTGATGAGCGTTCTCGCCGTACCGCAGATCGGCTTGCTTGGTCAACGCAAGTCCTGCGAAGTCGGGCAACGCCGCACCGAATTCGTCCGCGACCTGCCGAGCGGTCCACTCGGCAACGGCAACGTCGTAGGCAGCGATGGCCGCAAAGGCCTCAGCCGCCAGCCGCTGACGCTGCGACAGCAGGTACCCGCCGGCGCGTACGGCTGCCAGCAGGTCGTCGTACTGGTGAAGACCCGTGACGACGGCGACGCTCGCGAAGTTCTTCGCCGCCGCACGCACCAGCGCAGGACCACCGATGTCGATCTGCTCGATGCACTCCTCGGGTGCAGCGCCACCGGCCACCGTCGCGGAGAACGGGTAGAGGTTGGAGATCACCAGATCGAACGGCTCGATGCCCAACCGGTCGAGCTGCTCTCGG
>JBBPZH010000023.1:0-6103 GCA_038198965.1 Propionibacteriales bacterium
AGGTCGTTGTTGAGGTTGATGAACGTGCCGTTGGTGTCGTGCACGACCGCGGAAGTGTCGAGGATGAAGAATCCGCCGCGCAGGTAGGCCAAGTATGTCCTTTTTCCGTCGGCGGTCAGGGCCATCGAGTGCAACGCCAGATCGTAGTCGTAGTTCCTCGGGTGGCTTGCCCCAGGAAAGAGCTGGTTCCAGTTGCCCTCGGCGATGTCAGTGACGGGTGCTCTCGTTCCAAGTGGTGCCGGACGGTGTCCCGCGAAACTGCCGGGCACGCTGCTGATGTCGGCAATCAGCAAGTTCGGACGGTGCGGATCGACTGAGACCGACGGCGCCGAAAGCCACAACAATGCCCGGTTGGCGTCGTTCGGATCCACCCAGAGATACATTTCATGTGGCTTCACGGGATCACCGCCACGGTCGGTAGGCACGTAGGAGCCGATGAAACGCGGATGGACTGGATCGGTGAGATCGAAGAACTTCAGGTCGAACCCGAACGTCGTGTCATCGCCGGGTGCGCAGTCGTGGATCACCGAACTGCACCGGAACGTCATCACCATCAGAAGCTTCTTGCGCGGCCATACGCGTAGCTCCCGCGTGGTGATGCCTGGCTGAGCCGCGTAGGGCCGTCCGATCTTGCCAACATTTACCGGAGCCGACGGATGGGTGACATCCTCGATCAGGATCTGCGGATGGGTGTGAACGTTCGACGACGCGTGGCACGGTTGCGCGTTGCCGGTCTGGTCGCACGGCTTTGAGCCGTCAGTGCGGTTCCCGACGTACACGAACGTCCTGCCGGAGGTCGAGTCGCTGTAGAGGGCGAGAGCTGCATTCATGCCACGGCCGAACAGCGGATCGTGCCCCACAAGCTGGAACTTGGAAGACGTGCCGGGCGTACCACCCCCCGGACCGACCCCCACGTCGGCAGAGGCCGCCAATGTCCCGCTCGCACAAAGCAGCACAGCCGCAGCCGATAGAGAAACCATGCGCTTCATCAGGATCGTCTCCCATCCCCGAGGGGCGGCAAGCGGCCTCTGGCCTACCCTGTCCACCGCTGGCTTGTCACCCTAGAACGTCCCCGCGAACCCCGCAAGCGTTCGCCGACGCCTGCCAGTGCGTCACGTTGACGGCACTCGGGGCGAGTGGTGAATGCGGTTCCTCCGACCCTTGTGGAGCGAGAAACCGGGGTCTAGATTCATGGACGACCTCCACGTGGCCCTGCCCTGAAAACAAGTCCCATCTGTTGCTCGCGAGAGCAGTCTCAACCCTCTGGGAGACCTTTGATGTCCACGCCTCGCAATCTCGACGACCGCACACCCTTCGACGCGTCGATCGGCACCAGCCGGGTGGCTGGCGCAAGCAGTCAGGAGCAGTCGCCAGCCGCCGCGAGCCGGCGAGGTTTCCTCAAGGGCGCTGGAACGGTGGCGCTCGGCGTCAGCCTCGGTGGTCTGGCCGCCCCGGTCGCCGCGTCGGCAGCTGCCCCACGGCCGAGCCGTGCCGGCCGACCCGACTATCCGGTCAAGCATGTCGTGATCGACTGTCAGGAGAACCGGTCGTTCGACCACTACTACGGTTACGCGCCGTGGATCGGGAAGTTCGGCGTTCCGTCGGGCTACTCGCAGCCGGACGGCCAGGGCGGTCGGATAAAGCCGTTCCACCTCCGCAGTCTCTCTACCCCGGACGTCGGCCACGGGTGGGACACGATTCACCGCGAGTGGGACTTCGGCTTGATGGACGGCTTCTACACCGAAGACGGGCGGCAGGCCCTGGGCTACTACACCGAGCGAGATCTGCCGTACTACTACAGCCTGTTCGACAGCTCCACCCTGTGCGTGAACTACTTCTCCTCGATGCTCGGACCGACGTACCCGAACCGGTTCTATCTGGTGGGAGGCACGTCCGGCGGGATCACCACCAACGGCGTGTACGGCTACGCAGTGTTGGACTACCCGATCATCCTGGACCTGCTCGAGGCGGCCAGCGTCACCTGGAAGGTCTACAACATCGGCTTCGACAACGTCCCGCAGGGTTACAGCGACAACGTCTTCGTCTTCTTCAAGCGGTGGGCTCACGACGCCCGTACCCAAGCCGGAAAGCACGACTACATGGACGACCTGCGCCGGGGGACGCTGCCGCAGGTTTCGTTCGTGATCCCGAGCTACTCCAGGGGCTATGACGAGCATCCACCGGCGAACATCCAGGTCGGCATGCGGATCCAGAAGGAGCTCATCCAGGCGCTGCAGGACTCGAAGCTCTGGTCCAGGTCGGCGTACATCCTCACGTACGACGAGAACGGCGGCTACTTCGACCATGTAGCTCCGCCAGTCTTCGATGCGTACGGCGCTGGGATGCGCGTGCCCACCTGGGTGATCTCACCGCACGCGAAGAAGCGCCATCTCGAGCCGACCGTCTACGAGCACGCCTCGATCTTGAAGTTCGTCGAAAGGCTCTTCGGGCTGCCGACGTTGGCGTCGATCAACCATCGCTTCGACGAGTCGACGCCCGGCGGGCCCAACAACGAGGCTTCCTACGGTTATCGAGTCGGGCCGCCCGCACCACCTCGCGACCGGCTCAACCAGATCGGGAACCTCATGGAGTGCTTCGACTTCTGACCGACGTCCTGCGCGCGCAACCAACGGATGAAGGCCGACGCTTCCAGGCCGCCGGAGCATCCGCACCCTAGATCGACGACCGACCATGACAACCGGCAAGATTGGCCCGTGAGCTCCGAGCCGACTCGCCAGCACGTCACGCCGCTCGCCTCACAAACAGAGGCGACGTCACCGATCGAGCTCCTGCAGCGTTGGATGGAGTTCGGTGGCGAATGGCGGGTCGACTCCCGGACTTCCGCGGAGGTGACGGTCGCCCTCTGCCGATGCGACGGTGGCGAGGAGATCGACCGACTCGTGTCGACAGACCCGGACTTCCGAGCTTGGCTCGGCGCCAGAACGACCAGCCAGGACTGACAGCGCTCCACCACGGACACGGTGCCGCAGCGCGAATGCCGTCACCGGGCCGGCTTGGCAGAAGCCCTGCGAGAGCGGTGCGCAGCTGACTTGACCCGGCTCTGGCATCGCGTGGAGCAGAACCGGCGACGTCCGTTCTTGGACGTGTCGACGTACACGCGGTCACAGGCGGGAGCGGCACAGACGCCGAGCCGGCCTGCAAGGTCACTGCCGATCGCCAACGCCAGACCTGAGGCACATCCGGCTGCCCAGCCAATGGCTGTGGTGTCGTCCGCGCCGTGGAAGTGCAGGCTCCAGCTGTCGTCTCCGAAGGAGTCCAGCTGCGGGCGAGCATGGGTCTCGCGCAGCATCTCGTTGACCTGGCCAGCCGCGGTCCTGATGTCGCCGGCCTCGGCCGAGTCGAAGACGAGCCGAGCCTGCTGAGCGGCGCGCAGCAGATGATCGGCGTCAGAGTCGCTCACCTGCGGCCGGCTGCCGCCCCGAGCAAGGGCAGCGGCCACGGCCTCGGTGAGCGCGTGGCCTTGGGGCGCGTCGACGGCGACACCTCCGTCGAAGCCCGGGGTCAGGGTGTTGACGAGCCGGACGGTGACATCAAGCAGAGAGACCACGTGACTGCCGAACTGCACTTGACCAGTCACCCCTATCGCCGTAACGCCCGGTCGCAGCGTCACTGATCATAACCCGAATGGCAGTCACCGCGGGCCGACCCGAGAGGAGAACGCGTGCGAGACCGCATCACCGAGACGCTCACCGGATGGCGGCGGCTTCCGCGGGCGGTCGTGGTCCTGGTGGCGGCTCGGTCCGTCAACCGGCTTGGCGCTTTCAGCCTGCCGTTCCTGGCGCCAACCCTCGTCGAGAGCTTCTCCGCCAGCGTGCAAACGGTCGGCATCATATTGACCGCCTTCGGCGCGGCAACGATCCCGTCCCGTCTGGCGGGCGGCCATCTTGCCGATCGGCTGGGACGCAAGGCCACCGTCATCGGAGGACTCACAGGTTGCGCCGCCGCTCAGCTCTGGCTCGCGACCGCGGGCAGTCTGGTCACGGTCGTCTGCGCTGTGATCGCCCTCGGGCTGGTCTTCGAGCTCTACGAGCCGCCCAGCCAGGCGATTCTCATCGACGTGACGTCGCCGGCGGACCGGCCGGCGGCCTTCGGCCTGCTCGCGGCTGGGATGGCGTCGGCCGCGATGCTCGCCGGGCTGCTGGCAACGGCGCTGGGCAGCCTGAACCTTCGGTGGCTCTTCGTGGCCGATGCCCTGACCTGCCTTGTCTGCGCCGCGCTCGTCGGTGCTCTGCTGCCTGTCGGCCCGTCGGTGGCGGATGAGTCCGCGAGCTCAGGGAGACAGAGCGGCTGGCGGGACGTCCGGCTGCTGGCCATGCTCGCGGCCGGCACCGTCTTCGCGACGATCTACCTGCAGATCATGGTCGGGCTGCCGCTCACGCTCACGCAACGGCAGATGCCAGTCTCGGACCTCGGCCTCCTTCTGACCATCTCGGCCGCGACCGTCGTGGCTGGACAGCCGATGCTCCGAGTCGTGCCAGGGCGCCGGCTCACCGGCTTCCGCGCGATGGCCGCGGGTTACGTCGTGCTGGCGGTGGGTCTCGCAGGCATGGGGTTCGCGGACACGCTCGGCGAGTTCGCTGCAGCGACAGTCGTCTGGAGCGTCGGCGACGTGTTGCTGCTCGGCCATGCCTACGGCATCATCGCCTCCGTCTCCCCGGAGTCCGCTCGCGGCCGTTACCTCGCCGTGTACGGCGTGAGCTGGGGTCTGGCCGCGGTCGCGGCGCCACTTCTCGGAACGCAGCTCCTCGGAGCCGGCGGCCCGGCGCTGCTCTGGACCACGTGCGCAGGGGCAGCGGTGGCGCTCGCCGTCCTCCAACCAGCTCTGCAGAAGCTGTGCGCGCCGCCCGAGCGGCGGGCGCCGGTGACTGCGGTGGTGTCCGGCTGAGCGACGTACCGGATGGTAGACAGGGATATGCCGCGCGGGACAGCTGCACGCGGGAGCCTTCGCGACAGCCCCGGGTTCCCCCACCTGTGGGGGGGCCACCATCTCCGTCTTCGGTGACTATGTCACCGTCCTGGCCATCCAGGTGCTGGTCGTCGTCACCCTGAACGGCGGCGGGAGCATCCGCCGACAGGCCGCAGCCGCGAGACCCTGCGAGGAGCCGTGAAAACACCGAGCGACACGCGGATCGGAGAAGCGAGGTGGGCAAGTCGGCAGTACGTCGTGCTGGAAGCCCCGTCCAACCTCGGGCTGCGCCCGCCCGGTCCTGGGCAGGAGCCGGGAGTACGACTGTTGCCGGACGCGCTACGGCGCCGGCGGCTGCTGCAACGGATCGACGCTGCCGACGGCGGACGAGTCGAGCCACCGTCGTACACCGACGCCCCGGACCGTCGTACGGGATTCCGGAACGGTCCAGCTATCGGCGCCTACACCTGCGCCCTGGCCGACCGTGCGGGTGCGCATCTCGACACCGGCGCTTTCCCGGTGCTCCTGGGAGGCGACTGCAGCATCGTGCTCGGTCCGCTGCTGGCGCTGCGTCGCCGCGCGCGCTTCGGGCTAGCTTTCGTCGACGGTCACGACGACTTCTCCGTCATCCGCGACGTCGAGCGCCACTGGGGGACGCTGACGGCAGCAGGCCTGGACCTCGGGCTCGCCACCGGGCACGGTTCCGCCGCGCTGACCGACATCGACGGACTGAAGCCGTACGTCCGCGAGGCGGACACGGTGCACCTAGGGTTGTCCCGTGAGCCGACGGACGACCGCGACTACACCACCGAGTCGTTCGCCGAGAGCGGGATTCACGCCATCGAGGCTCCGCTCATCCGCCGCGAGGGCGTCGGGACCGCCGCGAGGCTGGCGGCAGCGCGCCTCGAACGTGACGACCTGCGAGGCTTCTGGGTGCATCTGGACGCCGACGTCCTGGATCGCTCGGTGATGCCGGCGGTGGACTCGCCCAACCCCGCAGGCCTGTCGCCTGATGAGCTGCGCGACCTGCTGGCGCACCTGCTCGCCAGCCCAGGCTGTGTCGGCATGGATGTCTGCATCTACGACCCGAGCCTCGACCCGGACGGTACGGCGGGGGACCTGCTCACCGACGTCCTGGTCGCGGCGCTCACCGGATAGCTCCGCCACGGCGCCACC
>JBBPZH010000024.1:0-13782 GCA_038198965.1 Propionibacteriales bacterium
CATACATCAGCGTGAGCGCCCGGCAACCTCGCCACGACCCCAGCCGAACTCGATCGCGAGCCAAGCACTCCGAGCCGTCACGGACCCCGGAGCCATCCGACCTGCGCCCCGCGACTGTTGACACGACCTACAGCCAGCTAGGACCCCGATGAGATCCCGTCCGTCCCCGGCGCAGGCGCTCACGGCGTGTATCTGGCCCGGATGGCGATCCAGGGCGGCGCTGATCTGATCCCGCACGACGCTCAGGCGCCAGGCCAGGCTGGAGTTGGGGTCGTCGTAGCTGTCGTGCCAAGCGTCATAGTCACGCAGCGATTGACCCACCAGCTCACGGTATCCCGCAGCCCGGTGATCCTGGTGCTGAGCCGATCTCTGCCGCCGGGGGAGCATCGGCGGGCTGGGGGAGACGTCTCCGGGCAAAGCAACCGCACGCCCAGCGATCCACGAGCTTGGCGCGGCTGCAGGCGCCGGGAGGTAAAACCCGGGTATCAGCTACGCAGGTACGACGCCCCGTTGACGTCGACGATCGTGCCGCTGGCGAACCGCGCATGGGGCGAGGCGAGCCAGACCACCGCAGCAGCCACCTCTTCGGGTTGAGCGACGCGGCCGAAGGGGGACTGCGACCGGATCGCATCACCGGCGCTGCCCTGGAGGGACTCGCGCACCATGTGCGTCTGGACGAATCCAGGTGCGACGGTGCTCACAGAGATGCCGTGCGGCGCCAACGCCAGCGCCATCGACTGACCGAAAGAGTTCATCCCCGCTTTCGACGCACCGTACGCCGGCCCCTGCGGCTCGCCGCGAAAAGCCCCACGACTCGACACGTTCACGACCGCCCCACCACCGGCAGCAATCAGGTGGGGCACTGCGCAGAAGGTGGCGTTGGCAGCGCCTACGAGATTGACCGCCAAGGTGCGCGCCCACGCTGCCTGCCAGTCGGCGTACGACGTGTCCAACGCCGGATGCTCAGTGAACACACCGGCATTGTTGACCAGCACGTCCAGGCCACCGAGCTCCCGAGCTGCGGTCTCGACGGCGTCCCGGACGCCATCAGGGTCGCCCATGTCGGCGCCGACCACGACGTGCCCCTTACCCGTCAGATCGGCTGCGGTGCGCTCGGCCTCCTCGCGCGACGAGCCGTAGTGGATGGCGACCCGGTCGCCTTGCGCCGCGAACGCCTCGGCCACCGCCCGTCCGATGCCGCGGGAGCTGCCGGTGACCAGGACGGCCCGGCTCACCGCGACAGCTCCCTGACCCCCGCGACCAGCCTGTCCACGTCGTCGTCGTTGGTGTACGGCGCGAGCCCTGCCCGCACGGCGCCGGCTTCGCCGAGCCCCAGCCACCGAGATGCCTCGATGGCGTAGAAGCTCCCGGCGGGCGTGTTGACGTTTCGCGTCGCCAAGAACTCATACACCTGCTGCGGAGCGCGGCCATCGACCGTGAACAGCACCGTCGGGGTCCGGTGGCCGGGTGAGCCCTGAAGTCGAACCGACGGGACCGACTGGAGTCCGTCCAGCAGCCGCTTGAACAGTCCCTCCTCGTATTCCTCCACCGCGGCCATCGAACGCAGCACGCGTTCGCGGCGGTCAACCGCCGATCCGTCATCGGCGTCCCCCGACACTGGCGTCTTGGCGACATGTCTTCCCGACGGTGGCCGCGACGCTGACTCCTCGGGCAGCAGGTCGGCGATAAAGTCCACCGCCGCCGTCGTACCGGCCAGCAGCTCGTACGGCAGCGTGCCGAACTCGAAACGCTCTGGAACCGCATCCGTTGCCGGCAACAACTTGTCCGGCTGCACGGTGTCCCACAGCTCGGGAGCGGCTGCGACCACGCCCAGGTGCGGTCCGAAGAACTTGTACGGCGAGCATGCATAGAAGTCGGCGCCAAGCCCGCTCACGTCGACCGGGGCGTGCGGCGTCAGGTGGACGCCGTCGACGTACACCAGGGCACCCGCGGCATGCGCGACCTCGGCGATGGCCGCGACATCGGGCCGGGCGCCGAGCAGGTTGGAAGCGCCGGTGACCGCGACCACCTTCGTACGCCGGCTCAGCAACTGCTCCACGGCGGTCGGCGCGAGCTCTCCAGACGCGCGGTCGAAAGCCGCCCATCGCACGACAGCGCCGCTCGCCTGGGCCGCTTGCACCCACGGTCGCAGGTTGGCGTCGTGATCCAGGCGGGTCACCACCATCTCGTCGCCGGCGGACCACTGCTTGGCCAGCGCCCGCGATACGTCGTACGTCAGCTGCGTCATCGACCGGCCGAAGACGATGCCGCCGGGCGTGCAGCCGAGAAGATCGGCCATCGCCCGGCGAGCCTCGAGCACGATGGCGTCGGCTCGCTGCTCGGCCGCCGTCACGGAGCCGCGGTTCGCCAGCCCCCTGCCCATGGCTTCAGCCACAGCGTGCGCAACCCGTCGAGGGGTTTGCGAGCCTCCGGGCCCGTCGAAGAACGCCGTGCCCGAGCGCAGCGCCGGAAACTGAGCCCGCACCCGCTCGACGTCGAAGCTCACGGACACCATCTTGTCGTACGTCGCGTGCCGGCTCACGCGTCGGCTATCGCCTCGTGGTGCCGCACTACTTCGGCGACGATGAAGGTCAAGAACTTCTCCGCGAACTCCGGATCGAGCTTCGCCTCGGCTGCCAGTCGGCGCAACCTTTCGATCTGGCGAACCTCCCGCTCGGGGTCCGCGGGCGGCATACCGTTGCGCGCTTTGAGGATGCCGACCTCCTGGGTGCACTTGAACCGTTCCGCCAACAGGTGCACGAGCGCGGCGTCCAGGTTGTCGATGCTGTCCCGCAACCCCGCCAATTCGAGCTCCACCTCGTCAACCGGGACCACGGCAACCGTTCCTCGTGTCCGACGTCACGGCACACGATCGTATCGGGGCCAAGGTTGAGCACTCCTCCACGTCGACCCGTCACGGCGGTCGGTGAACGGCATCTGCGTGCGAGCGTCGAAATGGATCGAGTCCGCGCTGACCGGCGTACTCGCGGTACAACTGTCTGGTGGTTGGGTCGAGGTGCGCGAGCGCACGGTGAATTAGCGCGCGACCCTCGGCTGACTGTCCCGGAGTTTCAGCAGTCCGGCCGCTGCGTACGTCTCGTTCATCCCGTACGTCGGCCCGAACGCTTCGGCGAACGACGTCAGAGCGTCGACAACACCTCCGCGCCCAGACTGTCCCGCCGTGGGCTCATACAACGTGAAACGGTCGAAGGTCAACGACACCGCCCAGCCGGGAACGTGGTGATCCCAGCTGGGCGCAGGCTTGTCGCAGAACACCGAGTTCGCACAAACGCCGTCCAGGACAAGGACGTAGACCGGCCCCTGGGAGTGCACGCGACGTGGATGCCGAGCGATATCTCGCGAGTCGGCAACTGACGGCATGGCGGCTTTGTCTAGCTGCAGGTTCATGAACTCCTGGCGCCACCAGTCCAACTTGGCCGGAGTCGTGTAGACGACGGTGGCGTCCGCCGGCAGAACAGCAGTCAGCGTCTCGCCGGCCTAGACGAAGTCCGGCGCGACATTGGTCGTGAGCACGTCAACCGTGGCCGGAAGCTGAGCTATGAGTTCGGCCCCAAGGAGCACGCCCAATCCGACACGCAGCCCCAAGCCGTTGCGCACCCGGTCTTGGACGGCCGCGGCGAGCGATGCGACCAACAAGACGAGCGCGGGCAAAAGAAGTACGCATAGCGGTCTCGGTACGGCCGTCCCACGAAGTTGGTCGTGCTCGCGAAGTGATACGCCAGCAGGAAGACCACCGGAGCGGCCAGGAGCGGCCACCACACCCATCCCCATTCGTACACGACCCGCCGACGCGACAGGGGAACCACCAGACCTGCGACGACGATCGCCACGGTGAGCGGCCACCACGGAAACCATCCCGCCATCGCAGGCCCGACAGCAGTCGTGAGCTCGGAGACACCGCCCCCGAATTTGCTTGCGACGTCAGATGGTGAGGGGTCGAAGAGTGACGCCGAAGAACTCAAGGCCCGAAACAGAGGCAACCCGATAAGAGCCACGGCCGCGAGCGCCGCGCCGATCAGCGGCGCCGTTTGGCGCCAGGTGAAGTGGCCGCGCACCGAGAACCAGCCGAGAGCGGCAGCCACGACCACCAAGAATGTGTTGGGCTCCGGCACCCTGCTCAGCGGCAGCAAGCACGCAGCCCCAACGGCCACCACGAACCAGACCTTGCGCCGCCCGACCAACCACTGGTGTCCGGCATAGGTGAACAGCATGCTCAAGAAGACGGGCAGCGCATACGGCCGCGTGTACGCGGAGTACCGGACCATCAGCGGTTGAGTGGCCAGCATCCACAGCGCGAACGCTCCCGCATATCCCAGCCCCAGCCGGCGCAAGAACAGGCCCAAGAGAACGAGCGTGCCGACGCCCGCGAGAATGGGTACCAGACGCTGCCGCAACTGACCTTCTCCGAGCACATGCTGGAGGAGCGCCCCCAACAAGGGATCCAGCGGCGGCTGCCTCGTGCCCCCCGTCATTGTGCCGACGTCGTTGCTGCCGTAGGGCAGCATCTGTTCGATCTCGTTTTGGTTGTACGGCTGGTTGATCGCCGCCGCGACAAAGAGTGCGGTGCCTACCACGACCGCGCTGGAATACCACCAAAAGTCGCTCGACGGGTGCGGCGGCCAAATCCCCGTGGAGACGGCGCTCCGGGTCGGCCGGGTGTCGGACTCGGCTGCCGTCGAGCCTTGCACATCTGGACCTTAGTTCGCCGGTAGCGTTCGAAAGCCTCAGCGGCTCGCCGAACTGATAATGATGGTTAAGGCAGGGTCGGCGTCAGCGCTTGGACCGCGAGAAACTGCCCTGCGACGTTCATCTGACGCTTAGGCAGCGTGGATATCGTTCGCCCCATGACGCTGCGCCGACTGTTGACATCGTCGGCTTTGCCGGTCGCGGTGACGGCCGTCGGCATCGTCGCGTTGCTGCACTTCACCGGCGTGCAGCTGACCGACCTCGCCGTCTACGCGGCGTACCTGCTGGTCACCGTTGCGTTTCCGGGCGTCTACCTGTGGCGGCTGCTGCTTCGGTGCTGGCACACTTCAGACTCCTCGCCGACGTGGTTCGAAGACCTCACCCTTGGCACGATCTTCGGCTTCGGCCTGCAGTTGCCGGTCTACCTGATCGGGGTGGCGATCGGCGTACCGCTGCTCTTCCTTGTCCTCCCAGCCCTGACCGTCGTGGCGAGCCTCATCCCCTCAGGACGTCGGGCGTGGACCCAGCCGACGAGCCGCATCGACTGGCGCGCCGCCTGGGCGCTGGCTGTCGTGACGCTGTACGGCGTGGCGTGGCTGGCGCGCCAGGTCTACCCCCTGCGACCCCTGACCCAGACCGGCAACCACGCGGCGAGTGTGGACGAGACGTTTCACCAGGCGCTGATCGCCGAGCTCATGCACCGGGTGCCGCCGCAGTTCCCCTACCTGCTCGGCGTGCGGCTGGACTACCACTGGTTCGTCCACGCGCAGCTGGCTGCCACCCGCTGGGCGACGCACCTGGACTCCGTGCTCCTGCTGCGCCAACTGCTCCCGACCGCTTTGCTCGTGCTCACCGTGCTCGGCCTGGCCGCCGTCGTGCTGCGGTTGACCAGCCGCTCTGTGGCTGCGGTGATTGCGCCAGCTCTGCTCGTCGCGGGTGGTTTCTACCTCATGGGACCGCACTACGAGGCTTGGAACTTCACCGAGTCCTTTATGTCCAAGCGCTTCGTATCAAGCCCCTCGCAGTCTTACGGCGACATGATGGCGCTCCCGGCGATTCTGTTGACACTCGAGGTTCTCCGGCGTGGCCAGCGAGTCCCACGCCTCGTGTGGCTGACGCTGACCCTTGCGTTGTTCGCCCTGTCGGGTTCGAAGGCAACGTTCATGCCGATATTTCTGTGCGGCGCACTCGCCGCCTGGGCAGTGCAGCTTGTCGTCAAGCGGCGGATCGATTGGGAACTCGCCGCGCTGGTCGGGTTGTTCGTCGTTGTCTCAGCCTTCGCCCAGTTCGTGCTGTTCGGCGGACACACCGGTGGCATGTCAGTCGCTCTTTTTCACACCAGCGAAGCCGCCGTCGCCCGCCAGGGCATAGCTCCGACGGCAAGCTCGACGGCCGCCATGACCGCGACGCTGCTCGTGGGTTGGTGGTTGTACGGAGCCGGAGGCTTGGGCTTGATCCGCGAGAGGAGGTGGCTTGATCCCCGAGTCGTCTGGATGGCCGTGTCCGTTCTGGCGGGGACGAGCGTTGCCTTCGTCTTCTTCAAGTCCGGCCTGATCCAGATGTGGTTCCAACGATCGACCGCCGAGCTGGTGGTGATCCTGTCGGCGTGGGGGATAGCTTGCCTGTTGCCAAACCCGCTTCGCCTGCGCACCGGGCTCATCTACGCCAGCATCGCCGCAGTCACCGCCGTGCTTGCGTTCGTCGTCAGCCAGTCGCTGACTCCGGCGCCAGCGGGTTCGCACTTCGCGTCCTACACCGAGCTCGTGGCAACCGCGCTCACTCCGCTCATCGCGGGCGGCGGCTACCTGGTGGCCCGCGCTGCCTGCCTCGCCATCAAGCGGCCGCAACCACCCCTCGCGGCCCTGGTTGCCTTTCTGGTCGGTCTGGGCCTCATGCAAGTAGTGGCCTTCGCGTATGAGTCGGCGACCAAACCGATCCACGACAAGGCGCCCTCCAGGCCGCTGTTCGCAGTCGGCGGAGTGGAAGCCGCTGACTGGCTGGCCAAACACTCCCGGTCCGATGCTGTGGTCGCCACCAACGTTCACTGCCTTCGGCCGCATGCGCCTGAGTGCGACAACCGTAACTTCTGGGTGAGTGCCTACACGCAGCGTCGAATCGTGGTCGAGGGCTGGGGATACACCGCGCCGACGAATGACGCCTCCATCTTGGGAAAGCCCAATGCGCACCTGCCGGTGCCGTTCCCGGAGCGTCTGGCGATCAACGACGCGGCGTTCGAGCGCCCCTCACGGCAGGCGGTGACCAGGCTTGTCGATACGTACGGCGTCAAGTGGTTGTTCGTCAGCAAGGAGTACCCGGCCGATCTGCCGGGACTCAAGTCACTGCACCGAGTCCTGAAGAAGGCGTACGCCAACGCTCACTACGTCGTCTTCAAGGTGCGGACCTGACGAAGGTGTCGCCTGCACCCGCTTCGCGGCGATCCGTCATACTCGCCTGTCATGCGGGGAATCATCCTGGCTGGCGGCGTGGGATCCCGCTTGCATCCCATCACGCTGGGTGTGAGCAAACAGCTCGTGCCGGTTTACGACAAGCCGATGATCTACTACCCGCTGTCCACCCTGCTGTTGGCCGGCATCCGCGACATCTTGGTGATCACCACACCGCACGAGGCTGAGCCGTTTCGGCGCCTGCTCGGAGACGGCTCGCGCTTCGGAGTGTCGTTCAGCTACGCGGAGCAGGCGGAGCCGCAAGGACTGGCGCAGGCGTTTCTGATCGGCGCCGAGTTCATCGGTGACCAACGCTGCGCACTTGTGCTGGGTGACAACATCTTCTACGGCCAAGGTCTCGGCCTCCAGCTGCTGCAGTTCGCCGAGCGAGACGGCGCAACGGTGTTCGCCTACTGGGTGACGGACCCGCAGGCCTATGGCGTCGTGGAGTTCGACGCAACCGGCCGGGCGCTTTCCCTGGAGGAGAAGCCGGCCGAGCCGCGCAGCAACTACGCCGTGCCGGGCTTGTATTTCTACGGCAACGACGTCGTCGACATCGCGAGGGGCCTGCGCCCGTCGGCGCGCGGTGAGCTGGAGATTACCGACGTCAACCGCGTCTACCTCGAGCGCGGCGACCTGCACGTCCACGTGCTGGCCCGCGGCACCGCCTGGCTCGACACCGGCACGTTCGACTCGCTCAACGACGCCAGCAACTTCATCCGCACGGTCGAGAACCGGCAAGGGCTCAAGATCGGGTCACCAGAGGAGATCGCCTGGCGGCAGGGGTTTCTCAGCGACGAGGAGCTGCGGCAACGGGCAACGTCGATGCTCAAGAGCGGGTACGGCGACTACTTGCTCGGGCTGCTTGACCGGACGGCGCCCGGACCGCAGTTCCGTCCCCGCCTGGCCTGACCTCGCGCAACAAGGCGCCTCGCAGCGGACGCGTGCCCAGCCGCCGAGCGTCGTGCCGGACGCCTCACCCCGGCGTCGAGCGCAGGTACCAGGGATTGTCGCGAGCCCACTCAACCGTCCTGCGGATACCTTCGTCGACGTCAACCTCCAACGACCACCCAAGCTGTTGCTGGGCCTTTGTCGAGTCAGGGATGCGGCGCGGTATGTCTTCGTACCGTTTGCCGTACATTGCCGCGGTGTCGACCAGCTCGGGCTCGATCTCGCCTTCGACGCCGGCATGGTGAAGGATCTTGTAGACCACGTCTTTGATGCTGGTCTCGTGCATGCTGCCGATGTTGAAGGCCTGCCCGGCCGCCTCCTCTGTCTCGGCAGCCAGCAACGTACCTTTGACGGCGTCGTCCACGTAGGTGAAGCAGCGGGTCTGGTCTCCTGTGTCGTACAGGTACGGCTGCTGCCGGTTGAGCACGCGCTTGACGCTTTGTGACACCACGAAGATGGGGTTCTGGCGCGGTCCGTAGACATTGAAGTAGCGCACCACCACCACCGGCACGTCGTACGTCGAGTGCATCGCGAAGCACAAGTGCTCCGCCATCGCCTTGCTCGTGCTGTAACTCCAGCGCGCCGTCCGGGTGGAGCCGAGCACCCGGTCGTCGTCCTCCTTGAAGGGGGGATCCGGGTTCTTTCCGAAGATCTCCGACGTGCTGGAGAAGAGCACCCGGAAGCCGTTGCGCCGACTCAGCTCCAAGACGTTGCGCGTTCCGATGACGTTGACGTCGAGGACCTTCAGCGGATCGTCGACGTAGTTCTTGATGCCGACCATTGCCGACAGGTGGAACACCAAGTCGACGTCGGACGTAAGCACACCTTCCAGCGCCGCGTAGTCGGTGACGTCGCCTTGGACGAAGGTGAAGTTGTCGTAGCTGTCGAAGTCGATGCTGGTGTCGGCAGTGTTCTTGGCCAGGTCGAAGACCGTGACCGTGTCGCCCCGTCGCAACAGCTGGCTGACCAGATGAGTGCCGATGAAGCCGTACCCGCCCGTAACGACGACCTGTGCCATGTGCCGGTGGCCCCTGTCCGGTCGCCGCCTCAGCGGCCGATGCCCTTGTAGACGAACCCGGCCGCTCGCACATCGACCGGGGAGAAGCTGTTGCGGCCGTCGAGGAAGACGCACCCGTCCGCCGTCAGCTCGGCCAGCCGGCTGAGCGGGAAGTCGTGGAACTGCTGGTGCCCGGTCAAGAAGACAACGGCGTCGGCATCGGCAACGGCCGCCGCCATATCCTCGGTGAGCGCCACCGACGTCACCGTTGCGGCCTCCCGCTGCGTCACCCACGGGTCATGGACGGTCAGCGAACAACCCGAGCGCTCGAGGTGCTCGATCGTGTACTTCGTCGGGGTCAGCCTGCAGTCGCCGGTGTTGCTCTTGAACGCGATGCCGAGGACCGCCACCTTGGAATCCGCCAACGCCTTGCCCTGCTCCGCGAGCAGACTCTGTACCAGCTCGAAGGTGTAGGTCGGCATGGCGTCGTTGACCGTGCGCGACGTGCGAGGTGTGTGCAGGGTCAGGCCCAAGCTTTCACCGAGATGCTGGACGAACCATGGATCCTTGGTGAGGCAGTAGCCGCCGACGCCCATGCTCGGCAGCAAGATGTTGACGTTGTAATTGACCTTGGGCAACGTGTTGGCGGCGTCGATGACCTGGAGCGCGTCGATGCCGAGGCGGTCGCAGATCTGAGCGATCTCGTTGGCGAGTGCGACGTTGAGGTCGATCCACAAGTTGTCAGCGAGCTTGGTCATTTCCGCCGCCGCCGGCCCGTCGACGATCACTGACTTGACACCGAGGCCGTGCTCCCACAGCGAGGCGCAGGCTGAGGCGCTCTTGGCGTCGTGCCCGCCAACGACGACCGGGATCGCCTTGAACTCAGCGATCGCGCGGCCCTCCGCCAGCCGCTCGGGGCAGAACGCGAGCCCGAAGTCGACGCCGGCCCGCAGCCCGCTGCTCTCTAGGATCGCAAGCACGAGTCCGTCGGTCGTGTTGGGCGGGACGGTGCTCTTCAGGACGACGAGATGGCCCTTGTGCAGGTGTTGCGCGACGCTCTTTGCGGCCGCCTCGATGTCGTCGACGATGGGGTCGAAGTCCGGTCCCAGCGGCGTGCCGACGGTCACGATGACGATGTCGTTGTCGCCGATGACGGAGAAGTCGGTGGTGGCCCGGAGCCTGCCCGCCTCGACGTTGGCGGCGATGAGCTCGTCGAGGTGCGGCTCCCGCACGTGGGTCGTGTGGCCGGCGTTGATCTCGTCGACCGACTCCTGGCGTACGTCGACCCCGGTGACCTGCCACCCACAGTCAGCAAGCACGGCCCCGATAACTGTGCCGATATAGCCGAAACCGACGACGGCGATGCCTGTCGCCCTGTCCTTGATCAGCCGGTCGACCTCGGTCTGGTCGCTACCGAACAAGGTCGTTGTCACACAGTCCACCCTTCGTCGGCGAGTCCGCCGGGCGGCGGCTGAGGCGGCCCCAATTATGACACAGCAAGCCGTGTCGTCCCGCTACGTCGCGTGCAGTACCGCGACACTCGACGGCGTCATCCGGTGGCGTCGCGGATGGCTGACCGGAGCGCGTCGACGACGCGATCGGCGTCTGCGTCGGAGATGTTGTTGTGGAAGGGCAGCCTCAGCAACCGGCCGGCCACGTCCTCACTGACCGGACACTCGGTGGACCGGGCCGCGAACCGGATGCCGGCGTCGGAGTTGTGCAGCGGCACGTAGTGGAACGCGGGATGCACCCCGTAGCTTCGCATGCCGGAAAGGACGGCGTCGCGGATGCGCCGGTCCGGCATCAACACGTAGAACAGGTGCCAGGATGGGTGGGCGTAGTCGGGGATCACCGGCAGGCGGAGACCGAGCTCGTCGCTCATGGGTGTAAGCAGATCCAGGTAGCGCTCGAACACCGTGCGGCGCTTCGCCTGGATCACCTCGTGCTGCTCGAGCTGCCCCCACAAGAAGGCGGCGAGCGTGTCGGACAGCCCGAAGGAGGCACCGGTGTCCTTCCAGCTGTATTTGTCGACCTGGCCGAGGAAGAACGCCCGCCGGTTGGTCCCCTTGTCGTAGAGCACGCGGGCCCGGTCGACGTCGCGGGGGTCGTTGATGAGCAACGCACCACCCTCGCCGCAGCCGAAGTTCTTCGTCTCGTGGAAGCTCAGCGACGCAAACCTGCCGATGCTGCCGAGCGGCTCGTCGTTCCAGCGGCCGTAGAGACCATGCGCGTTGTCCTCGATCACCGCCACGTCGGGCCGGTCACTCAGAGTGGAGCGCAGACCGCCGACGTCGCAGGCGATGCCTGCGTAGTGCACGGGAATCACCGCCCGCACACTGTCGTCGAGCAACGACGCGAGGTGGTCGGGGTCGATGCCAAGAGTGTGGGGCTCGATGTCGCAGAACACGATGCGGGCACCTTGACGCACGAACGCAAGCGCAGTCGTGGTGAACGTGAACGACGGCACGATGACGGTGTCACCCGCTCTGAGGTCGAGCAACATCGCCGCGAGCTCGAGCGCCGCCGTACACGAGGTGGTCAGCAGCACCTCTTCGGCGCCGGTTTCCTTTTGAAGGGCTTCAGCCGCGAGGCGAGAGAAGGGTCCCGAGGACGCCATGTGGCCGCCGTCGACCGACGCCTTGACGTATTCGAGCTCCGCGCCTTCCAGCGAGGGACGGTTGAACACGATTGGCGGCAGTTCGGTGATTGTCGAGGCTTCCGGCGGCACTTCTTCAGCCTAACCGGGCGCCCACGGCAGGTCCCGGTTCAAGAGTTCGGCCAACCGCTTGTCGGCAGGGCCGAAGTACTCCCGCAGCCGCGCCTGGAGTTCCGGCGACAACGTGGGAGCCGGTCCTTCGCTCTGGCGCGCCGGGCGATCAGATCGCCGCGGGACAAAGGTTGCGTCGACCCCGAGCGCGTCATACAGCGCGGCCAGGGAGGCGTCGGACTGCTCCTCGAGAAACTCCACGCGCACCGTGGCCGCAAAGACGGCGAACCAGGGCTGCAGGTAGTCGACGTAGCGGCCTCGCTCCAGATATGCGTACGGCGACACCGACGTGCGGCCAGGCTGCCACTGCGTCGGCCCCTGGAGGTTGTCTGCGAGCGCCTGCTCGAGCGGACGCTGCTCGAGGCCGTTGGCGCTGCTGAACCGCCAGTTGGAGACGGTCCGGATCACCGGGTCACGCAGCTGGACGACGATAGGCACCCCGCCCAGGACTGCTGCGGCGCGCTCAGCCGCGGCGCCATCCTCGAGGTAGCTGGTGCTCTTCTCGCCGAGCAGCGACTCCGTTGTGGTGTGCGCGAAGTACGTCGACTCGTACCACTCAAGGCCGCGCTTGACGATGTCGGGCGACAAGAAAACTTTGGGTTCGGGCCGCGCCGGTTGTGCCATGGCGATGTCGGGGTGGGCCTCAAGCAAACCCTGCAGGGACGTCGTACCGCACCTTTGAGCCCCGATGATGAGGAAGTGCCTGCTCAGCGGCCGACTCGTTCCACGACATGGAATGTCTCCTGCGCGCTCACGGTGTTGAGGATGCGCACGACGTATTCACCGAGCATGGACAGCAGTGCGATCGTGACGCCACTGAAGACAGACAGCAGCACGACGATGGTGGTGAAACCCTTGGCCTGGGTGCTCGTGCCGACGATGAGGCCGTGAACGAGGTAACCAGCCCCCAGCGCGAAGCTGAGCAGCGACATGACGAATCCGACGAGCGCGGCAAGTCGCAATGGGAACAGTGAGTAGCTGAACAAGATCGTGAGCACGAGCCGAGCGATGCGCAGCAGGTTGTACTGGCTCTTGCCCACCTTGCGGGGCTCGTGTCGCACCAAGACGTTGGATCGGTTGCTCGAGTAGAGCAACGCCTGGCCGGTGATGTACGGGTAGGTGCTGCGCGACTGGCAGATGCGGTCGACGACGTCGCGACGCAGAATGCGGAAGTTGCTGACCGCGAGGTCGGGGGGCTGATTGAAGACGCGACGGTTGATCGTGTTGATGACCTTGCTCCCGAGCCGGCGGTAGGCCGCCGCACGCTTGGCCTCGAACCGGCCGAATACGACATCACGTCCCGTCATCGCCTCGTTGATGAGCAGCGGCAGCTGGTCCGGAGGGTTCTGCAGGTCGTCGTCCATGGTGATGATGTAGTCACCGGTTGCGTCCCGGAAGCCGGCGAGGTTGGCGTTGTGTTGGCCGTAGTTGCGGAGCAGGTTGAGCGCGATCACGTGCGGCAACGTGCGCGCCTTCGCGGAGATGATGTCCCAACTGGAGTCGCTGCTGCCGTCGTTGACGAGAATGAGCTCGTAGGCGAGCCCCTGCTGCTGGAATTCAGCGACAATTTCGTCGATGGTGTCGCCCACGATTGCTTCACTGTTGAAGACCGGCACGACCACCGAATAGGTGAACGTGTGCGGGTCCAGCGGCTCCTCGATGGCGGGATCCGCGGCGCCCGGTTCGAATGCAGTCGCGGGAATGGTGTGCGTTCCTTTCGCCGGTTGCTCCAAGCGGCTGACGTGTCGAGACGGCGAGATCCGATGCCGCGCCCGCCCTGCGCTCAGGCGCTCCTACGTGACCGGCAGCGGCTAGTCTAAACAGTCGTGCGAGCGCCGGCGCGAGCCCCCACGGCGCGCGCCCGTGGTTGTTTCGCCAATGCCGGTCTTGCGGATGTCTGCTTTACCGGGGCCCCG
>JBBPZH010000025.1:0-6193 GCA_038198965.1 Propionibacteriales bacterium
AGGGTGGACGGATGCGTGCATGGTGCAACGGCGAGCTCGTCGCTCCTGAGGCTCCGGCCCTCTCCGTGCTCGATCATGGGGTGACCGTCGGGGACGGCGTTTTCGAGGCGTTGAAGGTCGTCGACAACGTGCCGTTCGCCCTCACCCGGCACCTCCGGCGGATGATCCGGTCGGCTCGCGGCCTCGGGCTGCCGGAGCCGGACCAGGACATGGTTCGCCAGGCGATCAAGTCCACGCTCGCGGACCAGGACCTCGAGCTGGGCCTGATCCGGATCACCTACACCGCCGGGATCTCGCCGGTCGGCTCCAACCGGGCGATCACCTCGCCGTCGCTGGTCGTGATCGCCAAGGCGGTCGCGCCGCGCAGCCGTCGTACCGCGGCGGTGACGGTCCGCTGGCCACGCAACGAGCGCGGCGCCCTCGCGGGCCTCAAGACGACCTCGTACGCCGAGAACGTCGTCGCCCTCGCGTACGCCGAGCAGCGCGACGCCACCGAGGCGATCTTCGCCAACACGGCCGGCAACCTCTGCGAGGGGACCGGCACCAACGTGTTCTGCGTCTTCGACTCGGTAGTGGTGACGCCGCCGCTGTCGGCGGGCTGCCTGGCGGGGATCACCCGTGAGCTCGTCATCGAGTGGTACGACGTGCACGAGCGTGACATCTCGATGGCGGAGCTCGCCGAGGCGGACGAGGTCTTCCTGACGTCGACGACACGCGACGTGCAGGGGCTCAAACGCCTGGACCGCCGGAGCTGGGGGAAGAAGCAGCCGGTGACCCGAGCCGTGATGGAGGAGTGGGAGCGCCGCGAGCCGCTGGACTCCGACCCGTGACCGCGGCATCGCACTAGCGGCGAGAGACGGGTCCGCGGGTCCGGTTTTGGGAGGGCGTCCTCCGTGCGCCGTAGGTGAGGCCCGCGTGCGCTAGGGCCGTAGTAGCGCGTCCAGCAGCCGCCCGAACGCCACTGCCAGCACCTTGTTGACCACGGTGACGACCGGGCCTCGGGTGAACCGGAGCCGGGCCTCCTCGTGCCAGTGCACCTCGCTGCCGGAAGCCGTCGGCGTCACGGTCAGCACTGCCCAGCCGAGGACCACCGTGCCCTGCTTCACGAGCCGCGCGATCCCCGCGTCGGTCGCAGTCGGGCGCCTGCGGTAGGTCACCGCCATCGGGTCGTCGAAGCCGAACGGTCCGACCGCCGTACGCGCCACGAACGACTCGCCGGGTGAGCCCGGCGAGCCGTGCACCGTGACGCTCGTGAGTGGGGCGTGCTCTCCGTGCAGCTTCCAGTCGGTCACCCGCTCCCACGCCTGCGAGGCGGGCAGTGGAGTCTCCCGCACCACGTCGAAGCCGGCCATCAGGCCTGCTGGAGCGAGTGCTCGGACCGCTTCCGCTCGCGGTACGCGGCCACGTGCAGCCGGTTGCCGCAGGTGCTGGCGTCGCAGTAGCGCTTGGAGCGGTTGCGCGACAGGTCCAGCAGCACCGCTCGGCACGACGGTGCGTCACAGACGCGCAACCTGCCGACCTCCTCGGCGGCGACCACGTGTGCCATCGCCATCGCGCCGTCGGCCGCCAGATGCTCGGCGAGGCTGGCCCCTGGAGCGAAGTAGTGCATGTGCCAGTCGTAGTCGTCGTGGTTCGTCAGGCGTGGCCGGACGGTGGTGCTCGCCAGGAGATCGTTGACCATCACGGCGGCGCGCACCGCGTCGTCGACGCCGAAGAAGTCGCTGAACCCGCGCCGGACCTGCCGAACCGCCGCCACGTCGGCCTCAGTGAGACGCTCGACGTGGCTGATGCGGTGCTCGGCGACGAACGCGCTCAGCGCCTCGACGTCGCGAAGCCCCTCGTCGTCGTCGTGCTCCGGGTCGGTGTTGACCAGGTCGACGATCGTCTGCAGGGAGTGCTCCGTGTCATGGCCGAACATCACCAGTCCAGGGTAGCCGCGAGCCGGCCGACGGACGTTTCAGCGAGGATGCTCGTGCGCTAACCTGTGCCGACTGCCGCGCAGCAGCGGCGGGCGATTGGCGCAGTGGTAGCGCGCTTCGTTCACACCGAAGAGGTCACTGGTTCGAACCCAGTATCGCCCACCACAACGAAACCGCAGGTCAGGAGGCCTTTTTCGTTATCGCTGCGAGGCTCGATATGGCCGCCAGTGTCCCAGCCTCCAAGACGCAAATCTCTTGGGAAGGACACCCGTAGGACCACTACCAACACACCGAGCGTCGCGGCCGGCGTCTGCCCGGCCTGGTGCGACGACCACGACGGACCAACTGAGCGACATGGGTTCCGGGTCGCGTGGATCCAGACGCTCGACGTGCCCGGTGTGCTCGTCCGTAAGCACCGCCTCGTTGTCCTCGCAGCAGACCGTGGCGTCGGCGTCATCGCGTCTGCTGTGACGGATGTGCTGGTTCGTTCGAGCCAACCGCTTCCCCGTTCGAGCCAACAACTTCCCGGTAACCCCGGCAGTCTCTTGGTCGACGCATGACAAGACTGCAATCCGCTCCGCGAGGCGCTCCGAATCGTAGATGACGACCTCGCCAATCGGCAGCAGCCCCAATAGGTCGTCGCTGTACGTCACAGCCCGCTCCGTGGAAAGAGCGGGCTGTGACGTTCCCGGGGGAGGGCCGGCAGTCGCAACTCACTTGGCTTAGGCCTCGCTTGGGCCGGCACCTTGACCTTGACTGGGCGGCGTCGATCGGCCGTCGTGCTGTCGCCGACCTGACCGTACGTGTTGTCGCCCCAGCACCAGACGGTGTTGTCCTGATGCAGGCCGCAGGTGTGGTCACTGCCAGCAGAAACCGCCAGCCAGTATGCGTTCCCGGGGACGCGGTGGGCAACCATGTACGTCGTCGTGGTGCCGTCGCGCAACTCTCGGTACGCGTTGCAGCCCCAGCAAACAGCGTGCGTCCGTCCTGGTTCCATAGCTTGTGCTGAGCACCCGCACTGAGCTGGAACCAGGATGTGCTCTTGCCGTACTCATGCGGTGTGAGGCGGCTGTGGTGTGGTTGTCGCCTAGCTGGCCGTCGCCGTCGTAGCCCCAGCAGTAACCGGACCCGTCGGTACCGACGGCGCAGGTGTGGCCGACTAACACGGTGGCCCAGGTTGCGCCGGTCCCGACACGGACCGGCGAGTGCGCGTTGTTCTGTGTGCCGTCCGGGGGCGACTCTGGAGCGGTCTCTCTGGCCGTGC
This sequence comes from Propionibacteriales bacterium, assembly GCA_038198965.1. Lineage (GTDB taxonomy): Bacteria > Actinomycetota > Actinomycetes > Propionibacteriales > Nocardioidaceae > JAUJOE01. Next base: position 3,184 of record JBBPZH010000025.1, read on the forward strand.
GCTGTTACCCCGCGCGAGCCTTACACCCCCTGGAGCTCAGAGAGCCGGGGGTGCTCTCCTCTGTCGCAGCAGTGTTGGCGGCTGCCGACCACGAAGAGCCCACGGCATAAGACCCGCGGTGTACGCTGTAAGTCAGCACGGGGGAGGATGGCGACGATAAGACTCGGCATGGTGGGGCGCGGCAGGCCAGGTGAACCGGCGGATTCACCAGGTCCCCGTAGCGTTTGAGCTGTGACCTCGAGTTGCTTCGTCCAAGATGGAGCCCCGACGATCCGGTCGGGGCTCCATCGTTCCGTCCCGGGAAGAGTCAGATGGCAATCCGCCTCGGGGTATCCGGGAAGCGTGTCCGCCGTGCGTTGTGGACCACCTTGAGCTGCAGGCGCCGGTAACAGCCGGTCCCTGGTCCGCCGTGTCACAAGTACCCTGATCGTGGGTTTGTTTGAGCTTCACAGCGGACGGCGGCATGGTAGTACCAGATCAGGTCGCCGGCTCTCGGTCTGTTCGGCCGCCTCACCTAGTCGAGGTGTTTGAAGACGGCGGCTGGTGCAAGGCCAGCTGGAGGGATGGCGCGAGACGCCACACGCGCTGCTCGCCCTCGCCCGCCTCAACTCACTCGGCCGTGAATATCCGGCGCGACCGATCTGGGTCGATGCCCGACAGGGGCTCGCGGTAGGCGCCTTCTTGGCTCGCGCGGACGGTCTCGACAAGCACCCTCGACCGCGCTGCGTGCCCCTCCATCCACGGTGCCCCCGTAGCGCCTTAGCTGCCATCGGGCCTTGCCTAGCGGAGCCCCGACCTCGAGCAGGTCGGGGCTCCATCCTGTTGAAGACCGATGCCCGTTGGCAACAAGCTCCCCCTTGACTCACGCCCGGAAAGATAGTCCAAATGCTGTCCAGGAAATCCTGCGGGTAATCCATCGTTCTTTGCATTGTGCACGCCGCCAGCTGCGCGACCACCACCGTCACCGCAGCATCGTTTACTATGTAAGGTACCCGGGTACAGTTCGGTGGCGACAGCCATCCAAGGCACATCAAACTCAGGAGGGTCCATGACTTCACAGAGCAGCGGCGGTGCCTCGGCGGCAGGAGACGGCTCCGACGGCTACGAGTCGTCGGACTACGAGACGACCGACTACGGGAAGCGAGACACCTCGATCCCGGTGCGTGAAGAGCACGTAGAGCCCCGCGAGACGCAGGTGCATGAGGAGACTGTGGTGCGTCAGCAGCAGAGACCGGTGTACGGCGACAACGACAGCAGCCCGGTGAACGTCGCGGTGGGCGCCGAGCGTCAGGACGGGGTCCGATGGGGTCCCATCTGGGCCGGCCTGCTGACCGCACTCACCACGTTCATCCTGCTGGAGCTCCTGTTCTACGCGTTCGGCTGGCTGACGCTCGACCCTGGCTCGAACCAGCCGGGAAACACCCGGTGGCTCGTGACCGGCATCTTGGCGCTGGTGGCCTTCTTCCTCGGCGGGCTGATCGCGGGAGCGACGAGCATCTGGAAAGGCCTGTTCAGCGGGCTCCTGCACGGCTTCATGGTGTGGGCCCTTGGCGTGGCTGCGTTCATCGCGCTGACCTTCTTCGGTGGTAGCGCCCTGCTCGGCAGCTTCGGAAGCCTCGCCCATCAGCTGGGCGTCGGACCGCAGCAGGTGCAGAAGACCGCGCATGTATCGAAGTCCGAGGCGAGCCAGCTGTCCAGCACGGCCAAGGATGCGGCTGGTCCGGCGTTCTGGGGCCTGGCCCTGCCGCTGGCGTCGTCCATGCTCGGTGGCCTGATCGGCTCGAAGATCTGGCCGCGTCGCAGCGACAGCGACCCGGAGACCGTTCGACTCCGTAGCTGACACGGGTCCCGCTGCGACGACGCTCCGACTTCCGCGAGGCGTCGTCGCAGCGGGAGGTTCGAGGCGGAAATCCTGCGCTGGCTGGCTTACGCCGGAAGGCTCGGGTACAATCATGTCCATCAGCTAGCACGGTTGGGGCGCCGTGCGATCCGGGGGGTGTTTAAGACGTGAAGAGCAAATTCCGTCATGCAAAAAGGCCGCGACGAGCACGCATGTCGTACCCAGCACGCAAGACGTACACACGGCGGATCGTGCCGGGAGTCACCGGCCTCGCGATGGGCGGCGCCGTGCTGTTCGCATCCCCGGCCCAGGCGATGGAGACAATCGACTCCACACCTTGCACTGCGAAGATGATCTCCGCCCACGAGGGAGCCACGGCTGACACCGACGGCGACACAGTGGAGTCGCAGATCGCGGCATGGAACGTCGGCGCCAACCTGGCCGACTCCGACATCTGGAAGACGAAGGACAACGCATTCGTGCAGCGGCACGACAACGACCTCTCGACGTCGACCCGCGCTCCTTACGGCACTCTGATCACGAACCTCACCTTGGCCGAGGTACAGAGCTACACCACGAGGCAGCATGGCGAGCAGATTCCGGAGGTTGCGGACTCGCTCGCGCTGACGCAGTTCAGCGAGCCCAACCGGTGGCTGATGTTCGAGACCAAGTGGTCCATGAACGGGACGTGGGCCTTGCAGCGGTTGGACGACCAGATCAAGGCCGCCGGCATGAGCAGCCACGTCGTCATCTACTCGGCGTACCTGAGCCAGCTGCAGTTCCTGTCGACCATCGACCCCGATCTCTATCTGTGGTACAAGGCAGGCAATCCGCCCCCGGTGGCGGACCTGGCGGGTCTCGACGGAGTGATGTTGAGCTCGAGCGTCATCACGAAGGGCATCGTGGCGACCTACCACGCCGCGGGCTACACCGTGACCCGCGGTCGGGTCGGTTTCGAGACGCAGCGGGTCTGGGACAACTTCGTACGCAAGGGCGCCGACGCCATGATGACCTCGGACCCCATCCCGGTGATCGACAGGTGCCGCGCCCTCCCGCCTCCGACCTGATCGCCTAGCAGGCAGCTGCCGCACGGGCTTCGTCACCGCGGACCGTCGCGGCGGTATGCGCGTTGCTGCGCGCGTTGGCGCCACTTCTTGGTCTGCTCAACGC
>JBBPZH010000026.1:0-11362 GCA_038198965.1 Propionibacteriales bacterium
CACCAGGCGGACACAGCGTTCCTTGACCTTCGCATCGATCTTCTTCGGCATGAACAGCATCCTTCCAACTCAGAAAGATGCGGCATCAAACCTGGGGCGCTGCACACTCCGCATCGGACAACCTCCACACCTGACCGACCAGTGACCACACGCGCAACTCACTCAGGCTGGCGGGAAACGCCCCAACAGCACGGCATCTCCCCCACATCCAGCATCAGGCTCGGTCAGACCCCATTCAGGACCAACGCAAGGTCCTGCCAGGTCAGCCGATCAACCCTGCCGAAAGCACCGGTGATCATGCGCGCAAGTCGGCGGCGAGCAGATCGGGCTGTTCGTGCGCGGCGAAGTGCCCGCCTCGCGGCATCTCGGTATATCGCGTGACGTTGTGGGTGCGCTCGGCCCACGATCTGCGTAAGGCCCGCTCCGTCAGGGCTGACCTGTCCGACGTGGTCATGCGCGCCGTCGATGTGCACGCGGACATCGACGCACCGTGGCTCTTTGACGGCGAGAGCTCCCTACGCGTCAACGGCGTCGCCGTGACCGGTTCGTCGAGGCCGAACTCAACCGCCGCTTTGCCGGTCGCTCCGACCGGCGGGCCGGAGATCCAGGAGGTCTGCGCGCGGCCTGAACGGTGCTCGAACACACTCGGACCGCCACCGCTCAAACGCGTCGCGGCGATGCCGGCCGGCATAGTCGACGTGTCGGTAAACGGCGAGTGGTCGTTCGCGCCAACGCTGCGGCACCTGGTCATGGCCACGGACATGTGGTTGGGCCGGGCGATCTTGGGGATCGAGCAGCCATTCCACCTCATCGGTCTACCGAACGCCGAGTACGAGACCGACGGCGACGACATGTCCGCGACCAACAGGTGCAGCCGACGCCATACGCGGCGGCATTGGGCCGGTGTTGGTGACGACAAGGTGCTCTAGGTCTACGAGCAACCTCTGGGCCATCTGGCAGAGGTCACGCGTTCCACCCTTCCGCGATTCTGCGATTCTGCGATTCTGCGATTCTGCGATTCTGCGATTCTGCGCACAGCTTCGCTGACCTGCGGAAACACGACCCTAACGGCCCGATCCAGCGCAACGTCCGCAGGCACGTTGCGGACATTGAACGCCATAGCCGGGCCCATGGCAACCCACGAACCCGGCTCTGACCTGTATGTTCTCCAGTAGCGGGGGCAGGATTTGAACCTGCGACCTCTGGGTTATGAGCCCAGCGAGCTACCGAACTGCTCCACCCCGCGTCGGCTGATGTGCTGCCTCAGCGGTTGCCAACTCTACGGCGCGCTGTCGCGCGCTTCAACCGGCAGCCCAACAGCGAGCCGGCTCAGCCTCCACTCGGCGACGTCGGCGAAGTGGAAGACCCCGATCCCGACGAGGAGCCCGACGACGACTGTTGTTGCAGCAGCACCGCCATGCTCAGCCAGTGCAGCCCACGGTCGTTCAGCGTCTGGTAATCGCCAAGCTGGCCCTGTTGCAGCGCCCGCTGCGCCCGCTGGAACAGGTTCTGCGCCTTCGCGAGGTACTTCGACAGCCGTTGGGCCGTCGTACCCACCGGTGAGCCGTGGTGGTTCCCACCACCTGGCTGATTGTGCCCCCCATTCCCCCCTGGGGGCGGTGGTGGCGGAGGCTGTGTCGACAGGCTGAGCGCCCTCGCGAAAGCCTGCTCGAACGACGTACCGATCCCCACGTGGTCACCGATGGACAGCGCAACGAACTGCAGGATCGGGTAGCTCGCCGCTCCTGTATTCCGAGAGGTGTAGACCGGCTGCACATAGAGCAGTTCGTTGCCGATCGGCAACGTCAGCAGGTTGCCCTTCTGCGATTTCGTGTCGGAGCGGCTATATCGAAGCAACCGGTTGGCCACCGCCGGGTTGGTCGAGATGCCGACCTGAGCCAGACCCGGCCCAGCCACCGCGTTGTTGGTGGGCAGCTCAAGCACCGTGAATCTGCCGTAGTTCGGGCTCGTGGCATCGGCGTTCACAGCCATGAAGGCGGCGAGGTTCTGCCGGCTCTGCGGCACATAGACGCTCGTCAGGGAAAACTCCGGCGGAGCGTTGGGCAGCCGCACGGTGAGATAGAACGGCGGCTGCGGCGGAGCTGCTCCGTGCTGGGTCGTCTGCGTGGGGTCTTCTGGCACTCGCCAGTTCGCCTCACCGCTGTAGAACACGTGCGGGTCGGTCACGTGGTACGTCGACAGCAGGTAACGCTTGACCTTGAAAAGGTCCTCCGGGTAGCGCAGGTGCGCCAGCAGCTCCGGCGGGATCGCCGATTTGTCCTTGACGACTCCCGGGAACGCAGCCTGCCAAGCCCTAAGGATGGGATCTGTCTGGTCCCAGGCGTACAGCGTGACCGTGCCGTCGTAGGCGTCCACGGTCGCCTTCACCGAGTTGCGGATGTAGTTGACGGTATCGGCGCGCTGCCCGGCCACGGCTTGCTCGGGTGTCAGCGAGTCGTTGGTGACGCTGTTGAGGTTGACTTGCTCCGACATCGGGTAGTTCGCGGTCGTCGTGTAGCCGTCGACAATCCACAGCAATCGGCCGTTCACCACCGCGGGATACGGGTTGCCGTCCAGCGTCAGCCAAGGGGCGACCTTTTGCACCATCAGCCGCGGTTCACGGTCGTAGATGATCTTCGACGCACTGTTGACCCGGCCCGACAAGAGGATCGACGAGTCCCAGAACTTCGCGGCGTACAGCAGCTGCCGGAACGTCGACCCGATCGCAACGCCGCCCTTGCCGTTGTACGTCGAATACTGCCCACTGGTGGAGCTGCTGTTGCGATTGGGCCGGTTCAGCTCTACCGGCGGCGTGCCCGCCGGGGCGCCGACGATCGAGTATTCGGGTGCTGTCTCGCCGTAGTAGACCCGCTGCTCGAACGTGCCGAGCACGCCCTTGGACGGCAGGTTTTGCTCCGCCCACAGCGGCGCACCGTTGGGTCCCCGCTGGTCCCCGTACGCCGCCACGACGCCGTACCCGTGCGTGTAGACCGTGTGGTCGTTCGTCCAGTTGCGCTGGCTCGCCTGCAGCCCTCCCAGGTTGAGCTCCCGGACGCCGATGACGACGTCCTGTGGCTGGGTCTGCCCCGGCACCGGGTAGCGGTCGACGTCGAGCACGTCGGGCATCTTGTAGAACCCCCGCACCTGTTGCAGGTTGTCGAACGCGGGGGCAACCAACCGCGGGTCGATCAACCGCACACCAGGCAGCGTGGCGGCGGCTGCCTGCAACTGCTTGGGCCTGTCGTGGGTGAGGCCTGAGTAGCCCTGCACGTGCACACCAGTGAGTCCGAAAGCGTTTCGGGTCGCATTGATGTTGCGCTGGATGTACGGCGCCTCTTTGTCGGCCTCGGTGGGATGCACCTGAAATCTCTGGACGAAGAACGGCCAGATGCCACCGATCAAGATCGCCGACAGGATCAGCAGCCCGAACCCGAGCACCGGCAGCGTCCAGCCCGGGCGGAAGACGTTGGCGAAGAACAGCACAGCGCAGATCACGGCGATGACCATGAGGATGTTCTTCGCCGGCAACAGTGCATGCACGTCGGTGTATGAGATGCCGGTGAAGAGGTGGCCGTTGGCCACCGCCAGCCCATAGCGGTCGAACCAGTACGACACGGCCTTCAGCAACATGAACAGACCAAGGAGCACCGACAGCTGCACCTGGGCACCGGCGGAGACGCGGTCGCGGCGAGCTTGCAGCCGGATGCCGCCGTACAGGTAGTGCGTCACCGTGGTAGCGATCAGCGCAAGGATCAGCATGGTGAAGCCGAAGCTGATCAGGTAGCGGTACCACGGGTAGCTGAAGACGAAGAACCCGATATCGCGCCCGAAGTAGACGTCGGGTTTCCCGAACGGCACTCCGTGCCGCCACAGCAGATACGTTCTCCATTGCCCCGCCGCGCTCGCCCCGCTGAACAACGCCAGGGCGAGCCCCAGCGCCATCACCACCCAGTGCCGGATCGGGTCCAAGGTGTCTTGGTACCGCTCGACAGTGGAGTTGCTCAGGCTCTCGTCGAGCAGCATCGGGCGGAGACGGAACGCCAGCAGCACGTTGCCCACCACCACCGCGGCCAGCAGCAGCCCGAAAATCGCGAACAGCGCCACCCGGGTCCAGAGCACCGTCGTGAAGACAGAGGAGTAGCCCACCGACTCGAACCACAGCTTGGACGTCCAGAGTTCGACGAAGACCGACGCCAGCACGACCAGCGCCACCACAACCGCCAGTGTCGGCAGCAGGGCTCGTGGGCGCCGCGACGGGACCTGGCGACGGCGTACGGCGGATGCTCCTCCGCCGCCCTCGTCAAAGATCCCGCTCACCCATCACCTCGGGGAAGTTGGTCGTTTACCATCACGCGCCATCCGCGTCGACTTCCAGCGTCTCACGCACCGCCGCGACCAACGCGGGCACCACGTCGTCACCCTGAACGAGCGCCTCATCCCTGTCGTGCGAGCGCAGTCGCAGCACGCAGTGTGCCTCGCCGCTTCTGAGTGCCCCCACGGCGATCCGCACGTCTTCCCGCTCGGGATGTCTGGTGGCATAGTCGGTCGCGGCTTCACCATCGGCCGGTACGCCGATCTCGGCGTGCGGCGGCAGCACCACCCGCTCCGTCACGACCACAGCGCCCTGCACCGCAGTCGGCCAGCTGATGCGCGCGAGCAGCGAGTCGACGTCGTCGACATCCTCGTCAATCTCCTGCTCGACCGGCGTGAACGCCGGAGCGTTCCCATCGACCACGCCGAGCTCGGCGGCCAACGCCGGCTCAGCCAGCGCGAGCTCTCGAGTCGGCACCAGCGCGAACAGCTGAGGCGGGGCGTCCCAGCCGGCTTGGCTGACGTGCGCCTCGACCTCGACCACGACCGCCTGAAGCGCCTCCGCTGCCTCGGTCACTGTCCGCACCCCGGCACGGCAGCGTTGCGTCCCGCGTCGATCTGGTGCAGCGCCGAGATCGCGTCGGAGATGGTCGACACCCTGACCAGCTGGATCTTGTCAGCCACGTCTGAGCCCACCGCCTCGGCACAGTCGCCGCTCGGCACCAAGAACACCGTGGCACCGCTCCGATAGGCGCCGGCGATCTTTTGCTGGATGCCGCCGATGACCCCGACCTCCCCCGCTGGGTCGATGGTTCCGGTGCCGGCAATGAAGCGGCCGCCGGTGAGCTGACCGGGGGTGAGGACGTCGTAGACCGCAAGTGAGAACATCAGCCCCGCACTCGGTCCGCCGATGTCTTGCCCAAGCCGGATATTGACACCGAACGGCGGATGGTAGGCGTCACGCAGCACCAAACCGACCCGCGCCGTCTTCGGATCGTCGGGCGACGGCTGCGTCTTCACGGTGACCGAGTGCGGCTTGCCGCCACGCTGGAAGCCGATCGAGACCGAGTCACCCGGCTGATGGCTCGACGCCGCGTCGACGACCTGTTGCGTCGACGCCACCGGTTGTCCACCGATAGCGGTCACCACGTCACCCTTGCGCAACACGCCCGCCGCGGGAGAGCCCTTGGTCACGCTGACCACCGTGACATCCAAAGCATCGAATCCCGCGGCGGCCAGCCCCGCGATGACCGCGTACTTCTGCGAGCTCAGCATCTGGTTCTTGTTCGTCTGCTCCACCTGCTGGACGCTCTGCTGCGGGGCGTAGACAGCGTCGCGGGGCAACACCAGCTCACTGGAGGACCACCAAGCCTGCAGGATCTCCGGGAGCCGCGGCGAGTAGTCCGGCGACGTCACCGACACCGTGGTGAGGTCGAGGTGCCCGCTCGTGGGATAAGTGCGGTGCCCCGCGATGGTCACCACCGGCTTGCCGCCTTGGGTGCCGAGCGTGTTCTCGGTGCGGCCCGGCGCCCGGACGCCGTACGGACGCGGCGCAACACACGCGACGGTGACCAGGGCGACGAGCAGCAGCGCCGCGACCGTCAGCGACGTGGCCCGGCGAGTCATGCGCTCGATGATGTCACCGGCGAGAAGCAGGAGCTGCAGCCGGGCGACGGCTGCGACGTACGGCGACGCCATGGGTCGGTTCCAAGGATGCCGGCGCGGTGTTCGCGCGCTGCGGGGCCGGCCGCTTCAGCGCGCGTTGCATGCGCAGCAGCGCGGCCTCGGAGTTGTCGCGCCGGACCTCGTCGCGCGTGCGTCCAGCCCAACCGGCCCATGCCATGGCGATCGACGTCGCCACCAGCGGCGGCACCAGCCACCACAGGACTTGCATGCTGACCTCCGCCTGTCCTCGCCGCCACCAGCGTACGGCGCGAGGTGGTCGCTCAGCCGCGCCACGCTATGGGGTACCGACCCATTCTTCGGTGCCGTCGCTAAACCTTTGGTGCTTCCAGATCGGGACCGTGGCCTTGAGCTCGTCGATGAGCTCTCGACACGCCTCAAACGCCTCCGCTCGGTGAGCGCACGCAGCGGCCACCACCACGGCAATCTCTCCGAGTGCCAGTTCGCCGACCCGGTGCACCGCGGCGACGGCGAGGGCCCCGTGCTCGGCCGCCACCTTGTCGGCCACGGCTCGCAGCGTCTTGAGGGCTAAGGGGTGCGCCGTGTAACCGAGCGTTTCGACGGCGCGGCCGCCGTCGTTGTCCCGCACCGTGCCGACGAACATCGCGATGCCTCCGGCGGCCGCATCAGCGACGGCGCCGTACACCTCGTCGACGTCGAGCGGAGAGTCGCGTAACGCCACCAGCCGTACGACGCCGCCCACGAGCGCGAGACTACGCCGCACCCGCAGCGCGGGTAGTTTGGGGATATGGCTGATCTTCCGCACGACGACGGCAGCGACGACGAGAGCCGGGATCCCGCTCGGCGCGACGAGCAACCCGGAAACCCATTCTCGGGGAGCCCGTTCGAGCAGCTGTTCGGGGGTTTCGCCAGCGGTGACCTCGGGGGGCTGCAGGCGATGTTCGGGCAGCTGCAGAAGATGTTCACGCCCCACCAGGGCGCGGTCAACTGGGAGTTCTCCCGTGACCTGGCCCGATCCGCAGTAGCGCAAAGCAGCGATCCGTCCCCGAACGCAGGAGACCGAGCGCGCGTGCAGGACGCCGCCCGGGTGGCCGAGCAGTGGCTCGACCGCGTGACCGACCTGCCCAGTGCATCGACAACGGCGGCGGTGTGGAGCCGCGCCGAGTGGGTCGAGAACAGCATGCCGGTGTGGCGCCGGCTCGTCGAGCCGATCGCCGAGAGCCTGGTCGCCGCCATGACCAAGGCGCTGCCCGGAGAGGCGCTTCCCGGCGAGGCGCAAGGGCTTGCCGTTCCCATGCTGGGGATGCTGAACCAGATCGGCAGCTCGATCTTCAGTGCACAACTTGGCCAGGCTGTCGGCGCGCTGGCTGGTGAGGTCGTGTCGGCAACCGACGTGGGCATCCCGGTCGGCGACCCCGGCACGCCGGCGATCGTCCTATCCAATGCCACGGAGTTCGCCTCCGGGCTGGGCGACGACGCGGGCGACGTCTTGCTCTACCTGGTCTTGCGCGAATGCGCTCAGCAGCGGCTGCACGCGCACGCGCCGTGGTTGCGCGACCACCTCTTCGCCGCGATCGAGGAGTACGGCCGCGGCATCACGATCGACACGTCGAACATCCAGAGCACGCTGCAAAGCGTCGACCTCACTCAGATGGAGTCGGTGCAAGACGCCCTCACCGGCGGGTTGTTCGACCTGGAGCCCACACCGGCTCAGCGGGCAGCGCTCGACCGATTGGAGACAGCGCTGGCGCTCATCGAAGGCTGGGTGGACGAGGTCGTGGGTCAAGCGGCCGACGCGGTCATGCCGGCGGCCCCGGCACTGCGGGAGGCAGTACAGCGGCGCCGGGCGGCTGGTGGACCGGCCGAGGCCACGTTCGCCGCACTCGTGGGGCTGGAGCTACGACCCCGGCGGTTACGCGACGCGTCGGTGTTGTGGGGCGCGCTCCGAGCGGCAGAGGGACACGCAGCCCGAGACGCCGTCTGGGCACACCCCGACCTGCTGCCCACCACCGCCGACCTCGACGACCCGATGGCGTTCGCTGCTCGCACCAAGGAAGCCGACAGCATCGACATCGAGTCCCCTGAGTTCGACGCGGCGCTGGAGGCCATGCTGTCGTCCGACAGCTCACCGGCTGACGCGACAGCGGACGCTCAGAAAGACAAGCCGCGCCACCTCCGCGCGGTGGCCGATCCTGACTCTGGCGAACAGTCGAGCGACTCTCCTGACCTCGATCGCGAAGCGGTGGACTCCACGGAAGACGACGGGGACTCGACCGATCCGGAAGCCGGCGTCGATCGCCCCTGAGTCCCACCCGGAGCCACGCTGACCGCAGCAAGAATGGCGCGTGCCGCCGGGTCCCAGCGTGCACAGCAGACAACGAGGCCCCCGGGGCGCGGATCGCACTCACCTTCCCCTTGCGAGCGCGTCCGTTTTCCCAGGGGCCCCATCGATAAGTCGACGCTAGGGGTCGGCCGGTCACATCGTCAACGGGCCGCCCTCCGAGCCTGTGGACAATCCTGTGGACGGCCTGTGCGCCCGTGCCCTAGGCCTGTGGACAACCGGTGGAGAAGCCGGGACTCCTGGTGGACGGAGTCCCGGCGACGCGGGCATCGGTGCTGGCCGGTCGATGCCCTGACTGTCCACCGACTGTGGATCGAAGAAACTTGGACCCGGTTCGTCTGAGCTGTCCTGCGAACGGCGGACCGACGGGCGACACGACAAGGCCTCCTTCCCCGCACCGCTGCGCTGCCGTATGGTGACGCGAGGCTACGCGGGTATGTCGGCCCGTGCAGCACGCTAGGCAGCAACGCCTCGCGACAACTACACACCGCGGTTCGGCTCTGCCGGACCGCCGATCGAAATCCGGAGGTCGTGATGGCTGAGACGTGGAGTGGCGAGTTTTACTGCGTCAAGTGCAAGGCCAAGCGAGAGGCAAGCGGAGAAGTTCGCGTCAACGACAAGGGCACCCGGATGGCGAAGGCCCAGTGCCCGGTCTGCGGCACCAACCTCAACCGCATCCTCGGCAAGGCATAACGCAAAGGACCGCACCACCCCGGCCCCTGTGGACGGCGTCCCCGCGGCGGCCGCACCTTTGGCAAGGTGACGGCATCGCCTAGCCGAGAGGGGACGCGCTCGTGCGACCAACACTGCGCCCCGGTCTGCAGATCCTGCGCCGTGACGTGCACACCGTCCAGCTCGGCCTGGACTGGCCGGGTCTTTGCACCCTACGAGACAGCCCCGCCCTACAAGCGGTGCTGACCGCGGTCGACGGTTTCCGCGACCTGCGCGGAGTGATCCTGGCGGCGGTGGACGCCGGCATCGAAGTCGACAAGGCGAGAGCGGCAATCGACGTACTCATCGACTGCGGAGCAGTGGTCGACCAGGCGTCCTGTCGCCGTGCCGACGCCGATGAGAGCGCATGGACCTCGTGGTGGCTGCTCGCCGGTCCTGGTCGTGTTGCCACGGATGTCTTGGCCGAACGGCAACGACGCCACGTGCTCCTGCAAGGCAGCGGGCACGTCGCCGAGCGCGTGGGTGCCCTGCTAACGGAGGCTGCCGTCCCTTGGTCCGCCGACGCCACGGACCCTGACCTCATCGTGCTCGCACATGACGCCGAACCACAGCGCTCGGCTGGTGATCCGGCGATGCGCCGCGAGATCCCCCACCTCTGGGCTTGGGTACGCGACGTCGTCGGCGTCGTCGGCCCGTTCGTGCTCCCCGGCAGCACCGGCTGCCTACGGTGCGCGGACCAGGCGCGCAGCGATCTCGATCCCGCCTGGAACACGTTGTTGGCTTCCGCCGCGGCGCGTCCGCCGGCGGTCACAGCGTGCGATCCGGTGCTCGCGACGCTGGTCGCGGCATGGGCAGCGCAAGAGGTGGCGGTGTGGGCGAGTGGCCTCCGCCCACAAACCTTGAACGCGGTCATCGAGGTGCCGCAGGGGTTCGGCGACGTCGACCGCCAGGTCGTCGAGCTGCATCCGCAATGCGGATGTGGTTGGTCATCGTGGCGCGACACAATGGGCGCATGACCGACCTCCCCCGCAAGACCGTCGCCAGAACCGCCCGGTTGGCGGCGCTCCCCCTCGGGTACGCCGGCCGAGCCACGTTGGGCCTGGGCAAGCGGATCGGTGGCGCACCCGCGGAGGCGGTCGCCGTACAAGTGCAACAGCGCACTGCCGAGCAGCTCTTCAAGGTCTTGGGGGAGCTCACGGGGGGCGCCATGAAGTTCGGCCAGGCGTTGTCGATCTTCGAGTCGGCCCTGCCCGAAGCGTTGGTCGCGCCCTATCGAGCGACGCTGACCCGGCTGCAGGATGCAGCTCCTCCGATGCCGGCGTCGTTGGTTCACCAGGTGCTGGCGCGCGAGCTAGGTCCCGGCTGGCGAGAGAGCTTCAGGGAGTTCGGCGACGACCCGGCGGCCGCCGCCTCGATCGGTCAGGTTCATCGGGCCGTGTGGCATGACGGTCGCGAGGTGGCGGTCAAGGTGCAGTATCCGGGCGCGGGTGAGGCACTGATGAGCGATTTCCGGCAGATCGGAAGGGCGGCCCGGCTGTTCGCGAGCTGGATCCCGGGTCTCGACGTCAAGCCGCTCGTCGAAGAGCTGCAGGCCCGCGTCGCCGAAGAGCTGGACTACACCTTGGAGGCCGACGCGCAGACCCGCTTCGCAGCAGCCTTCGCCGACGACCCCTCCATCGTGGTGCCCCAGGTGGTCACGCACACCGAAACCGTCCTCGTTTCCGAGTGGCTGCCTGCAGACCGATCCTTGGCCCGGCTGATCGCCGAAGGCAGCCAGGAGGAACGCGACGCGTACGGCGAGCTCTACGTCCGCTTCCTGTTCTCCGGGCCCGCTCGCGCGGGTCTGCTCCACGCCGACCCGCATCCAGGCAACTTCCGGCTGTTGGCAGACGGACGCATGGGCGTTGTCGACTTCGGAGCGGTTGCACGCATGCCCGACGGGCTCCCTGAAGTGATCGGCCGGTTGCTGAGCGCTGCCGTGGCCGACGACTACGAGGAGGTGGTCGCGGGGCTGCGCGAGCACGGGTTCGTCAAAGCGGGTGTCCACGTCACTGCGCAGGAGCTGCGCGAGTACCTGTCGCCGTTCATCGAGCCGGCCACCACGGAGCGTTTCCAGTTCTCCCGAGCGTGGATGCGTTCGCAGTTCGCCCGAATCAACGATCCCCGGCAACCTGGATACACCACCGTGCTGAAGGTCAATCTGCCGCCGGACTACCTCCTGATCCACCGGGTGTGGTTGGGCGGCATCGGAGTGCTCTCCCAGCTCGGCGCGGACGCGGCTTTCGCCGACATCCTCGCCGAGTCGTTACCGGGCTTTCACCCGGTCGCTTAGCCAACGCGGAAACGCCCACAGCCTGGTGCAGCGTCCTCGTCCGCCACCGCACTTGTCAGGCG
>JBBPZH010000027.1:0-6424 GCA_038198965.1 Propionibacteriales bacterium
CCTGGATGGCCATCGAGCCGGCGATGGCCAGCGCGATCTTGAGCGACCGGTTGGGCTTGAACGCCTTGTGCGTGAAGTACCGGTGGTAGCCAACTGTGATGCCGTGTCCAGTGACGGCGTACATCGCAAGGGCGATGACGACATCGTGCCAACCGAGCCAGCCGCCCCAGGCAATCGGCACGGCGGCTGCGATGGCCAGGAACGGCACAACGATGAAGATGCCTAGCGCGATCCGCTCACCCGTCGACTGGCGGTCTCCGCCCAAGGTCCCGTACGGAACCTCCTCGAGCTGGGAGTCGGGGGGTGCTGCGACGGCAGTTGCTGGGCTCATCGACGGGTTTCCTTAATCGTGTCAGCGGGTCCTTACGAAAGCGTAACCTACGGTCTCGTAACCAGGGAAGACTCTGAGCCATGCTTCTGCTTACACTGTAAGGCCATAACGGTGTTGGCGACAACATTTAGCAGGGCGTTGCTGTGGCAGACTGTGGAACACGCAGGGGTGCGCCACCTGGAGCACGCCACGCAATCCCCTGTGGGGTAACCCGGCAGCCCGCGAGCCTTTGAAGCTTGAGGTCCTGGATCGAAGCCAGGCAGGGGAGCGAGACGGCGAGGAGTCCTGGTGACAGCAGACCGGCCGGCTGCGGTTCTTGTTCTTGCCGCCGGTGGTGGCACCCGGATGAAGTCTGCGACACCCAAGGTGATGCATCGAATCGGCGGCCGAACCCTCTTGGGTCATGTGTTGTCGGCCGCCCGTGCCCTCGAGCCGGAGTACCTGGTGGTTGTCGTTCGCCATGACCGCGACCGGGTGGCAGCTCACGTGGCGGAGCTGGATGCCGATGCGATCGTTGCGGACCAAGACGACGTACCGGGGACCGGGCGGGCTGCGGAGTGCGGCCTTGCGGTCCTACCTGCGGACCTGACCGGCACGGTGCTGGTGACGTATGGCGACGTGCCGTTGCAGTCGACCGAGACGCTGACAGCCCTGTTGGCGGAGCACCACATGTTGGGCAACGGCGTCACTGTGTTGACGGCCACGCTCGACGACCCCTTCGGATACGGCCGCATCGTGCGCGGTGCCGGCGAGACGGTTGCGGCGATCATCGAGGAAAAGGACGCGACGCCTGAGCAGCGACAGGTCACCGAGATCAACACCGGCATATTCGCCTACGACGCCGACGTGCTTCGGGCCGCCCTGCGCCGGATTGGCCGGTCGAACGCGGCCGGCGAGAAGTACCTGACCGACGTCGTCGGGCTCGCTGCGAGCGAAGGTCGGCGGGTCGGCGGTCTGACGGCTTCTGACCGTTGGGAGATCGAGGGCGTGAACACGCGGAGCCAGCTGGCGAGGCTCGGCCGCGAGCTGAACTCGCGGGTGCTCGAGCGCTGGATGGCTGAGGGAGTCGATGTCGTCGACCCGGCGACGACCTGGGTCGACGTCACTGTGGAGCTGAGCGCAGACGTCACGCTGAAACCCGGCGTCCAACTGCACGGGCAGACAAGGGTGGGCTCTGACGCGGTGATCGGCCCCGACTCCACGCTTACCGACGTCTCCGTCGGGGCAGGTGCGAGTGTCGTCCGGTCGCATGTTGTGGCGGCGGCGATCGGCGAGCGAGCCCAGGTGGGACCGTTCGCGTATCTTCGGCCGGGCACCCTGCTCGACGTTGGCGGCAAGATCGGCACGTTCGTGGAAACCAAGAACGCGCGGATCGGCCCCGGCGCCAAAGTGCCGCATCTGTCGTACGTCGGCGACGCGACCCTCGGCGAAGGCAGCAATGTGGGCGCCGGCACCATCTTCGCCAACTACGACGGGGTGGCGAAGCACGCGACCACGCTGGGGAGGCACTGCAAGACCGGCTCGAACAACACGTTCGTGGCGCCCGTCGAACTCGGTGACGGCGCAGCGACCGGTGCCGGAACCGTCGTACGCCGCAATGTGCCGCCCGGAGCGCTGGCGGTCAGTGGTGGCCCGCAGCGCAACATCGATGGCTGGACTCAGCGCAAGCGCCCGGATACCCCAGCAGCCGGAGCTGCCGCTGAGGCCGACGGTCGATCCGACCCCGCAGCCGCAGCTGCCGCTGCCGCTGCGGCCAGCGGCGGCGGATCCGAGGAGGCGCACGAGTGACCGGCGTGAAGAAAACGACGAAGAAGAAGCTGATGCTCTTCTCCGGCCGGGCGCATCCGGCGCTGGCCAAAGAAGTGGCAGATCTCCTGGAGACCTCGATTGTCCCAACGTCGGCGTACGACTTCGCCAACAGCGAGATCTATGTGCGCTTCGAGGAGTCGGTCCGCGGCTGTGACGCCTTCGTCCTGCAGAGCCACACCGCACCGGTCAACCAGTGGATCATGGAGCAACTCATCATGGTCGACGCGCTCAAGCGGGCGTCGGCGAAGCGGATCACCGTGGTGCTGCCGTTCTACGGCTATGCCCGCCAGGACAAGAAGCATCGCGGCCGGGAGCCGATCTCAGCCCGCTTGATGGCCGATATGTTTCGAACCGCGGGTGCGAACCGGCTGATCTGCGTCGACCTTCACACGTCACAGATTCAGGGCTTCTTCGACGGGCCTGTGGACCACCTGCTGGCGCTGCCGATCCTCTCTGAGTACGTCGCCGAGCGGCATGGCCACGAAGACATCACCGTCGTGTCACCCGACTCCGGCCGGATCAAGGTCGCCGAACAGTGGTCGTCTCGTCTCGGGGGCGCGCCGTTGGCCTTCATCCACAAGACGAGGGACATCGCCAGGCCGAACGAGTCGATGGCCAACCGGGTTGTCGGTGCCGTCGACGGGCGCTTGTGCGTGCTCGTGGACGACATGATCGACACCGGCGGGACTGTCGTGCAGGCAGCCGAGGCGCTCATCGACGCCGGCGCCGCTGACGTGGTGATCGCCGCAACGCACGCGATCTTGTCGGGGCCGGCAATCGACAGGCTGAAGAATTGCCGCGCGTGCGAAGTGATCGTGACGAACACCTTGCCGATCTCCGACGACAAGCATTTCGACAAGCTGACCACGCTGTCGATCGCGCCGCTGGTCAGTCGAGCGATCCGCGAGGTCTTCGAGGACGGGTCGGTGACCAGCCTGTTCGACGGCAACGCCTGAGTAGCCAGCGTGTACGATCATCCGGTTGCCTCGGCGAGGGATGAGCGGTTCACCGCCCTCCGTGATCGACGGGAGTGAGTTCGCTCGCGCCGCCCTTCGTTGCTGGCACCGCCGATCCCGCCGAACCCACGCCAGCGTAGGAGAGCAGCCCCCGTGTCATCAGAAGTGAAGATCCAGGCAGAGTCGCGCAGCGAGTTCGGCAAAGGCGCGGCTCGACGAATCCGTCGGCAGAACATGGTTCCGGCCGTTCTCTACGGCCACGGCATCGACCCGGTGCACATCTCACTGCCTGGCCACGACCTCATGTTGGCGCTCAAGACCGCGAACGCCCTGTTGTCGATTCAGTGGGACGGCAACAGCCAACTGGCGCTGCCCAAGCAGGTACAACGCGACCCGATCAAGGGGTTCATCGAGCACGCCGACCTACTGGTCGTGTCGCGCGGCGAAAAGGTGACGGTCGACGTACCGGTCGTCTTGGTCGGTGAAGCCGCCCCTGACACTCTGGTCACTGTTGAACACGCGACGGTTTCCCTGGAGGCGGAAGCGACGCACATCCCCGACTCGGTGGAGGTGCACATCGACGGTGCGGAGCCCGGCACGCAGATCCTCGCCAAGGACTTGGCACTCACCGAAGGCTCCACGCTCAGCCTCGACGGTGAGGCGCTCGTCGTGAACATCGTTGCGGCGCCCACGGCTGAAGACATCGAGGCCGAGCTGGCCGAGGCGGAGGCAGATATGGGCGTCGAGCATGACGCGCCGACCGCTGAGACAGAGTTGGCCGAAGGCGAACAGGATGTCGACTCAGCGGCCGACGGCGCTGACGACGAGGGCTCCGCCGCTACGGAGGAGTGAGCTTTCGTTGGCGCCTGCGCCGCCCCCCTGGCCGGGTCGTCGCCAGTCAGCCATTGACAGCGTCATGAACGAAACGGGCTGGGTCGTCGTCGGGCTCGGCAATCCTGGGCCCGCGTACGAACGCACTCGTCACAACGTCGGTTACCTAGTGACCGACGAGTTAGCCAAGCGGATGAACTCGCGATGGCGCTCGCACCGGGCTGGCCGCGCGCTCGCCGTCGAGGGTCGAGTTGGTGCGTCACCAGGTGTGCGGGTGGTGCTCGGCCGAGGCCGCTGCTATATGAACGAGTCCGGCGGCCCGGTGGCAGGTGTCCTGAAGTTCTACGGCCTGGACGCCGACCAGCTCGTCGTCGTGCACGACGAGATAGACCTCCCGTACGGCGACCTTCGGGTCAAGTTCGGTGGAGGGGACAACGGCCACAACGGCCTGAAGTCCATCCGCCGATCACTGGGAACCGGTGACTACTACCGCGTGCGTTTCGGGATCGGCCGCCCCGGGCAAGGCGAGCCTGCCGACCACGTGCTCAGCCCCTTCTCGCCGGCGGAACGCAAAGAGCTCGACAGTCACGTGCAACGTGCGGCAGATGCTGTCGAATGCCTGGTCACTGCCGGTCTGCAGGAGACCCAGAACCGGTTCAACAGCTGACGCGCTCTTACGTGTCTCACCTTCGAGCCCACCGCGCGCCTCACTGTGCGGCGGCCAGTTTCTCCAGAAGCTCCACGGCGCCGGTAGGTTAGCGACCGGACTCATCGCCCGTCGCGAGGCTGGGGATCGGTTCAGCGGCTCGCGCGGGCGGAGTGGGTGGCTTCGGCATCGTGGCAACCCGGTGCATTTGCTGCAGTGAGTTGCCACGTTTGGTGACTGCTGTGCGCACGGCGGCAGCCCGGTAAGCCAGAGATCGGTTCAGCGGCTCGCGCGGGCGGAGTGGGTGGCTTCGGCATCCTGGCAACCCGGTGCATTTGCTGCAGTGGGTTACCAGTTTCCGTGACTACTGCCTGGTGCCGGCGCGCTGGTTCCTTAACTGCGTTATCGCCCTCGCCTAGAGCAAGCGGTCCCGGGGCCGCACCATACACAGCAAGTCGCCGGTCTCTCGCCGTGCACACATCCGTCATTACCGGAAGCGGCGAAACCCAAGACCTGCCAGCGTTTCGGAGATGGACGTATCTGCCAGGGACCATGAGCAGAGAGAGAGTGCGCGCTCAGATCCGGCAGACGGGCATTCTGTAGGCCACCCCACGCGCCAGCTGTTCGAATCTCCGCCGTATGAGGAGCGCTTGGAGGCAGCCCGCGCCATCATCGCGGCCTCGGCCAAGCTGGTGGCAGCGACCCGAACCGATGACCCTCGGCTGGACCTGGAGTCACTTGGCGGCCGCATCCTGCGCGCCGTCACACAGCGCTCATGGGTCTCGATCGCCGGCCTCGCGGACATGGCAGACGTGTCTTCGACAGCCATCAGCAAGGCGGTGGCGATACTTGAACGCAAGGGCCTCGTTGCTCGCCGACAGCATCCGGACGGAAATCTTCGTCGCAAAACGGTGTTTGCCACCGAAGCCGGGCTGCGGACCATTGCCGACATAGAGGACGAGCGGTCGGCCGACGCAGCGAACTTCTTGTTCTACTACCAGCCGGATGATCTCGTCGTGTTGAACGACTCGATCAGTCTGCTGGACCATCTCGCACACGGCGCGGCGGTCGAGCGACGGCGCCGCCGGGGACTTCTCGTTCCGGCGCGGTGGTTGTAGAGGTTCGCTGTGGCAAAGTTTCCGCCGTGACCGACAACCCTTATCTGTCCACGACGGCCGCGCCGGACTTGCCAGTTCCGACCGATGACGTCGTGGGCGACGACCACCGCTTCGCGGCATGGGCGGCAACGGTGGTCGGCGTACCGCTCCAACAGTTGCGCGAGCATGGTCGAGACGGCGAGCCGCTCGAGGGCCGAGCGCTCAAGGACGCCGGTGATGCCCTCGGCCAGGCAGCCCTGATGCAGTTGCTGTCGACGTACCGGCCAGACGACGCAGTGCTCAGCGAAGAGGCGAAGGACGACAAGAGCCGGCTCGCGAGCGCCCGGGTGTGGATCATCGATCCGCTCGACGGCACACGCGAGTTCTCCGAACCGCCACGTGACGACTGGGCAATCCACGTCGCGCTGTGGGAGCGCGGCGACCTGGTTGCCGGTGCGGTTGCCCAACCGGGGATGGCGACGACGTTCAGTACGGCGGACCCACCGCAGGTCCCGCGCCGCACCAGCGAGCGGCCACGCATAGCGGTCAGCCGCACCCGTCCGCCGGCGTTCGTCGAAGCGTTGGCCAACGAGCTGGGCGCCGACTTGGTGCCGATGGGATCGGCGAGCTCGGGACGGCATACCAGCAGGTCGGGCAGGAGGACGTCGTCTTGGTTGTAGGCCAGCAGCGCACCGTCGGCCCGGCTGGTGTGTAACCCGGCCGCCCGGGCCACGACCACCGGTGCAGCGGAATC
>JBBPZH010000028.1:0-8484 GCA_038198965.1 Propionibacteriales bacterium
ACAATCACCGAGGCGACCACCTCACCCGGGATCGAGGGCCTGCCCCGTCGCGAAGGAAACAGATCAGCGAACAGCTCCCCGGGGAACAACCGGTCGCGACGCCCCGCCAGCAACGCGAACATGCTGCCCGGCTCGAGCAGATGCCCAGCCACTGACTCCACATCCAGCAGCTCACGCTGCCGATCCGACTCACCCTGCATGACCCCAAGGATTTCAGGTCGGCCCCATCAGCCCCGTCCGCCACGCGGATTGTTCAGCAGCCTCCTAGCCCACGCGCAGCCCACGTCGCGCTTGTTGCCGACGGCGCCCCGCAATCCGAGATGCGGCCGAGGTACTGACGCGCGGCCTGGACCGGCTGGAGCTAGCCCGGTTCCTCCAGGTCGCCCAGACCATCAGCGCTCACCACGGCGCCCTGGCCTACCTGCTCGGCATCAATGCGCTCCGAGCATCTGAGGCCGCAGCGGTGTGGATTGCGGACTACGCCGCGGGTGTGGATCGAGGACTACGCCGAGACGCTGCGTGGCCACCGGGCTCTGCACCTGTCGCAAGGGAGACAAGCCAGCCACGATGCCACTGACGGTGCCCGCGCTCCGGGTGCTCGAGGCATGCCGTGGTGACCGAACCGAAGGTCCGCTCGTGCTGCGACCGGTCTCAGGTCGACGGATCGACCGACGTGACGCCTACCGGATGGTGCAGCGGATCGCGAAGGCAGCCAGCATCCCCCGCCGCATCAGCCCGCACGAGGCAGCCTCCGGGATCTCCCCCGAAAACTGCCTCTGATGCGATGAGAGAGCGCCAGCAGCGGACCGCGCGAAAGTTGAGCAGGCTTGTGCCGGGGTCTTGAAGGAGCAGGACCCGGACGGAGCGGAATCAGGCATCACGGCAACGTCTCGAACCGGCCCGCGCTGGGTCACGTGTCGAGGTCGCCCGACGCGCCGCCTGATCACTTCGATTGTCTGGGCGGAAGTCTTGTCGGATTCGGGAGTCGGCGCGCGCTGGATGACGTAACATCTCGGCCGTGCCTCTCGCGTTTGATCAAGCCATCAAGCCGCCAGGCCTTCCATCTAGTCATAGGCGACGGCGGCGGTGGATAGCCTTTGGCCCGACCGCGTTAGCTCTTGCGCTCATAGTCAGCGGGCGGGGGACGTGGACCCACCTGGCTTCTTCATACCGCTCTCATCTGAGGGTGAGCCTCGTGCGCCCACCAGAGTGCACCGGCGGGGCCGTTCACCGGCGACAGGTCGGCTTCGAGGGCGACCCAGCGGAGGATGTGATAAGCGCCCGCCCGGGTCTCAACTGCACCCTCACGGTGCGCTAAGCCAACTTTTCGCCCGTCACCCTGCACTTGGGCAGCGCGGTCTATCCCTACCTTGGTAGAGGTTCGGGAATGCTGGTGAGGATGTACGGCACTGGCGTAACGACGCCGAGTGAAGGCCTCTACATCGGCGGCGGGATCGCCTACTCGACCGACGCCCACGTGCCACTCGATGGCGAGCTCGCCGCCGGGCAGTCGTTCACAAGGAGGTACACCCTCCGGTTCAATCCAACCGGATGCAGTGCAGGCACCACCTCGGTGCACGGGATGCCAAATGTAGAGGTTTCCGCCCTCGGCCTCACCAGCACGGTCAACGGCTCCGCACCGATCGCGGTCCAGGGGAACTACGACGGCTGCCCTCACTGACCCCTGACCGTCAGTTTGGAGAAACCGCCGTCGACCGATCTGTAGCCGCTTGGTCCACGCAATTGTGTGGCGGAAGCCGAGATGGTGCCTCATGAAAACGCCTCTCAACGGCGAGTTGCCCCATATCTTCGCACGACATAGTGGGCTCCTGGTGGCGGCTGACGCCAGGTAGACCGTCTTCGGCCGCATTCGACGGACGTCGCCCACATGTGACCTGCCCGGTGACGGTCACGAGAAATGCCCGGTGGTGGCCATGGGATCTGCCCAGTGTTGGCCATCACCGGCTGGTTGGTCAGGTCAAGGGGCTCACTCCTTTGCCCCTTTGCCGGCGAGTGTGCTTGGGTGAGGCGGATGCTGTCGCCGGTGGTGTTGCAGACGTGGGCGTGGTGCAGGAGCAAGACGCACTGACTCCACCCCTAAAGGGCACTTCCTCAGAATCCCGAATGGGCTGGCCCTACCGGTCGATTGCGATGGTGACCGTGGACCCCCGTAATACGGCGAGACCGGGTGCGGGCAGTTGCCATCGGATGCGGCCGGTCCCGTGGCCGACGCGCACCGGCACGACTTTAAGGTGAAGATCCAGCTGGTCAAGTGCCACCCGAGCGCTGCGCAGGGTGTCGAGTCCCAATGCCGGCACGACCGCGCGATTCGCCGGAATATCGGTGAGGCGCAACATCGCTTCCTCCAAGATCCCAGCACGAGGGCCGTCGCCAACCAGCACTACCCCGCGGTCAGGCACCGCGAGAACAACGGTGGAGTATCCCGCGGGACTAGTGCTTGCGTAGTGACCAATGAAACCCGCGGTGCCATCATCCAGAGTGATCGGATTGGTCGCCACCCGCACATTCGAGCGTTGTTGTGCGTCATCTATGCTCCACAGTTGGACCTCGCTAACGCCGGGCGCGCGGCCGAGCGTGCATAGTGCTCTTGGACCCGAGCCGGGCGAAAAAGTGGTGACTGTGTTGGAATGCGGTTCACCGCAAGCGTTGTCATTGAGTGTCCATCCGTTCGGCAGGGGAAACGCCGCCCCGCCGAACGTCACGACCCGCTCTCGCTGTCCAATTAGTGAAGGCGGCTCATGCCCATTCTCGGAGTTCGGCGAGTCAGTTTTAGTGGACACGCCGCTGCTAAAGCGCGACGCGGTCTGAGGGGGTCGGTCGCCAAATATGGCTGCTCCACCGACCGCCATGCCGATCACGAGCATCGTCGTCGCGCCAGTGGCAATGGCGACCCTGCGCGACGTCCACCTTGACTTATTCGGTGTGTCGACGGGAAGGAAAACCCCCGACGGCGGCGGCGCAGATTCTGCGGCACTCCTCAAGGTAGCCGACAGCAGATTCTCTGTGCTATCCACGGCTTCCCTCACTCTCTAGGCCTGCTACGTCTACTTCTTGTGTCCGCTTCAGTGCCCGCAGGCCCCGGGCGGCAAGACTCCGTACGGTGCTCCTGCGGCATTTCAAGACGGTCGCTATGGTTTGATCGTCGAGCGTTTCGTAATATCTGAGCACGAGCACCGCCCGCTGTCGGGCGGGCAGCGTTCCTAGCGCGCGCCACATCGCATCCTGCTCGACGAGGTCCGCCTCGTGTCCCGCGTGCATAGTAGTTGTCGGCGCGAGGAGAGACACTCGGCGCCGAGACTGTCGGCGCACTTCGTTCAGAATGATGCGACGAGCGTACGACGATGGATCTGAGATGCGACTGGACACGGACAGCATCCCCGCGAAGGCTGTCTGCACCAAGTCGCGTGCATCGTCGTACGAACGCGAGACAAGATAGGCGTACCGCAGGAGACGCTGCTCCTCGGCGGCTGCAAATCTGGCGACCGCATCAGGATCCACACCATCCTCCTTCGATGTCGCTCCTGCCGTGGTCTGAGTGTGCTGCATACCCATTAAGAGTTCCAGGGGCCCCCGAACTGTTGCGCTGTCTGGTGCAAATCTCGGTTCAGCCGACGTAGATCGGCGCGAACAGGGGCTCGCCGGTCTCGATCGGGGGCCACCGCTGCTGGAACGAGCGGCTGTACAGCATGCCGTCTGCGGAGCCGATGACCGGGGGCACGTCGGTGTCCGAGCCGGCGGCGAGGTAGCGGGGCCGCACGGGCAGGAAGCCGGTGGTCGGCTGGACCTGCGACCCGTCGATGGCGATTGGTAACCAAACCCTCGCGGGCATGGCGTTGTTGGCGTCGTCGGCGTCGGCGACGCTCCCCGACGACGACCTGGGCGTGCCCTTGTCTCAGAAGAGCACCCAGCTTGCCGTCGACGCTCACGGCTGCCGCCTCCGCACGCTCGCGCACCTCCATAGGCCTGGAACGCCTGGACGGAGAAGCCGTCGTCGAAGTCGCGGACCTGCTGCACCCTGCCACCCGCCGTCAGCTCCACGCGGGTGACATTGGGCCATTCCCGCCGCAGTGTCCAGGCGAGCTGCGCCGCCAGATACTGCACGGGAAGGGCCGACATGGACGTCGCCTCCTCGCTCAGCGGGGTCCCCAGGTGCGGACGGCCGGCGCGTTGTCCGGCGTCGTTGTAGGCTCCCTGCTTGCGCGACCCATAGACCTCGCCATCGGTGGAGTACAGATCCACCGTCACCGCGCCACTCAGCGCCACCCTGCGCTCGGCCGGTAGCATCCCGACGGCTCGGCCGACCAGTTCCGCGCTCGCGGCCTCGATCCCGACGAACTGCTGGGCGCCGAACCGGCGAGCCAGGGCGCCCGCGGTCGTGGCCGGGATTCCCGGCACCGCCGACAACTCGGTCGTGGCGACATCGGCGCGTTGCCGATCCAGCGCGGCCAACGCGTCTCCGCCCAACAGCTGCGACGGCGCCAGTGCGACCAGCAGCTCTCCGGCGCCCACGCCGCGGGCCGGCTGCTTGATCGCTCCGACCGCACGATCGACGACACCGACAACATCCAGGTTGTCAACGGACTCAGCGAGCGCGACGACACCCGACGACGTGGTCAGCGACGCATCCTGGGCACCGATACCGACCCGCCTGGGAACATGCCGCCGGACCTGCTTCCGACCCGGCTTACGACGACCTACTCTCTTCACCGACGAGGTGCTTCTCCCGCCTGGGTGTCAACGGCCTCAACAACCGCGATTCTCCAAGCAGGACAGGCACCATCGTCGTCTCACACGCGGATCACACGGCCACTACCTGCGGATCCGGGTCTATACTGCCGGACGGCTAGCGTCGTACGTCCTTCGAAACCGGTAGTCGCTCATGCCTCCGACAGTCGAACGATGCACCGGAGGGCGGCCGTCGGCAGTCGCGATGGGTGCGGCCATGTGCCTTACGGCAGGCGACGCACCGAGTCGACTGCAACGGCGCTCCACAGCTGATGGCTGATGGCTGAGATCTGCGCCGGGGTCGGGCTGCTGGTGCTGTAGACCCAGAGGTGTTGACCACTGTCACCACGGGTCGCGCCCACTCCGTCGATCCGGATGAAGTGTTGCGTAAGGTGTGCGGCCGTCGCGCCTGTGGTGCTCGGTCTCAGGTCCGCTTGCCAGATCACCTTGGCGTCGGCCATCGCTTGGTTCGATGTGATCGAGGAGGAGTGCGTTCGGCTGCCACAGGCCGCGGCGCCGAGGGTTAGGAGAACGATGACCGCAATCGCGCCCACACCTCTCGGCCTCACGCCAGCAGTGCTGCCGCTCGGGTGCATCGGCTCGATTCCGCTCGGTAGGTGATCGGCATGGCGTCAGGCCTTCGCAGAATACGCCTGGCTAGGGCATGTCGCACGCGAGAGCGAGGTGTGGCGATCGTCGGGGCCACCCAGAGGCATCGGGTGGGATGCCGCCAAAAGTCTCTGTTCGTCCCTATTGACGTTTCTCGCGGCTAGACGTTTCCGGTAGGACCGGTGTCGGGCCAGACTCGGTTCAGGCGCTCGGCGGGATGCTCTGTGCGGCTGCCCGCCAGATCCTTGGTGTGGCTCGCTATCGGTCTGCAGCCCGCCGGGCGCCGTTGACGAAGCGTGGCTCCAGAAGGGACTGCCCTGCTGGTAGTAGCAATGCCCACCTCGCCGTCCACATCGGAACGAGCACAGGCGGGACAGCACACATGGAACACGTGATCATCGGGTCGTCCCCACAATCTGTCGGCCACGATCGAGGTCGTCGACCAGCATGAGAAGAGGCTCGGCTCAGGTCGATTCTCCACCGACCAGGCCGGCCACACGGCGATGCGTGCCTACGCGAGGCCTTACCTCGGCGGTCGAGGGCGCCAACGGCGCTGGGCGGCCTCTTGCTCAGCGGCTGCTCGAGGCCGGCGAGCAGGTGGTGGACGTCCCTGCCAGGCTCGCTGCTCGGATCCGGCTCTTCGAGTGCCGCGATCATGCTGGCTCGGGCTCCCCGGGATAACCCCGCGGCGATCGTGCACCACGCGAAATTCGCCGGCGTGGCCACGTGACTAGGGACGTGAGCACGAACGTGAGGCTCATCTTCGGCTCCTCTCCTGCAGCAGCCAAACGCACGCCGCGCAGGCGGCTGGGAAGGGGTGGACTATGCGTGTGGGCTCACCGAGCGGATCCCGTCAGCCGAGGGTGAGGCAGAGGTTCTCGATCGTTCCGTGACCCTCGATGAGCGTGTAGTGGCCGTCGGCGTCCCCGTGCACTGCCCAGCCGTGGCCGGTGACGACGTAGTAGCCCGCTCCCGGGTCGTCGCCCGGGTGCAGCCCGGCACCGAAGTGGCCGCCCTTGTCATAGAGCGTGAACCCACCGTCGGCAAAGTACTCGAAGTCGCCACGGCCGGTGAGGTTGCGGACCACCGACTCACCTGTCGCCGTGTTGGTGTAGCGGATGATCAGCTGGCCCGTGAACTCCTGGTAGCGCGGTGAGCCGTCAGGAAAGTACGCCGTGGTGCGGTAGCGCTCCTTGTCGCTCACGATGTGACCCGCCAGCTCGAAGGGGCAGACCGTCCCCGCTGCGTCTACGAAGTCCTGGCTGTGGTACGGCGTCCAGGGGCTCTTCGCGTCAGCGGATGGCGCCACCGCAAGCGCCGCCACCGCGAGAGCCAACGTCAGTGTCTTTCTGAGCATGGTGCTCCCTAACCACTAGAAGGTAAATATCTGGTTATCAACCTAGCGACCCGAGCCTGGTCAACCGCAAGGTTCTTGACACAATTGAGACATGTACTGGGTCGAGATCGAGGGGGTGCGGTTACCCCGACGCATCGCCGGTGACGTCGCCCTCGACTTCTGCAACACGCTGGCGGGTTGGAACGAATCCCCGCGCAACCGACGCGACTGGCTCGACGACTACGACCGGATGGCACGCTGGGCCGAGTACGGCGGCCTGGTCACCGCGGAGGACGGCGCCCGCCTTCGTCGTATGGCGAAGCGCCGACGAGCCGACGCAGAGGCGGCGCTCCAACGCGCCCGCCGGCTACGAGAGTCGTTGCAGCGCGCAGTGACCGAGCCGAGCGACGTACACGCTCTCCGCGTGGTCTCCACGTTCGCCCGGGAGGCGGCTTCGCACGGTGTCCTGGTGCCGGACGGCGACGGAGCGCGCTGGCAGCTGCGCCGCTCGGCGGGCATTGCGCAGCCGGTGCTGGCGGTCGCCCGAGCGGCAGAGTCGTTCCTCGTCGACGCGAACCTGGCAGAGGTGAAGGCGTGTCCCGGCGCCGGCTGCGGCTGGCTCTTCGTGGACAGCAGCGGACGGCGCCGCTGGTGCAGCATGGCCGACTGCGGCAACCGGGCGAAGGTGGCCGCCTTCGCCGCCCGGAACCGCCGCGCGAGATTGTCCTGAGGGGATGTGGCTGTCCGGACCGCCGGGGCCGCTGCCGGGGCGGCGGACGAGATTTTGCCGACGCCACGAAGCGTGCCAGGGAACTCGGCATCAGTCGCTCGGAGCCTTTTCAGCACGGCGGTGCGACGGTACCTGGACGAGCTCTCCCGGGAGTCGCTGACGCAGCAGATCAAACACGTCCTCGACCTCCGCGACTACGAGGAGGAGGCCGCCGAGCTCGCGGCTGCTGCCAGTCGGCGCTAGCTGAGCGCGGCGGACGACTGGTGATCGAACGCGGACAGATGTACTCGATAGACCTCGGAGAGCCGCGAGACAGTATGCCGGCGAAGCGTCGCCCCGCGCTCGTCGTAGTGGCCGACGCCTGCAACGCGAGCCGGCTGACCACCACGCTGGTTGTGATCATCACGTCGAACACCAGCAACGCTGCGATGCCGGGCAACGTCTTCCTATCAGCCAGCGCGACAGGGCTTCCCGAGACTCAACCGCGAACGTCTCGGCGGTGATGACCCTGAACATGGACGAACTCACCGCTTCGATGCCATCGGGGAGCTTCCCCGCTACCTGATGAACGACGTCGACCGCGGGCTTCGTCTTGTGCTCGGCCTCTGACGTCGCGATACCTGACAGCGACAACAGACGCTGTCCCCGCCGAAGATGCGAGAGGTGTGCCACTTCTTTCCGGTGGCACGCGTGTCGCGCTCGGGCACGGGACTGTGGCGACGTCGCCGCCTATACCTGCGTCGGCACCGGGCGTAGATACTCGATCAGAACTGGATGCGGCTCGAAGGTCGTCTGGGTGCGCTTACCTGTCGAGAACCAGCCGAGTCTCTCGTAGAACCACCGAGCTCGGCGGTTCTCTTCAAAGACACGGAGGCGAAGGTACTCAACTTCCGAAGGTGAGGTCTCTGCCATGGCATCGACCAGCGCGTCATGAAGTTGGCGAGCGGGTCCGGTGCCCCACGTGTCCACCGCCGTGCCGAAGTGGAGTAGCACACCACCTCGGCTTGCAGCAAAGCCGTTGACGAGACCGGCTGCGTCGGTCGTGACATACACGTGGACGGCC
>JBBPZH010000029.1:0-16003 GCA_038198965.1 Propionibacteriales bacterium
CGCCGGCGGTCTCGGCAGCCTCCGACGACGGGGTCGGAGCGCTCCGGCCGAACGCCCAGCCGAGCCCGCCGGCCACCGCGATCACGGCTGGGAACGGCAGAGCGAAGAGGGTGAGCGCTGCGAACGCCGACAACGCGATGACACCCAACCAGGCGTTGGTCAGCGCTCGACGGCCGACCCGGATGACCGCCTGCACCACGACGGCTATCACCGCGGCGGACAACCCCTGCAGCAGGGCGGTAGCGAAGGCTGTGCTGCCATAGCCGACGTACAAAGCCGACAACGCCAGCAGGGCGACCACACCGGGAAGGACGAACAACGTGCCCGCCACGAGTCCGCCCCGCAGCCCGTTGAGCAGCCAACCGGTGTAAATGGCGAGTTGTTGAGCTTCCGGACCGGGAAGCAGCATGCAGAAGTTCAGCGCGTGCAGGAATCGTCGCTGACCAAGCCACTTCAGCTCATCGACCAACACCCGTTGCATGACCGCGATCTGGCCGGCGGGTCCGCCGAAGGACTGAAGCGCAATCAGCAACCACGTTCGCACCGCGACCGGAAAGGGAACAACGTCGGAGTTGGTGCGAGGTGAGCTCACGACAGTACAGCGTGCCAGCGCCCCCTCCGACTGCGGGCGCGAGGCCGCCCAGCGCACCGGGGCGGGGATAGCATGGCGGTCGACATGGGAGGCGCTACGGGAGTGTGGCGAGCCTGATGTCACTCACCATGCCGCTCGGCGCGGGCCGCGACACCGCAGCAAACGCAGACGCAGCCCGCGCGCGCGGGCTCCGCCGGATGCGCTGGGTCGCACTCGGCCTGCTGCTGGCCGCGGCGCTCGTCTTCGCCTTGACGTTGCACCGCCCGGACCCTTGGACATTCGTGCACGCAACCGCGGAGGCGGCCATGGTCGGTGCCATCGCCGACTGGTTCGCGGTGACCGCGCTGTTCAGGCACCCGCTGTGTCTGCCCATCCCTCACACCGCGATCATCCCGACCCGCAAACTGGCTCTGGGCCGAAGCCTGCAAGAGTTCATCACGGAGAACTTTCTGGTCGAGGACGTGGTCCGCGAACGCGTAGCGGAGGCACAAGTCAGCGTCCGGATCGGTCGGTGGCTGAGTGATCCGCTGCACGCTCGCCGCGTCGTCGACGAGGTCGCCACAATCGTGCGCACCGGCCTGGTCAATGTTCACGACGACGACGTCGCGGGCTTACTGCAGAGCGAGATTCTGCCTCGGCTGATCGCTGAGCCACTGAGCGAGGTGACGGGCCGCCTGCTGGCAGAGATCGTGTCCGAGGGCGCCCACCACGGCCTAGTCGATCTCGCCCTGCGCGAGTCGCACCGTTGGCTGCAAGACAACGAGCAGACCGTGGTACGGGTGCTCGGCACTCGAGCGCCCTGGTGGACGCCGCTTTGGATTGACGACAAGGTCACTCACCGGGTCTACGCCGAACTGCTCGACTGGGTCGATGACATCCGGGGCGATGAGCAGCACGAGGCACGTCGGGCGCTCGACGACCTCCTCAAGCAGTTCGCCGCCGATCTGCAGGCCGACGAACCGACGATGCAGCGCGCCGAGAGGCTGAAGGTCAGGATCCTGACCCAGCCTCAAGTGGTGGCGTCTGCAACCGCTGTCTGGAAGGTCGTACGACAATCCCTCGTCACCACGCTGGCCGATCCGGAGAGCCCGCTGCGCGAGCGGGGCATCGCTCGGCTCGTCGAGTTGGGCCGGCAGATGATGATCGAGGAAGCAGTTCGCTCCCGAGTCGAGACCTATGCTGCCGACGCGGCGGCGTTTGTGGTGACCCGGTACGGCGACGAGATCTCGACAGTGATCACCTCGACCATCGAGCGATGGGACGGCAAGGAGGCCGCCCGTCGGATCGAGCTGCACGTGGGTCGGGACCTGCAGTTCATCCGTATCAACGGCACGCTGGTGGGCGGGCTCGCCGGCCTCGTGATCTACAGCCTGGGCAGGCTTGCATGAAGCCGACACCGAGCTGCCGGGCGAGCGTCGTCCATCACCCCGGCCTGACGGCGTACGACTTCGGGCCGGGCCATCCGCTCGCGCCGATCCGGATCGACCTCACCATGCGGCTTGCCGAGAGCATAGGAGTCTTCGACTCTTCGGAGCTGACGGTCGTCGGTGCGAGCGAGGCGCCACTGGAGTTGCTGGAGCTCGTGCACACCCCGGACTACATCGCGGCTGTTCAGGCGCTCAGTCGTACAGGGAACGGCGTTGACCTTGCGCATGGCCTCGGCACGGCGGACAACCCGACGTTTGCGGGCATGCACGCCGCTGCAGCGTCGGTGGTCGGTGCCTCCGTGGAGGCGGCGCGGCAGGTCGCGTCGGGACGGGCTCAGCACGCCGTGAACATCAGCGGTGGTCTGCACCACGCCCTGGCTGATGCGGCGAGCGGGTTTTGTGTGTACAACGATCCGGCGATCGCCATTGCGTGGCTGTTGGACCAAGGCGTGCAACGCATCGCCTACGTCGATATCGACGTCCACCATGGCGACGGCGTCCAGGCTGCGTTCTTCGATGAGCCGCGTGTCCTGACGATCAGTTTGCACGAGACACCGCTGACGTTGGTCCCCGGGACGGGCAGCGCGGCCGAGATCGGCGGCCCGCATGCGGCCGGCACCGCGGTCAACGTGGCGCTGCCGCCTGGCACTGGTGATGACGGCTGGTTGCGCGCGTTCCACGCCGTCGTACCGCCGCTCTTGGCGGAGTTCCAGCCGGACATCCTGGTCACCCAACATGGGTGTGACACGCATCGGGACGACCCGTTGGCGCATCTCACCCTGACTGTCGACGGCCAACGTGCCGCCCATCTCGCCCTGCACCGGCTGGCGCACGACGTGTGTGGTGGACGATGGGTGGCCGTGGGGGGCGGCGGCTACGCGTTGGTGCACGTGGTGCCCCGCAGCTGGACTCACCTGTTCGCGGTGGCGGCTGGACACCCCCTCGAGCCGTCGACGCCCACTCCGCGGGCGTGGCAGGAGTACGTCACCACATTGACCGGACGGCGCGCGCCGGTTCTGATGTCAGACGGTGCCCAACCGCGTTGGCTGGCCTGGTCGACCGGCTACAACCCGGAGTCCTGGCTGGACAGCAGCATCGACGAAACCAGGAGAGCGGTCTTTCCGCTCCATGGCCTTGATCCCGGTCCCTGACCATGCTGAGACGATGCAACGTGAGCGTCACCAATTGGTTCGGCAAGCGACACGCCGTTGCCCTTGTCGATTTCTGCGGCAAAAGGGAGGATCGGTAGGGAGCTCGACTTCCCCAAGGGCCCCATTTGCCACTACTCTCACCGTCACAGCATGGCGATGAGGCTCCGCAGCGGTTGCGGAGGGAGACCGTGCGGAAGTTGGTGCGCGATGCCGTCTCGATCGGCCTCTGACGCTTTGTCCGACGTCAGGTTTCTCACGGTGGCTGAAGTGGCCGCCGCCATGCGTGTCTCGAAGATGACCGTCTACCGGCTCGTGCACAGTGGCGAGTTGCCCGCCGTTCGGGTCGGGAGGTCATTTCGAGTACCCGAAGACGCCGTCAACGACTATTTGCGCAAGGCCTACTTCCAGGCCGGTTGAGCTCGGGCCTGCCTCGCTGGTGCGCGCAGGTCACCGTCGTCCCACGTCTATGCACCCGACCCAGGCGCCGCCAGAGCCTTGGTGAGCTGACACACCGGCGATGCGGAAAAAACGGCTCAACAGGATCTGCCGGTGTTCCGAAGAGTTCAGCCACATGCGGACCATCCGACGCGGTGTCACAGCGCCCTTGGCAAGGATCTCCCCAGCTCCGCTGAGTGAGCATCGCGACAGGAGCGATCCCATGTCTTGGTGGTAGAAGAAGTTCTTGCTGGCGAGATGCGTGGCCCACCGATCGGCTCGCCGCTGCAAACAGTCGTTGCGGCGCAGCCCGGCGACTCCGTGGCGGGCTCGTGCCCGGTTGGCCCAGACCCGCAGCCGAGACGTATACGTGTCAACTCGCAAGTGAGCGCCGCTCCCAGAAGTGGCCGCTGCCGAGCCGGCCGTGAGCCGAGCTGTCTGCACCGCCGCGTGCGCCGTACCCGGCAAGAGGCTCAGTAGGCACGCGCTTAAAGCGATGGCTGCGAGTTGGCACCCCAGGGCATGCTTGTGCTGAGAAGTGGCCCATGACGTCGTCATCTCGAACCCCGCAGTTCCATGATGTTTACGTAGGGTGGTCGACCAAGCGCGCACCGTAACACAGCCTTACGGCGTACGCCTAGCCCGATGCGGCAAGTGGCTGGCCGGTAGGCTGGCTCGGTCACGCCTTCCGCGTGCCAGATTCGTCGAAAGGTGTGCAGTGGGTTCGGTCATCAAGAAGCGTCGCAAGCGCATGGCGAAGAAGAAACATCGCAAGTTATTGAAGAAGACCCGCATTCAGCGCCGCCGCCAAGGCAAGTAGGCGCCTCGCTTTAGGCGCGCCGCTGCTGGTTAGGGCAGCCGCTGGTGAGCGTTCGGGAGCTCCGTGGTCGGCAGCGAAACGCTGGGGTCCGGCAGCGACACCGTGGTCGTGGGCGGGGAGACCTTCGGTGTCGGTAAAGAGACGCTGGGGCTTGGGAGCGAGACGCTCGGGCTTGGGAGCGAGACGCTCGGGCTGGGCAGCGAGACGCTCGGGCTGGGCAGCGAGACGCTCGGGCTGGGCAGCGAGACGCTGGGGCTCGGTGGCGAGACGCTGGAGACGGTCGGGTCGGCTGATGGCGAGATGGGGCTGGTGGCCGGCGGCACACTCAGGCTCGACGTCACCGAGGAGCCGACCGTCGGCGGAGTAATGGTCGGGCTCGGTGCGAGCGTCGACTTTGGCGTCGGGGACACGCCTGGCAGCTGCGTGGGGGTGATGTGCCGGCCATGGTGCCCGCCTGGCCCGTTGTGCCGGTGTGGACGCTTCTTCGAGCCTGGTGGGGTGGTCGGTGTCAGCTGCAGCTGATCGTGACGATGCTGCAGCTGTTGCTGCAAGGTGGCGAACTCGTCGCCAAGGGTGATCGGAGGCAGAGAGCTGCACGTGGCGCACGTGCTGCGTGCAGCCCCGTCGATCGTGGTGACGGTTCGGGCGGCGAGCAACAGGTAGCCCTGGACGTCAGTGGGAGCGATCTTGTCGAGTGCCTGCAGCCGCTGAGCGGATGAGTCGGCGAAGGCTCGAAGGTCGGCGATGCTGGCCGTGCTGGCGTCTCGTCGGTAGGCAGTGATCAGCTCCTCCGCAGCGCTGTTCGCCTCGGCGGTGAAGTCGGTGAGCGTTGACACGACCAATGCCGACATCGCGGGATCGTTCCCTTGGCTGCTAACCAGCGCCTGGGCTTCGCTCAACCGGGTGCTGGCGGAGTCGACGTAGCGCTGCCCGCGGTCAGCGGGGGACGCGGCGAGCGAGAGCTCGACGCTCTCGAGTCCGCGCTTGACCGGATAGAGCACATCGCCGGGGAGTGCGGATTCACTGGCTGCCGCCACGCCCACGCCGCTGCCAGCCACGATGCAGGCGACGGCTGCCGCCGATATGAGCCGCCGCCGGCGGGTGCCAGCCTGAAGCGCCCGGGAAGGAATAGGGCGCCGCTCGACAGGGATGGCGACAAGCTCTCCACTGGCGGCTGCCACCAGCCGGGAGCGAAGGTCGCCGACGAAGCGCGGATCAGGGGAGGGAGCGTCCATGCCCCGAAGTTGTTCCACGATCGCAAGGAACTGCTGAGTCTCGGCGTCGCGGATATGAGACGTGCCGTCGGCAGCAGCGGCGAACCGGTCGGCTCGTCGGCGTTCAGCCGCCATGGAGATCAAGAGACACGCCTTATCGTGATATCCCGCGGGTGAGGCGGCTTTTGTCCGGTTCCTATCAGGCGAAACGACACATCACCCGCCGAAGTTACGGCAGGAGACTGCGGCATCTGCGGCGGCTTCATCGCAGGCCCTCCGGTAGCAGCTTTGCGAGATTGCGAATGGCTCGCAGCTGGAGCTGCTTGACAGCCCCCTCTGACCGACCAAGGGCCTGTGCCGTCTCGGCAATCGAGTTGCCGACGAGGAACCGCAGCACCAGGCACTCCTGCTGCTCAGTTGGAAGCTTGGTCATGGCAGCATGCAAGATGTCGTGAGTGAGTCCGGCAAGCACCTCGGTCTCGGGCCCGTCGATCGCACCCTCGTGGCCGCTGAAGTCGTCGGTGGTCGTCTCCAGCCGGGTCTTTCCCGCCTTGTAATGGTCGATGACAAGATTTCTTGCGATGGTCATGAGCCAGGCGCCGAAGTCCTTGCCCTGCCACTGGAACGACGCCATCGACCGCAGGGCCCGGAAGAAGGTCTCGCTGACCAGATCTTCGGTCAGCGCAGTGCCGCTGACCCTGAAGTACACAAAGCGGAATACAGCAGGCTGGTAATGGTCGTACAAGGCGCCGAACGCCTCGGCGTCGCCGCGGCGAGCGAGGTCGACCAGCGCGGTCATGCGGCTCGAGACCGGGTCGTCGGGCGGAGGTGTGGGAGGTGCGCCGTCCGGCGGCAACGGCTCGCTGGTTGAAGCGGTGGTGGCCAGCAGGGGTTGAAGCAGGTATGGCAGCACAGCAGCACGCAGGGCGTCGAACCCCCCCGTCGGCGCGCGGTCGCCAGCCGGCATGTTGCGTCCTCTCCGGCGTGTCAGCCGGTCACCGTATGAAAGGTTGATCGTACGCCGACGTGTGCAGTCGGGAAACTCGACGCTGTCGCCAGCGGTTACTGCCGACTCGTACGGTCCCCCAATTTCGCTATGTCAAACTCCGACGCATGAGCCATCGCGTGCGCTTGCTCACCAAGCCTGGTTGCCACCTCTGCGACGACGCGAGGGCAGTGGTCAACGCGGTGTGCGCCGATCTCGGGGAAGCCGTCGACGAGGTCGACATCTCTACTCACCCTGACCTCCTCGAGCAGTACCGAGAACAGATCCCCGTCATCTTCGTGGACGGAGAGCAACACGATTTTTGGCGAGTCGACCCCGACCGGCTGCGAAGAGCGCTCGGTCGCTGACCTCGGCCGCCGGCCGGAGTTTGTTCTCTCGTTCACAAGCTCCTACAGTGGCAGGCAGCCGGCTGCAGGGCCGCCTCGAGAGTCGATGCGCGATTCTGCTGTTGTGGTTTCCCAGGAGCACTGTGACGACTGCACCGAGCCGCCGAGGCGGCCGCACTCGGGTCGGAAGGTTCGACCGCGACATCCCCGATGCCACCATCGCCCGGCTGCCGATCTACCTGCGCGCGCTCACCAGTCTGTCCGAGCGTGAGGTCTCCACGGTCAGCAGCGAGGAGCTCGCCGAGGCGGCCGGCGTCAACTCCGCCAAGCTGCGAAAGGATCTCTCCTACCTCGGCACCTACGGCACACGCGGCGTCGGCTACGACGTCGACTACCTGCGCTACCACATCGCCCGAGAGATCGGTCTCACGCAGGACTGGGCCGTCGTCATCGTCGGGATCGGCAATCTTGGACACGCGTTGGCCAAGTACTCCGGCTTCGCCTCTCGGGGCTTCCGGGTCGCTGCACTGCTCGACAGCGATCCGCGTCGGGTCGGCGAGCGCGTCGGCGACCTGCCGATCTCAGCTCTCGACGACCTCGACGAGATCGTGGCGAGCTCCGATGTGGCCATCGGGGTCATCGCAACGCCGGCGAGCGCTGCCCAAGAGGTGTGTGACCGGCTCGTCGCCGCTGGTGTCAGCAGCGTCTTGAACTTCGCGCCGGCGGTGCTGTCCGTGCCCGAGCACGTCGACGTCCGCAAAGTCGATCTCTCGATCGAGCTGCAGATCTTGGCCTACCACGAGCAGCGCAAGGCCATCGGGGCCGCCGAGCAGCTGAAGGTGAGCCTCGCATGAGCGTGCTCGTCGTCGGCGCGTCGCATCGCACCGCCGCAGTCCCGATTCTCGAGCAACTGGCCGTCGACGCCGAGGGGGCGTCGAAGCTGGCCCTGGCCGCCTTGGACACGGCGCACGTCAACGAGGCGGTCGTGCTTGCCACCTGCAACCGCGTGGAGATCTACGCCGATGTCGACAGGTTCCACGGCAGCGTCGAGGACCTCACTTCGCTCTTGGTTGCGATGTCGGGTGCGTCCGCAGAAGCGGTTCTGCCGTGCATCTACGTGCACTACGACGAGGCGGCTGTCCGGCACATCTTCACTGTCGCCAGCGGATTGGACTCCTTGGTGCTCGGGGAACCGCAGATCCTGGGACAGGTCAAGGACACGTTGAACCGCGGTCAGCGGGGGGACACCGTCGGGCCGGCGTTGAACTCGCTCTTTCAGCAGGCACTGCGGGTGGGGAAACGTGCACACGCGGAGACCGGCATCGACAAGGCCGGTCAGTCGTTGGTGTCAGTGGCCTTGACAGCCGCCGCGCAGCTGATGAACGGCCTGACCGGCGCCCGGGTGTGCATCGTAGGAGCCGGGTCCATGGCAGCGCTGGCCGCGACGTCGGTACGCCGCGCAGCGGTGCTCGACATCACCATCGCTTCCAGAAATCCAGCGCGGGCCCGCCAACTTGCCAGCAGTGTCGGCGGCAGCGCCGTTGGCCTTGACGACCTCAGTGACTGCTTGAAATCGGCAGACCTCGTGATCTCCTGCACCGGTGCCAGCGGCACGGTGCTCACTGCTGCCGAGGTCGCCCGCGCCTGCACGAACCGCGCCCCGGCTGCACCACTCGTGTTGGTGGACCTGGCGCTCCCTCACGACATCGAACCGGCAGCGGCCGACTTGCCGGGAGTTCACCTCCTCGGGATGTCCACGCTGGCGCAGTCAGCGACGCAAGAAGTCACCAGGGCCGACGTCGGTGCAGTGTCGGATTTGGTTGCTCAAGAGATTTCGGCGTTCGCCGCCGCCCGTGCTGCGGCGTCGGTCGCCCCGACGGTGATTGCTTTGCGCACCATGGCGACGGCGGTCGTCGGTAGCGAGCTGAGCCGGTTGTGGGCACGGTTGGATGAGCTCACTCCGGACCAGCGGACTGAGATAGCCACCACGGTGCGACGGGTCGCAGACAAGCTGCTCCACGAACCCACGGTGCGGATCAAGGAGCTGGCAGACAAGGCCCCTTCTGCGTCGTACGCCGATGCCCTGGCCGAGCTGTTCGCACTGGACCCAGCCACCGTTGCGGCCGTCACCGGCGGCGGTGACCGGCCATGATCTCGTCGAAGCTGCGCCTCGCCACGCGTTCCAGCGCGTTGGCCCGAACGCAGGCATCGGTTGTGGCCGCGGAGCTCGCGGCGAAGCTGGGCGCCGAAGTTGAGATGGTGGACGTGGTGAGCGAGGGTGACCGGACCTCGGCATCGCTCGCCGACATCGGTGGACAAGGTGTCTTCGTCAGTGCGGTTCGCGAAACCTTGTTCCGGCACACCGCGGACCTCGCGGTGCACTCGCTCAAGGACGTGCCCACTGAAGACGACACACGGGTGATTCTGGCCGCCGTGTCGAAGCGGCTCGACCCGCGAGACGCGCTGGTGGCGCGGTCGGGACTCACACTGGGGGAGCTGCCGGCTGGGTCGACCGTCGGTACCGGCTCCTTGCGACGGCGTGCCCAGCTGAACGCTCTTGGTCTAGGGCTCGACGTGGTCGACCTGCGTGGCAACGTCGACAGCCGGCTGCGCAAAGTCGCCGACGGTGAGCTCGATGCCGTCGTCGTGGCGCGAGCTGGTTTGCTGCGGCTGCACCGAGAAAACGAGGCTAGCGAAGTCCTGGACCCAATCCTGATGCTTCCTGCGCCGGGCCAAGGCGCGCTCGCGGTCGAGGTCGCGGCGGCTCAGGCGGGTCTCGCCGACGATGTCCGGGCAGTCTTCGACTGTCCCTCCACCCGAGCGGCCACGGCCGCCGAACGAGCTGTGTTGCGCACGCTTGGCGCGGGTTGCACCGCACCCGTGGGCGCGCTTGCTGATGTCGGTGACGGCGACGACGGCCTCGAGCTGTGGCTGCGCGCCATGGTCGGCGTACCCGACGGGAGCTGGACGCTCCGACTGTCCGCCACCGGATCGCCGACGGACGCGGAGTCTGTTGGCGCAGGGCTCGGCAGGCAGCTGCTTGCCGACGGAGCAGGTGAGCTGCTAGTGGAGCTTGCCCGATGACCTCGATTTCCAAGTCCCAACTCATGTCGAAACGGTGATTGCCTCCATGCCGAAGTCCGCGGCCCCCCAGCCGACCTCTTCCGCGTCGTCGACCCGCCGGTCTTCGGTGCCAGCTGCCCACCGAGCATGCGTAGCCTTCGTCGGCACCGGACCGGGAGATCCCGGTCTGCTCACAGTGCGCGCACACGAGCTGATCTCTCACGCCGACGTGGTCATCACCGAAAACCCCGCCCACGAGCAGTTGGTCGCCTCGGTGTTGGGTGAGCGGCAAGCTGAGGTGCAAGTCGTCGACGGCGCCAACGGTGAGGACGGCCGACCGCTTTCTCCTGCGAGCCGCGCAAAACTGGTGGTGCGGCAGGCTCGCGGCGGTGGACGCGTCGTCCGGCTCATGTCCGGCGACCCGTGGGTCTACGCGAGCGGCGCCGAGGAGGCAGCCGCCTGTGCGAAGGCTGCCGTGCCCTTTGAGGTGGTTCCTGGAGTCAACTCCATCACCGCCGTACCGACGTACGCCGGCGTGCCGTTGACGACGCGCGAGTCGCACGACTTGACGGTGCTCAACGTCGCCGACGGCAAGGTCGATTGGAGCCGCTACACAGCCTGCTCCACGCTCGTGTTGTTGTCCGCAGCGGACACCATCGGCGCGGTCGCCGAAAGTTTGTGCTCCGCGGGCTGCCCGGCGACTACGCCGGTGTCGATGACTTCGGTCGGCACCACCACCGCGCAGCGGACCGTCGTGTCGACGCTCGCCGACATCGGCGACGATGCCCTGTCGGCCGGGATCGCCGCGCCGGCGATCACCGTGGTCGGTGAGGTCGTCTCCCTGCGCAAGGCCCTGTCGTGGTTCGAGACCAAGCCGCTGTTCGGCTGGCGGGTGCTCGTGCCCCGTACGAAGGAGCAAGCCGGTGAGCTGTCGGCGCAACTGCGTTCGTACGGTGCCGTCCCCGAGGAGGTGCCGACCATCTCGGTGGAGCCGCCACGCAACCCCCTGCAGATGGACAAGGCGGTGCGCGGGCTCGTCGAGGGGCGCTATGAGTGGATCGCCTTCACCTCGGTCAATGCGGTCAAGGCAGTCCGGGAGAAGTTCGACGACTATGGCCTTGACGCTCGGGCGTTCAGCGGCCTCAAGATCGCTGCCGTCGGTGACCGTACCGCCGAGGCAATCACCGCTTGGGGTATCAAGCCAGACCTGGTGCCGACCGGAGAGCAGTCGGCGTACGGTCTGCTGGAGGCGTGGCCGCCATACGACGACGTGCTCGACCCGATCAACCGTGTGTTTTTGCCGCGGGCGGACATCGCGACGGAGACGTTGGTCGCAGGACTGGTCGAGCTCGGCTGGGAGGTCGACGACGTCACGGCGTACCGCACGGTGCGGGCGGCACCACCTCCGGCACCGGTTCGAGACGCCATCAAGTCCGGGCAGTTCGACGCGGTGGTGTTCACGTCGTCGTCGACAGTTCGCAACCTCGTGGGAATCGCCGGCAAGCCGCATCCCAACACGGTGATCGCTGCCATCGGGCCGGCGACGGCAAGAACGTGTGAGGAGCACGGCTTGGGTGTCGACGTCCTCGCCGCCACGCCGTCGGCTGAGCTGCTGGCGGACGCTTTGGCCGACTTCGGTGCAGACCGGCGGCTGTCGCAGGCGGCTGCCGGGGAGCCGGTCACCAGGCCGTCCGAACGACGTCCGCCGAGCCGTCGCCGGTGACCTGAGCCATGGGATTTCCGGAGTCGCGGCCACGGCGACTGCGCACCCGGGCGACGGTTCGCCGGCTCGTCGCAGAGACCACGGTCGCTCCTCGCCACCTGGTACTGCCGCTCTTCGTCGCGGAGGGGCTGGACTTCCCCCGGCCGATATCCAGCATGCCGGGTGTCGTTCAGCACACGAGAGACTCATTGCGCCGAGCAGCCGCAGAGGCCGCCGCGGCCGGTGTCGGTGGGCTGATGCTGTTCGGAGTGCCCAAATCCAAAGACCCCCTGGGTTCCGGTGGCGCCGACGCTGACGGGATCCTCAACGTCGCCGTCGCCGACGTCATTGCCGAGGTAGGCGAGGACAGCGTCGTCATGGCTGACCTGTGTCTCGACGAGTTCACTGACCACGGCCATTGCGGGGTCCTCGACGCCGACGGTCACGTCGACAACGACGCAACGTTGGAGCGATACGCCGACATGGCGGTGGCGCAAGCCAGCGCCGGGGCGCACGTGCTCGGACCGAGCGGGATGATGGACGGCCAGGTCGCGGCAATCCGCTCCGCCCTCGACTCAGCCGGGCACCCCGACGTCGCCATCTTGGCCTACACCGCAAAGTACGCATCGGCGTTCTACGGGCCCTTCCGCGAAGCTGTCGCATCGTCACTGAAGGGTGATCGACGCACGTACCAGCAAGACCCGGCCAACCGGCGGGAGGCGCTTCGCGAAGCGTCCCTCGACCTTCAAGAGCAAGCCGACCTGCTCTTGGTCAAGCCGGCGCTCGGCTACCTCGACGTGGTGTCGGACGTCTCGAAGTTCAGCGACCGGCCTGTCGGCGCCTACAACGTGTCGGGAGAGTACGCCATGGTGGAGGCGGCAGCATCGGCCGGCTATATCGACCGGCAAGCCACCGTGCTGGAAATACTCACGTCGATCCGCCGTGCCGGCGCGGCATTCGTCTTGACGTACTGGGCGGCAGAAGCCGCCCGATGGTTGTCGACCGCTGAGGACGAACGACAATGCAGCCCGTGAGCGTGGTGGAAGCTGGAGTCCGCTCAGTCGAGAGGTCCGCGGCGGAGTTCGAGAAGGCGCGGCGGGTCATTCCCGGAGGAGTCAACAGTCCGGTGCGGGCGTTCCGCGCCGTCGGCGGCACACCTCGCTTCATCGCTCGCGGTGCCGGTCCGTACCTCTATGACATCGACGGCAACGAGTACGTCGACTTGGTGTGCTCGTGGGGTCCGCTGATCCTGGGCCACGCCCACCCGGCCGTCGTCGAGGCGGTGCGCGAGGCAGCCGCCCTCGGTACCTCGTTCGGCGCCCCGGCGATTCCGGAGGTCGACCTGGCCACGGAGATCGTCGAACGGACGCCCGTCGACCAGGTACGCCTGGTTTCCTCTGGCACCGAGGCGATCATGTCGGCGATCCGGTTGGCGCGCGGCTTCACCGGCCGCGACCTTGTCGTGAAGTTCGCCGGCTGCTATCACGGTCACGTCGATGCGCTGCTCGCGGCCGCCGGCTCCGGCGTGGCGACATTCGGACTGCCTGGCACGCCAGGTGTCCCCGCCGCCGCTACGGCGAGCACCCTGGTGCAGCCCTACAACGACCTCTCCGCCGTGGCCACGGTGTTCCAGGAGTACGGCGACTCGATCGCTTGCGTAGTGACCGAAGCAGCACCGGGAAACATGGGAGTGATCCCGCCGCGGCCGGGCTTCAACGCAGGCCTTGCCCGGCTCTGCCGCGAGTCTGGCGCGCTGCTCGTCAGCGACGAGGTCATGACGGGCTTTCGGGTCAGCCGGTCGGGTCACTGGGGTCTTGACGGTGCCGTCGAGGGCTGGCAGCCAGACCTCATGACGTTCGGCAAGGTGATGGGAGGCGGATTCCCTGCCGCGGCCTTCGGCGGCCGGCGGGACG
Organism: Propionibacteriales bacterium; assembly: GCA_038198965.1. Classification (GTDB taxonomy): domain Bacteria; phylum Actinomycetota; class Actinomycetes; order Propionibacteriales; family Nocardioidaceae; genus JAUJOE01. Next base: position 13,650 of record JBBPZH010000029.1, read on the forward strand.
TCATGGCGCACTTGGCGCCGCAGGGCCCTGTCTACCAAGCGGGCACGCTCTCCGGGAACCCGGTCGCCGCCACCGCAGGACTCACCACCCTTCAGCTCGCGACCGACGAGGTCTACCGACGGCTCGACTCGGTGGCACAGACCATCGCTGGCTTGGTTGCCGAAGCCCTGTCAGCAGCCGGCGTGCCACACGTCGTGCAGTCCGCCGGGAATCTGTTCAGCGTGTTCTTCGTAGACTCCGACGACGTGCAGACAGTCGACGACTTCGACGCGGCCAGTGCCCAGGTGCTGCCGCGCTTCGCAGCGTTCTTCCACGCACTGCTCGATCAGGGCGTTTACCTGCCGCCCAGCGCTTTCGAGGCGTGGTTCGTCAGCGCCGCACACGACGACGCAGTAATCGACCGAATCGCTGCTGCGCTGCCTCGAGCGGCAGCCGCCGCGGCCGCCGTACGCCCCGAGAAAGGCTCATGGCCGTGACCTCGCCAACCACGGTTGTGCATCTGCTCAGGCACGGGGAGGTCTACAACCCCCACGGCATCCTGTATGGGCGGCTTCCCGGGTTCCACCTCAGCGAGCTCGGCAAGGCGATGGCGGAGCGGGTCGCAAAGACCGTCGGCGGCCGGAACATCACTGCGGTGATCGCGTCACCGCTGGAGCGCGCCCAGGAAACTGCTCGTCCTTCGGCGGAGGCTCTCGGCCTTCCGGTGCAGACCGATATGCGAGTGATCGAGGCGGGAAACGCGTTCGAGGGCCGCAAGTTCGGACCCGGAGACGGCTCGTTGCGCCGGCCAGACACCTGGCGATACCTCTACAACCCCTTTCGTCCGTCGTGGGGCGAGCCCTACCGTGACATCGCGGTTCGGATGCTCGCCGCGATGCATGATGCGCGGTCGGCGGCGCAAGGCTGCGAAGCGCTCATCGTGTCGCACCAGTTGCCGGTCTGGACGGCCAGGTCGTACGTCGAGGGACGCCGGCTCTGGCACGACCCACGCTCCCGGCAGTGCAGCCTCGCCAGCCTGACCACCTTCACCTACACCGGTGAACGCGTCATCTCGGTCGCCTACTCCGAACCCGCGGCCGACCTCGTACCGGTCGTCCCCGCCAAGAAGTTCACCGCCGGAGCCTGATCCGTGCCCGCCCTTCAGCTGAGGATACGTTTCGCAGCCGCGATCCCCTGCCTGCTCGCTGTGCTCTGTACCGCCTGCTCGGCGGCCTCGTCCAGCACTGGAAGCAAGGGGTACATCTCCGGCACCGGCGCCATCACCGTCTTCGACCCTGCGCAACGCAAGCCCGCCCCGGTGTTGCGCGGGAGCGACCTGGGCGGTCAGCCACTCCTGATTCGCAGCTCAGCCAGCTTCACGGTCATCAACGTTTGGGCGGCCTGGTGCGGACCGTGCCGGGCGGAGGCCGACGACCTCGTGCAAGCGGCGAGCCGCCTCCCCGGCGTGGCCTTCTACGGAGTCGACATCCGAGACGTGCGGTCAGCAGCCCAGGCCTTCGTCCGCCGTTTCTCCGTGCCCTATCCCAGCCTGTTCGACCCCAGTGGTTCGTCGCTTCTCGGCTTCCATGACACGGTGACGATCACCTCGCCCCCCACCACCGTCGTCATAGACGCCCAGGGCCGGGTTGCAGCGGTGGTCTCCGGCGAGCTCACCGCCACCACGCTCGTCGGGCTGGTGCACGACCTCGCGCGAAAGGCGTGAGACCGGTGCTGCTGGCTGGATCGATCGGTTCGTGGTTCGCGTCGACTGCGCTTGACCGCCGGAGCGTGAGGTTGGTAGGCCGTCCGCTGTGGTTGCGCATTGCCGCCGGCGTTGTGTCGGGTGTGATCGCAGCGCTCCCCGCGGCCTGTTCGACGGCGACATCGGGTAGCGGTACAAAGGACTACGTCTCCGGCACCGGTGCCGCCATCACGGTCTTCGATCCCGCATCCCGTCAGTCAGCCCCGAGGCTACGCGGCACCGATCTGGAAGGCAAAGCAGTCGTCATCGGCCAGGCTGGTGGTCTCACGGTGATCAACGTCTGGGCAGCATGGTGCCCAGCATGCTGGAACGAGGCTGACGCGCTGGTGCAGGCGGCCCATCAGCTCCCGCATGTTGCGTTCTACGGTATTGACATCCATGATGTCCGCTCCGCAGCGCAGGCGTACGTTCGCCGCTCCGACGTGCCCTATCCGAGCCTCTACGACCCGAGCGGCCGGTCGTTGCTGGCCTTCCACGACATCGTGACGATCACTTCGCCCCCCACCACCGTCGTCATAGACGCCCAGGGCCGGGTTGCAGCGGTGGTCTCCGGCGAGCTCACCGCCACCACGCTCGTCGGGCTGGTGCACGACCTCGCGCGAAAGGCGTGAGA
>JBBPZH010000030.1:0-25932 GCA_038198965.1 Propionibacteriales bacterium
CCGCGCTTCATTGCAGCGTTCGCGGATGCCACGTTCCGAGCGGCGGCCAGCAGCAGGGCCACGGCGAGCTCGGCGGCACTGACGATGTTGGACGTCGGGGCGTTGAGCACCATGACGCCGGACTGCGTGGCCGAGGTGATGTCGATGTTGTCCAACCCCACACCGGCGCGGGCGATCACCTTCAGCCGGGGTGCCACAGCCAACGCCTCAGCGTCCACTTTGGTGGCGCTGCGCACCAACACTGCGTCGGCTGTCGGCAATGCCGCGAGCAACTCCTGTCGTACGGCGCCGTCGACGTGGCGCACCTCGAAGTCGGGACCGAGCGCCTCCACGGTTGCAGAGCTCAGCTCCTCTGCGATCAGCACAACGGGCTTGGACACGGGGACGACTTTCGGCGGTTGGCTGGCGGCCGGCGGGGGGACCAGGTGGAGCATCTTGCCGTGCTCCTTCGCGCGCCACTGTAGTCGGCGCGGCAGCCCACTCGACTGAACCACTTGACCCTGCCGTTGCATCAAGCTGCACAGTGGCGGCATGGAGTTCGCCGAAGCCGGCTGCTGCCGACGCGATGCGTGCGTTCTGGCAGCACCCGGAGGCCAAGCACACCGCAAGACGGGAGCTTGTTCGCCTTAAGGTCAATAGGTGCCGGACGTCGCTTTCGAGCAACCTCGACTGATCGCCATCTACGACGCTCTTGACGCCGACCGCAGCGACCTCGCGGTCTATGTCGCTCGGGCCGAGCAGATGGGCGCCCGCCGCGTACTCGACGTCGGCTGCGGGACGGGGACATTCGCGCTGCTTCTCTCGGAGCGGGGTCTCGATGTCACCGGCGTCGATCCAGCCAAAGGCTCGCTCGAGGTCGCCCGGGCAAAGCCGGGCGCAGGAGGCGTGCGGTGGATCCACGGCGACGCGAGCGCCTTGCCCCCGATGCAGGTCGACCTCGCCACCATGACTGGGAACGTCGCCCAAGCCATCGTCTCGCCGTCGGACTGGAACGCAACGTTGCGGGGTGTGTACGACGCCCTGCGGCCAGGCGGGCACCTTTTGTTCGAGACCCGCGACCCTGCACACAGGGGCTGGGAGCACGAGTGGACCCGCTCGGCGTCGTCCCGGGTCACCGAGATCGAGGGCGTGGGGCTGGTCGAAACGTGGGTAGAGGTGACCCATGTGAACTGGCCGTTGGTCACCTTTTGCTCGTGCTGGGTCTTTGCATCGGACGGTGCTGTGCTCACGTCAGTGTCGACGCTTCGCTTCCGTAGCCGTGACGAGGTCGAGAAAGCGCTGCTCAAGCATGGCTACGTCCTTGAAGGCGTGACCGATGCGCCTGATCGACCCGGACGAGAGCTCGTGTTCACCGCCCGCCGCCCGCTTTGATCGAACCAGTGGGTCGGAATGCTGGAGACCCAGTTCGTGCCGCTTGCTTGCGGCGCTCGCGTGATCTACTTGCACGTATGCGGCTCCTTGACCGTCGCCGGGCGGGCTCCGGAGGCGGTGTGCCGTCGAAACTCCCACCAGGTCGGGCTCTGCTCAGTCACCGAACGAGCACACCGTCGTACCAGGCGACCGGGACGCTGAGCTCCGCTCCCCGAGGCCGCGATCTGCGAACCAGCCTTGCGGTAGCACTGGGAAAGCTGACCGCGACAGCCTCGCGTGCGCTGGGTCGTGGCGGCGGTTCGATCATCGGCGGTCGAGTGATCTTGGCGGTGCAGCCGCGTGCTCTCAGCGCGCTGGTGGCGGGCCGGCCGGTGACGTTGGTGAGCGGCACGAACGGCAAGACGACGACGACCCGCTTGCTGACCGACGCGCTGCGCACGCGTGGATCGGTCGCGACCAACGCGAGCGGCGCCAACATCGCAGCCGCACTCGCCGACACCGTGGCGACGCCAGCTGACCAGCTGGTGCTGGAGGTCGACGAGCTCTACCTGCCGCGGGTGCTGACTGAAACTCGCGCCAGTGCTGTGGTGCTGCTCAACCTCAGCCGTGACCAGCTCGACCGGATGAACGAGACGAAAGCCGTCGCCGCGCGCTGGCGAGCCGCGTTGGCGACCGCCGAACTCCCGCTGTATGTGGTCGCAAATGCCGACGACCCGCTGGTCGCCTGGGTGGCTGAAGCCGCCGTCGACGTCACCTGGGTGGGCACCCGGAACTCCTGGAGCCTGGACTCAGCCGTCTGCCCTGACTGCGGCCGCCTTCTTCATCACGGACCCGAGGGCTGGTTCTGCGACTGCGGCCGGCATCGGCCGGCGACGACGTTCGCGGTGGTCGACGGTCGGCTGGAGACGCCGGATGGGGTGCTGCCCCTCACCTTGCAGCTGCCCGGCACCGTCAACGCCGGGAACGCGGCGCTCGCAGTGGCGGCGGCTGCCGCCCGAGGGGTCGCACCGGTCGATGCCATCGCAGCGATCGAGCAGGTCACGTCGGTTGGCAACCGCTACCGCCGTTATTCGGTTGGCGGCGCCACGGTGCGGTTGCTGTTGGCGAAGAATCCAGCGGGGTGGGCCGAGCTGCTGTCACTGCTCGAGCCGAGCAACTCGACAGTCATCGCCATCAACGCCCGAGTCGCCGACGGCCGAGATCCGTCCTGGCTGTGGGATGTGCCGTTCGAGGCGCTGGCCGGCCGGACCGTGGTGGCGATCGGCGACCGGCGCCTCGACCTGGCGGTTCGGCTGGCGGCTGCGGGCGTCGAATACGTCGTCGCAGACGGGTTGCGCGCCGCGATGGCCGTCCGACCGGAAGCCACCGCGGTCGACGTAGCCGCAAACTACACCGCCTTCCGTGATCTCGCCCTGGAGCTCGACCGTGCGAGGTGAGAGCCGAGTGCGAATCGTGCTGCTCCACCCCCGCCTGCTCGGCACGTACGGCGACGGGGGCAACGCCCTGGTTCTCGCCGACCGCGCTCGTCGCCGCGGTTATGACGTCGAAGTGGTACCTGTCGATGGTGCTGCTTCGGTTCCGCAGGACGCCGACGTCTATCTTTTGGGAGGCGGTGAGGACCAGGCGCAGACCCTGGCGACCAACCTCCTACGGAAATCCGGACTCGACCACGTCGTCGGGGCCGGTCGCCCGGTGCTGGCCGTATGCGCCGGACTACAGATCCTCGGACACCGGTTCGCCGACCCCTCGAACCAGGCAATCCCGGGACTTGGTCTCCTCGACGTAACGAGCGGTCGCGGTGCCGTCCGAGCCGTTGGTGAGGTAGTGGCAGAGCCGTACGACGGGTCACCGGTGCTGAACGGCTATGAGAACCACCGCGGAGTGACGACCGTCGGTGCGGAGGCGTCACCACTTGCCCACGTTGCGCTTGGCATCGGCAACGGCGACGCGACCGGCACCGAAGGCGCCGTACAAGGCAGCATCATCGGCACGTATCTGCACGGGCCGGTGTTGGCTCGCAATCCGGCTCTTGCAGACCGGCTGCTCAGCGCAGCTTTGGGGACTCTCGAACCTCTCGACGATGAGCTTGTAGACCGGCTCCGCGCCGAACGCCTCAGCGCAGCTGCCTCCGCACGTGCGACCGGCCGTCTGCGGCGCTGGCTGATCCGCCGCCGAACTGGCTGACAGCCGCCCCGACGCCTCAGCGGAACGGTCAGCGGTCCCCGATCAGCCCATGCCGTCTCCTCGCCCGCCGTCGTACGGGCGCACCCAGCTCATCAGCTGGCGCAGGTCGCGGCCGGTCTGCTCGATGAGGTGCTGCCCTCCGCGCCTGCGGAACTCGGCGAGCTTCGGCGCACCGGCATCTTGGTCTTCGATGAAGTCCGCAGCCCACGAACCGTCCTCTATCCGGGCGAGCACTTCTCGGAGCCGGTGCCTGAGCAACGCGTCCACTACGTATGGCCCTGATGTGTGAGCGCCGTACTCGGCGACGTCGTATATCCGGGGCAGTCGTTTCGCGGCTGCTCCGGCGTACAACTGGTCGACGATGCTTTTGAGTTGCTGGACGCTCGAGAAGTAGGCGACCTCGGGCTGGTAGCCAGCGCTGGTGAGCGTCTCGAAACCAGATCGAAGAAGCGCCGACACCCCGCCGCGGAGCGCCTGCTCGCCGAACAACCGGGTCTCGGTCTCTTCGGCGAACGTCGTGGAGATGGCGGCGGCACGCGTCCCGCCGATGGCCTTGGCGTAGGACAAAGCCAAATCCCACGCCTCGCCGGAGGAGTCCTGGTCGACGGCAACCAGCACGGGCACGCCACGGCCTTCTTCGAACTCTCGACGCACCAGCGGACCCGGCGCCAATGGCGCAACTAGCACGACATCGACGTCGTCGGAAGGCTCGAGGTAGCCGTACCGGACGGTGAAGCCGCTGCCGAACAGCAGTGCGTCACCGGCCACCAGATTGGGTTCGACGGCTTCGGCGTAAAGCGCGCGCTGTGCCCCAGCAGGAGCCAAGACGACGACCAGGTCTGCCTCTTCGCAGGCCTCGTACGGCCTCACAACTCGCAGCCCCGCCGACTCAGCCTCGGGTCGTTCAGATGAGCCCTCCGGAAGTCCCACCCGTACGTCGACACCGGAGTCCCGCAGCGACAGAGCCTGCGCGGCACCCTGACCGCCGAATCCGAGAACGGCGACGTTGCGGTCCTGCACCAGCCCTAGATCGGCGTCGTCGTCATAGAACAACTCAGCCATCGTTCTCCTGTTCATGCCGCCTGCACGATCCGACGTTCAAGGCGCCATAGCGACTCAACCGTCGAATCTTTGCGCGAAGAGCCTTCACGCAGCCGGTCATGTCAGCTTGCGCAGGACCAGCTCGCGGACTTGGGCGGCGTCGGCCTGCCCGCGCATCTGCTTCATGACCGCTCCGATCAGTGCCCCGGCAGCGGCCGTCTTACCGCCGCGGACCTTGTCGGCTACTTCGGGATTGGCCTCGATCGCCACGTCGACCGCCGCCGACAGCGCTCCCTCGTCGGAGACGAGTTCAAGTCCACGGTTGGCAACGACTTCTGCAGGCGATCCCTCGCCCGCGAGAACGCCGTCCAGCACCTGCCGCGCCAGCGTGTCGTTGATTCGCTCCGACCCGACGAGGGCTTGCACCTCCGCGACCTCACTAGCGGTGATTGGCAGCTCGTCCAGCGGAACTCCGGCGTCGTTTGCCCGCCTAGCGAGCTCCGACAGCCACCACTTCCGGGCGGCTGCTGGGGTGGCACCGGCAGCGACGGTGTCTGCCACGAGCCGCAGCGCGCCCGCACCAATCACGTCACGCATCTCGAGGTCGGAGAAGTCCCAGCTCGCCTGCAGGCGCTGGCGGCGTACGACCGGCGGCTCAGGCAGCCCCTGGCGCAGCCGGTCCACCGCCGCCGACTCTGGCGCCACCGGCACGAGGTCGGGCTCGGGGAAGTAGCGGTAGTCCTCGGCCTGCTCCTTGCTCCGTCCCGGTGTCGTCAGGCCGGTGTCCTCATGCCAGTGCCGAGTCTCCTGGACGACCCGGTCGCCCGATCGGAGCACGGCGGCCTGGCGCGACACTTCGTAGCGCACTGCCCGTTCGATGGAGCGGAACGAGTTGACGTTCTTGGTCTCCGTGCGAGTGCCGTACGCCGCCTCCGGGCTCGGCCGCAGCGACACGTTGACGTCACAGCGCAGCGAGCCCTGGTCCATGCGGACGTCCGACACGTCAAGCTCGCGCAGCAGGTCGCGGAGCTGCGCCACGTATGCGCGCGCCACCAGCGGCGCCCGGCGACCGGTGCCCTCGATGGGAGTCGTGACGATCTCGACGAGCGGGATGCCGGCCCGGTTGTAGTCGACCAGCGAGTGGTCGGCGCCATGGATGCGCCCGGTCGCCCCGCCGACGTGCAGGGACTTGCCAGTGTCTTCTTCCATGTGCGCCCGCTCGATGCCGATGCGGTAGGTGTCTCCCTCGACCTCGACGTCGACGAACCCACTGACTGCAATCGGCTCGTCGTACTGCGAGATCTGGAAGTTCTTGGGCATGTCGGGGTAGAAGTAGTTCTTCCGGGCGAATCGAGACTCCTCCGCGATCCGGCAGTTCAGCGCCAGACCGATGCGCATGGCCGACTCGACGGCTCGCGCGTTGACGACCGGAAGAGCGCCAGGCAGGCCGAGACACACGGGGCAGGTCTGGGTGTTGGGGTCACGACCGAACACTGTCGCGCAGCCACAGAACATCTTGGTCGCCGTGTTGAGCTCGACGTGAACCTCCAGCCCGAGGACCGGGTCGAACTCCTCGAGGGCGTCGTCGAACGACGGGAGCCCGGTGCCAGCGGTCACCGTCGTCATCTTGCCCCCTGCAGGTCGGGCAGGCGGTCGAGCAGCGGTGCTCCGGCAGCCTCGAGCAGTAGGGACTCCAGCGCAGCGGCGACCGCATACATGCGGTCATCGTGCATCGCAGGTGCCAGCACTTGGACCCCGGTCGGCAACCCGTCCTCATCAGCCAGCCCACTGGGCACCGACATGCCCGGCACCCCGGCGAGGTTGGCGGGGATCGTGGCGACATCGTTGAGATACATCGCCAGGGGGTCGTCGAGCTTGTCTCCGATCCGGAAGGCCGTGGTCGGCGCGGTCGGCGAGACCAGCACGTCGGCCTGCTCGAAGGCCGCCGCGAAGTCCCGGCAGATGAGCGTACGAACCTTCTGCGCCTGACCGTAGTAGGCGTCGTAGTAGCCGCTGGACAGTGCGAAGGTGCCGAGAATGATGCGACGTTTCACCTCGTCACCGAACCCCGCTTCGCGGGTGGCTGCCATGACGTTTTCGGCGGTGGGGTCGACGGCTTCGGGCAGCACACGAAGGCCGTATCGCATCGCGTCGAACTTCGCCAGGTTGCTGCTCGCTTCGCTGGGCAGGATGAGGTAGTAGGCGGCGAAGGCGTAGTCGAAGTGGGGACACGACACCTCGACGATGTCGGCGCCGGCTTTGACGAGCAGATCGACGGCGTCTTCGAAACGGGCCTGCACGCCCGGCTGGTACCCCGCACCGGTGAGCTCTCGGACGACGCCGATGCGCAGACCGTCGACGCTGCCACGACGCGCAGCGTCGGCCATCGACGGCCAGGCGGTGTCGATGCTGGTGGAGTCGCGAACGTCGTGCCCCGCGATGATGTCGTGCAAGAGTGCGGCGTCCAGCACGGTGCGGGCGACGGGTCCCGCCTGGTCGAGGCTACTGGCGAGTGCGACGAGACCGTATCGGGAGACGCCGCCGTACGTCGGCTTGACGCCCACCGTGCCGGTCACAGCGCCGGGTTGGCGGATCGACCCGCCGGTGTCGGTGCCGATCGCCAGCGGCGCCTCGAACGCCGCTACCGCCGCCGCCGAACCTCCGCCGGAGCCGCCGGGGATGCGCTCGAGGTCCCAGGGGTTGTGCGTCGGCCCGTAGGCCGAATGCTCCGTAGAGCTGCCCATCGCGAACTCGTCCATGTTGGTCTTGCCGAGGATCGGCATACCCGCGGCCCGCAGTCTGGCCACCACGGTGGCGTCGTACGGCGGCATCCAGCCCTCGAGGATGCGGGACCCGCACGTGGTCGGAAGTCCGCGGGTGGTCAGCACATCCTTGACCGCGACGGGAACGCCGAGCAGCGGCGTCGACTCGCCAGCGGCACGACGCTCGTCGGCTGCGGCCGCCTGAGCGCACGCGCCCTGGGCGTCGACATGGAGAAAGGCGTGGACCGCGGGGTCGACAGCCGCAATCCGCTCCAGCGCGGCGGACGTCACCTCGACAGAGGAGACCTCTCCCCGGCTCAGCGCCGCATCGAGCTCGGCCGCCGACAGGTGAGTGAGGTCGGTCACGCCTCCTCCTCCAGGATGCGCGGCACGCTGAACCGTTGCTGTTCGGTGGCAGGAGCTCCCGCGAGCGCTTCGTCAGGCGCCAGACTTGGCATGACCACATCCGGCCGAGTGACGTTGCGGAGCGGCAGCGGGTGAGACGTAACCGGCATGTCGTCGGCGGTCACGGCGCTGACCGCCGTGACCGCGTCGAGGATCACCGCGAGCTGCGGCGCCAGGTGGTCGAGCTCTGCGTCGGTCAGGTCGATGCGAGCCAGGTGGGCAAGCCGGGCGACGTCGTCGCGGGTGAGCGAAGCACCGCTGGTCGACGAGTCAGCGGGCAACGAGGCTCCGGGCTCGTCCATGGCGGCAATCCTAAAGGTGTTGCCTTCACCCCCCGACGAGCTGGTGGTAGACGATCCAGCCGACGGTGACGATCAGGCCGAGCAGCGCGACCGTGATCGCGACCCCCATGACGAAAGCGTCGTGTCCCGCTGAAGCCTTCGGCACGCCCGCCGGGTCGACTCCCTCGGGTAGGTCCGGAACTGGTGGCGGGACAGGGTCGGGAAACGTCATGACGACTCCTCCGGGCCGGCGGCCAGCGCCCGAGCCGCGTCGACGCCTTGGTCGAGCAGGACTGCGAATCCCGGCTCGTCGAGCACTGGCACCTGCAGCGATCTCGCCTTGTCGAGCTTGGTGCCGGGCGACTCACCGGCGACGACGAAGTCGGTCTTTTTCGACACCGACGAACCGGCCTTGCCGCCGCGCGCCACGATGGCCTCCTTTGCCTCGTCACGCGACCAGCCCTCCAGCGACCCGGTGACCACGACGGTGAGGCCCTCCAGGGTGCGCGGGACTGACTCGTCGCGCTGGTCGACCATGCGAACACCGGCAGCACGCCACTTGCGTACGACGTCTCGGTGCCAGGGCACCTCGAACCACTCGAGGATGGACTCAGCGATGATGCGCCCGACGCCTTCGACGTCGGCGAGCTCGTCGACGTCCGCCGCCTCGATGGCGTCGAGGGACGAGAACGCTGTCGCGAGAGCCCGCGCAGCCGTTGGTCCCACGTGGCGGATCGAGAACGCCACCAAGACGCGCCACAACGGCTGCTCCTTGGCCCGGTCGAGATTGGCCAGCAGCCGGGCACCGTTGGCCGAGAGCTCGCCGTCGCGTTTGGTGAACAGCGGCGCCTGCAGCAGTGCCGCTTCATCGAGGGAGAACAGGTCGCCCTCGTCCTCGATGACTCCCGCGTCGAGCAGGGCAACGGCTGCCTCGTATCCGAGAACTTCGATGTCGAAGGCGCCGCGTCCCGCGACATGGAACACCCGCTCGCGCAGCTGCGCCGGACAGGAGCGGGTGTTGGGACACCGGATGTCGGCATCTCCTTCACGAGCTGGGGCCAGCGGCGTACCGCACGAGGGGCAGGCGGCGGGCATCTCGAACGGCAGCTCGTCGCCAGTGCGCAGGTCGACCACCGGTCCGACCACCTCAGGGATCACATCGCCGGCCTTGCGCACGACAACGGTGTCGCCGATGAGCACGCCCTTGCGCCGCACCTCCGACTCGTTGTGCAGTGTCGCGAGCTCGACGGTCGACCCCGAAACCCGCACCGGCTGCATGCGGGCGAACGGTGTAACCCGGCCCGTCCGACCGACGTTGACCTCGATGGCCAACAGCTTTGTGGTGACTTCTTCGGGCGGATATTTGTAGGCGATCGCCCAGCGCGGCGCCCGTGACGTGGATCCGAGCCGGCGCTGCAGGACTACCTGGTCGACCTTGACGACAACGCCGTCGATCTCGTGCTCGACGTCGTGGCGGTGCTCACCGTAGGAGTCGATGAGGGCCAAGACCTCGTCGAGCGCGGGCAGCACCTTGGCGCGATCGCTCACCGGCAGCCCCCAAGACTGCAGGGCGGCGTACGCCTCGGACTGCCGCACTGGTTCGAACCCCCGTCTGGCACCGAGCCCGTGGCACACCATCTGCAACGGCCGGCTGGCGGTGACGCGAGGATCCTTTTGGCGCAGCGAGCCGGCGGCCGCGTTGCGGGGGTTGGAAAACGGCACCTTGCCCGCCTCGACCAGGGTCTCGTTGAGCTTGGCGAAGGCAGCGACCGGAAAGAAAACCTCACCCCTGACCTCGAGGAAGTCGGGCAGTGGCCAGCGGCCGCTCGGCGCCAACCGATCAGGGACTCGCTCGATGGTGCGCACGTTGGGCGTGACGTCCTCGCCGGTGCGGCCGTCGCCGCGCGTCGCCGCGCGGACCAATCGGCCGGACTCGTAGGTGAGGTTGATCGCGAGTCCGTCGACCTTGAGCTCGCACAGGTAGTCGACCTCGGCGCCGACGTCTCGCTCGACGCGAGCCGCCCACGCGGTCAGCTCGGGTGCGGAGAAGACGTTGTCGAGGCTCAGCATGCGCTCGGCGTGCTCGACGGCGGTGAACTGGGTGGACACCGCGCCGCCGACCTTTTGCGTCGGCGAGTCAGGTGTGCGCAGCTCGGGGTATTGGTCCTCCAGGCTGTGGAGCTCGCGCATCAGCGCATCGAAGTCTCCGTCGCTGACCGTTGGGGTGTCGAGCACGTAGTAGCGCCACCGGTGACCCTCGATGGTCTCGGCCAGCTCAGCATGCCGTTCGCGTGCGTCGACGGGTGCCGCCGCCAGCTCCGTGTGCGGACCGGCAGCGACCTCGAGATCGGTGGCCTGCGTCGACGTCATGGAGTCATCCTGCCCTGCTCGACCGACAGATTCCGTGCCGTGCGGGCGCACATTTCCAGCGCCTGGCGTGCCCACGGCACGGAGGCACCGGCCAGTCCACAGGTTGGCGTAACCGTGGTTTCCGGTATGGCCTCCGGGTCCGGGTAGCCGAGCCGGGACCAAAGTTCGAGCACCGATCTGGTGAGGTCCGCGTCGGTCAGGTCGGTGCCGGGATCAGAAGCTGGCACGACGCCGAGCCACAGAGCGCGGCCGCTGTCATGCCAGGCGGCTGCAGCGTCGTACGCCGTGCTCGGCAGCAGTGTCGCGTCGCAGGAGAGCGATCGCGCGGATGTCTGCGCCAACACGTCGAACGGCACGCCAGCGGCGCAGCAGTGCACTGCCGTCTGCGCTCCAGCTTCCGTTGCGGCCACCAGCACCTCGTCCAGCGAAGCCGCTACCTCGGCCCGTGGGACAGACCGGTGCCGGTACAAACCACTGGCGGTCGGCACGGCACCGGCCAGCACGGCGGGCAGCGCGGGTTCATCAAGCTGTACGACGACGTCAGCGGCCGGAAGGCGGCGCCGTACGTCTTGGACGTGAACGCCGACGCCTTCGGCGAGGGCCTGCGTCAGATCGCGTCGCGCACCCGGGTCGGCGAGCACCTTGCCGCCGCGCGGCAGCTCGACAGTGGCCGCCAACGTGCCAGGCCCAGCCAGTTGAAGTTTGAACCTGCCTCGATGGCGATCAGCAAGTTCTTCGAGGGCGTCGAGGTCGCGGGCCAGCAGGGAACGGCTCCGGCGTTGATCGAGCCCCTCAGGAGCGGCGAGCCGCCAGCCGGCGGGCTGAAGGTCGGCGCCGAGACCGGCGACGACGGCCAGCGACCGGCCGATCATCGTGGCGGCTGGACCGCGCTCCGGAAGCTCGACAACATGCGGAAAGTCACCGATCTCACCGAGCACTGTCCGCAGGCTGCCTCCATAGTCGGTGCCCGGCATCGACCCGATGCCGGTCGCGACGTGGGGCATCTGGCTCGCCGGTTAGGCCGGCGCGTCGGCGGAGCGGCTGGTGCGGGCGATGGTGGCACAGCCGAGGACTCGAGTGCCGTCGTACAGAACCGCAGCCTGCCCCGGCGCCACACCGCTCGCCGGCTCCTCCAGGTCGATGTGGACGACAGGCGGTACGCCGGCGACCTCAGCGGACTCGCAGCGAACGCGCGCAGTGGCCGGCAGCTGCTCACCGTGCGCCCGCAGCTGCACCGTGCAGCTGAACGCGTTGACCGGCGCCGCGCCGCACCACCGAGGGGTGGCAGCGACCAGGGAGTCAACCCGCAACTCAGCGCGGGAGCCGACGGTGACACGGCCGGTCACCGGTTCAATGTCGAGCACGTAGCGCGGCCGTCCATCGGGTGCCGGCCGATCGAGACGAAGCCCGCGGCGCTGGCCGACGGTGAACCCGAAGCTGCCCTCGTGGGTGCCCAGCACCTCACCTGACGAGTCGACAATCTCCCCCGTCGATGCGCCGAGCCTGCCGCGTAGCCACCCGGCGGTGTCACCGTCGGAGATGAAGCAGATGTCGTGACTGTCTGGCTTGGCCGCAACGGCCAGCCCGCGAGCAGCCGCTTCGGCTCTCACCTCCGGCTTGGTCGAGCCGCCGAGCGGAAACAGCGAGTGCGCCAGCTGGTCCTGGGTCAGGACTCCAAGCACGTACGACTGGTCCTTGCTGGGATCGACCGATCGGTGCAGCTCCACCTCACCGTCCACGCCTGAGACCAGCCGCGCGTAATGCCCCGTTGCCACGGCATCGAAGCCCAGCGCCAGCGCTTTGTCGAGCACTGCTGCGAACTTGATCCGCTCATTGCAGCGCACGCAAGGATTCGGGGTGCGGCCGTCGGCGTACTCGGCAATGAAGTCCTCGACCACGTCAGCGTGGAAGCGCTCGCTCAGGTCCCAGACGTAGAACGGGATGCCGATGACGTCTGCAGCGCGGCGGGCGTCGCCGGCGTCCTCGATCGTGCAGCAACCGCGGGAACCGGTCCGGTACGACGCCGGATTGCGTGACAGCGCCAGGTGTACCCCCGTGACGTCGTGGCCGGCCTCGACGGCTCGGGCCGCCGCTACCGCCGAGTCGACGCCGCCCGACAGTGCAGCGATCACCTTCACCGAGGAGACTCCGTCGAAACGCTTCCCGCAGAGCATGCCCGCCGAACGGCAGGAGCGATGGCCGTGATGACGCGGTCGACGTCTGCAGGCACCGAGGAGTGTCCGAGCGAGAACCGCAGCGAAGAGCGCGCTGTCGCATCGTCTCGGCCCATGGCGAGCAAGACGTGCGACGCCTGTGGCACACCGGCCGAGCACGCTGATCCGGTGGAGCACTCGATGCCTTGCGCGTCCAGCAGCATCAGAAGGGAGTCGCCTTCACAGCCCGGGAACGACAGGTGTGCGTTGCCAGGCAGGCGTCCGTCGCCTTCCGGGCCGTTGAGCTGCGCGTCGGGGACGGCTTCGAGGACACCGTCGATGAGCCGGTCGCGCAATCCGGAGAGGTACGGCGCCCGCTCCGGCATGCGCTTGACCGACAGCTCCGCGGCGGCAGCCAAACCGACGATCGCGGGTACGTCGGAGGTACCCGACCGCACGTCGCGCTCCTGGCCACCGCCGTGCAACAGCGGTACCACGGTGGCGTCGCGTCGCAGCAGCAGCGCTCCGACACCGAACGGTCCGCCGATCTTGTGTCCGGTGATCGTCATCGCATCCACGCCGATGGCAGCGAAGTCAATGGGCAGCTGACCGACCGCTTGCACCGCGTCGGTATGGACGGGTATGCCATGTGCGGAAGCCAACGCGACGACCTCGTCGAGCGGCTCCAGTGTGCCCACCTCGTTGTTGGCCAGCATGACGGTGATCAGGGCTAACCCCGCGGGGTCGGTGTCGATCGCCGCTCGCAGCGCCTCGACGTCGAGACGGGCGTCTGCATCGACCGGGAGCAGCTCGACGTCGGCTCCGGCCTCCGCACTCAGCCAGTGCAACGGGTCGAGCACCGCGTGGTGCTCGACTGAAGACGCGAGGATGCGGGTGCGCCGTGGATCCTCCCTGCGCCGACTCCAGAACAAGCCCTTGATCGCGAGGTTGTCGGCTTCGGTGCCGCCAGAGGTGAACACGACCTCGGATGGCCGCGCGTTCACGACGGCGGCCAACGTCTCCCGGGACTCCTCCACGACTCGTCGTGCCGTGCGACCCGACCCGTGCAGTGAGGAGGCGTTGCCGACACTTCCCATCAACCGCGCCATCACCTCGATCACCTCCGGATAGACCGAAGTGGTGGCGGCGTGGTCCAGGTAGGCCACCGGGGCCTCGGGCGCAGCACTCATGACGCCGTCAGCCTAATGCGCGGGCGGACGCCGCCGAGCCAGCCAGGCGGCGTCAGCGACCCGGCTGCTCGGCCGATCGGCGTACGACTTCGGCGACGAAGCGCTCGACGATCGCATCCGGAGGACGGCGCACGTCCTCGGCCACCGCAGGCTCGTCGGCTTGTGGCGGCTCCAACTCGGCCAACTGTGACTGCAGCAACGACGCGGGCATGAAGTGGTGCGGGCGGTGTGCGATCCGCTGAGCGATCAGCTGCGGGCTCCCCTCGCAGTACAGGAACACGCAGTCCGGCGCCCCCTGGCGCAACACGTCGCGGTAGCGCCGCTTCAGCGCAGAGCAGGTGACGACCGCGCTGTCGCGTTCGGCGAGCCAGTCACGGATCGCGTGCAGCCACGGCAGCCGGTCGGCGTCGGTGAGCGGAATGCCCTCGTGCAGCTTCGCCTTGTTCGACTCGCTGTGGAAGTCGTCGGCGTCGGCGTAGTCGACCTCCAGACGGCGTGCCAGGAGCTCGCCTACCGTGCTTTTGCCCGAGCCGGAAACGCCCATGACGACCACGCGAAGTCCTGGCAACCCAGCTCCCGACGCAATCGGAACGGCGCTGTCAACCATGTCGTCACCTTGCCACGCCCGCCAGCCATCAACTTCAGCGCCGAAGGATCCGACGGGAGCGTCGCCATAGCGACGCAAACGTCGGACTTTCGCCCATAGCCGGCTGGTCAGCCTCTTAAGCTTTGCGGGCGTTGACCTGCTCGGTGGCCGCCGGCAACACGCTGTGCAGGTCACCCACCACCCCGAAATCGACGAGCTCGAAGATCGGTGCCTCGGCGTCCTTGTTGATCGCCACGATGGTCTTGGACGTCTGCATACCGGCCCGGTGCTGGATCGCGCCGGAGATCCCGGTTGCGACGTACAGCTGCGGTGACACTGTCTTGCCGGTCTGGCCCACCTGGTAGGCGTGTGGGTACCAGCCTGAGTCGACCGCGGCACGCGACGCACCGACGGCAGCACCGAGCGCGTCGGCGAACTGTTCGACCGGTTCGAAGTTCCCTCCGGTGCCGCGCCCTCCCGACACGACGATCGATGCCTCGGTCAGCTCGGGTCGACCCGTGGCCTGTCTCTCCTTCCGCTCCACGATGCGGGCCGTCTTGGCGGCATCGCTGACCGTGACGTCGACATGCTCTTCCGCTGCGGCCCCTGGCACAGGCTCAGGAGTGATCGAGTTGGGCTTGACCGTGACGATCGGGGTCCCGTGCGTCACGCTGGAGATGACGGTGTAGGCGCCGGCGAAGACCGACTGCGTCGTCGTGAGACCAACGCCGCTCGCTGCAATGTCTACCGCATCGGTGATGAGCCCGGACTCCGTCATGATCGCGAGCCGACCGGCGATCTCTTTGCCCTCCGCGTTCGACGGCAAGAGCACTGCGCCCGGGGCGACGCGCTGCATCAGTTGGGCGAGCGCCTCAGCCTTGGGCGCCACCAGGTAGTCGCTGACATCGGGGGTGTCGACGACGTACACCTTGTCGGCGCCGTACTGCTGCAGGAACGCACGGGCCGCGTCGACGCCTGGCCCGAGGACAACGGCCGAGGGCGACCCGAGGCGTCTCGCGAATGTCAACAGCTCGGCAGTGGTCTTGCGGACAGCGCCGTCGGCGTGATCGACGAGAACGAGGACCTCGGTCATGGTTTTCTCAGCACTCCTGGATGTTGACGGGTGTAGTCAGGGAAGTGGCCTCAGTCAGATGAACTTCTGCCCGGCCAGGAAGCCGACCAGCTCGGTGGCCCCCGAACCGCCGTCGTCAGTGACCACGGTCCCCGCCGAACGCGGCGGCCGCGCCGAATAGCTGCCGACCCGGGTCCAAGCGGCGTCTAGCCCGACATCGGAACTGCTCAGCCCCAGGTCGGCGAGCGTCAACGTCTCCATGGGCTTCTTCTTGGCGGCCATGATGCCCTTGAACGAGGGGTAGCGGGGCTCGTTGCACTGATCGGTCACGCTGAGCAGAAGCGGCAGGGTCGCCTCGATAACCTCTGTTGCCGTATCACCGTCGCGGCGGATCCGCACCGTCGAGTCGTCGAAGGTGACTTCAGACGCGAACGTGACCTGCGGGAGGCCGAGCCGCTCTGCCAGCATCGCGGGTACGACGCTCATGCCGCCGTCAGTCGACGCCATACCGCAGAGCACCAGATCGGGGGTCTGTCGCTCAATCGCTCTTGCCAGGACCAGCGAAGTGCCGAGCGAGTCGCTGCCGTGGATCGCGTCGTCCTGAACATGCACACCGGCGTCGGCGCCCATCTGAAGCGACTTGAGCACCGCCGCTCGCGCCGCCTCCGGCCCCACCGTGACGGCGACGATCTCTCCGTCGACCCGGTCGCGGATCTGGAGGGCCTCCTCGACGGCGTACTCGTCGAGCTCGGACAAGAGCCCATCGGTGCTCAACCGGTCGACGGTGTTGTCGGAGTTGAAATGCCGCTCACCCGTAGCGTCTGGAACGTACTTGACACACACGACGATCTTCATGGGCGTCCTCCTGGTCATCAACGGCGAACCCGCCTGCTGCCTGCGACGGTACGAGCACACCGCTCCGCGCCGTTACCGCTGCCGGCGTGGCATGGCTCACAACCGCTCGAGGCCGCCGCGCGAAGCGTCAGCATTGTCGTGCATCTCAGCAGACACGGCATCCCCGCACTCGCGCTCGCCGCCGACTGCGGCCAGCTCCGTCGGTGCCAGCGGCAAGGTGATGGTCACGCAGGTGCGACCGGGTGAGCTTTGCACGCTCACGTCCCCCGCATGCGCGCTGACGACGGCGGAGACGATGGAGAGCCCGAGCCCGGTACTTCCGGCCGCCCGTGACCGGCTGGAGTCGGCCCGGGTGAACCGCTCGAACACGTGAGGCTGGAGGTCGGCATCGATGCCCGGGCCGTTGTCGGAGATCTCGAGTTTGGCGACATCTCCGTCAGCTGCCAAGCGAGTCGTCACGACGGTCCCCTGCGGTGTATGCACGCGCGCGTTGGTCAGCACGTTGGCCACCACCTGATGCAGCCGCGCAGGATCACCCAGCACCACGAGCGCCGAGGCCGGCACGTCGAGCCGCCAGGAGCGCCCAGGGCCTGCGACTTGAGCGTCGTTGACTGCGTCGACGACCAACCGGGTGAGGTCGAGCTCTTTGCGCTCGAGCGGACGGCCGGAGTCGAGCCGGGCCAAGAGCAGCAGATCGTCAACCAGCACCGACATGCGCAGCGTTTCGGACTCGATGCGCTCGGCCGCGTAGGCGAGATCGGGCGACAGCTGGGCCTCGGCCCGCCGGTTCAGCTCCGCGTAGCCACGGATAGCAGTCAATGGGGTACGCAGCTCATGGCTGGCATCGGCCACGAACTGGCGGACCCGTGACTCGCTGCGCTGCCGCGCGGCAAGCGCGGATGCGACGTTGTCCAGCATGGCGTTGAAGGCGGCGCCGAGCTGGCCGGTCTCGGTGCGCGGATCGGCGTCTGCCGGGGGCACCCGCTCGGCCAGCTCGACCTCTCCGGAGTCCAGAGGCAGCCCCGCCACCCGAGACGCCGTAACCGCAACTCGGTCGAGGGGCGCGAGGATGCGGCGTACCAACAACGAGCCGGCCGCAGAGGTGAGCAACACCGCGGCTAGCGTAAGGCCAGCTTCAAAGCCCAACAGCCGGTTGAGCGTGGCGTCGATCTCGCTCAGCGGCAGCCCAGTCAGTAGTACGTCGCCGTCGGGTGCCTGAGTCGTGGCCACTCGGTATCTGCCCTCTTCATGCCCGAGATCAACTGTCGTGTGGACACCAGTCGGCAGCGACGCGAGCGCGCTGGTGTCTTCGGGATCCAGTCGCTCCGGCCGCGGACTGGTGTCCTCACTCAAGACGTACGCCACTGTGTGGCCCTGTCTCGTGACGCCGGCCAACGTGCCGGCTGCCTGCCCCGGCGGGAAGTAGAAGTGTCCATTATCACCTTGGTCTCCCGGCGGTCCAACAGGCCCTCGGTCGCCGCCGACTGCCCCCGCGGTACGCCCCACCGCTGCGCCCAGGTCGCTGTCGACTCGGGCGAGGAGGAAGGAGCGCACGGCGAGCGTCGACACGGCAGCCAGCAGCAGGCAGACGACAGAGATCAACCCGGCCACGGTGATGGCCATCCGTCGGCGCAGGGTCCAGCCGGCGGGTGACCACCAGGTCGGGGTCATGCTGCGGGCTTCAACACGTAACCCGCCCCGCGCATCGTGTGGATCATCGGCTGGCGTCCGGCATCGATCTTCTTCCGGAGGTAGGAGATATAGATCTCGACGACGTTCGCATGCCCACCGAAGTCGTAGTGCCACACCCGGTCGAGGATCTGCGCCTTTGACAGGACGCGCCGCGGATTGCGCATGAGGAACCGCAACAGCTCGAACTCCGTCGCCGTCAACACAATCTGGTCCCCCGCTCGGGTCACCTCTCGGCTCTCCTCGTCGAGGGCGAGGTCACCGACGACGAGCGTCGACGAGCTGGCGGTCAAAGAGGCGCCGGCGCGGCGCAGCAGGGCCCGTAACCGGGCGATCACCTCCTCCAGGCTGAACGGCTTGGTGACGTAGTCGTCGCCGCCTGCCGTCAGACCCGCGATCCGGTCCTCGACTGCGTCCCGGGCGGTGAGGAACAAGACGCCGACCTCTGGGTCAGTCGACCGGATGCGACGGAGCACCTCCAGGCCGTCGAAGTCCGGAAGCATCATGTCGAGAACCACGGCATCGGGCCGGAAGCTGGCGGCCGCGCGCACCGCCGATGCACCGTCGGCGGCCGTCTCGATTACCCACCCCTCATAGCGCAACGCCATGGCCATCAGGTCAGACAAGGTCCGCTCGTCGTCCACCACCAGCACCCTGATCGGCGTGCCGTCCGCCCGGGTGAGCGCCGCGCCGTTCGCCGTCTGAGCTGGATGCATGCCTGCCATGGTCGACCCGGTCGTTGAGAGTGGACTGTGGATTTTCTGTGGATCGCCTGTGCTGGAGACGTCGCCGGTAGCGCTCAGGACGAGGCCCCGGTGGCATACACCGGGCCCCGCCACTGTCACGCCCGGATGAGGCGGTCGGCGACCCGGCCGATGATCAGATAGACGACCGCCGCCAGGCCCCAGTTGACCAAGTGGTTCTTGATGGGGTCGTGCAGGTTGAAGACGCGCCAGAACGGCCCGTCGATCATCTCGGCGGCGTTGAGCACGAAGGAGACGAGCGAGTTGGCGCGGTTCGCGTCCAACGACCACAGCAGCGCCCCAACCGCCAGGATGAGGGCCGCCACGACGGCGAGCACCCAAACGAGCGACGCGAGTCGGCTCCTGGTGGTGTCGGACATCATCGTCCCTCGAACGTCGCCTTGCCGGGCCCCTGTTCGACGAACGACGTCATGCCTGCGATGCGGTCCTGGGTCGCGAAGAGGCCGGCAAACTGCTGACGTTCAATCTCCAGACCGGTGTCGAGGTCGACCTCCAGACCGTGGTCTACCGACTCCTTGGCGGCGCGAAGCGCGAAGGCGGGGCCACCGGCGAACGCGCCGGCCCACTGGACTGCGGCGTCGTACACCTGATCGGCTGGCACAACCTTGTCGACGAGCCCCATGCTGAGCGCCTCGTCAGCCTCGACGAAACGGCCGGTAAAGATCAGGTCCTTCGCCTTGGCCGGTCCGATGAGGCGAGCCAACCGCTGCGTGCCCCCGGCGCCCGGGATGATTCCGAGCAGGATCTCGGGCTGGCCGAACTTGGCGGTGTCTGCAGCGATGCGTACGTCGGCGCACAGCGCCAGCTCGCAGCCGCCGCCGAGCGCGTAGCCGGTGACCGCAGCCACGACGGGCTTGGGGATGCGGGCAACTGCGGTGAAGGCCGACTGGAGAGCGCCTGAGCGGCGCACCATGTCGGTGTAGGACAGGTCCGCCATCTCTTTGATGTCGGCTCCCGCGGCGAAAACCTTCTCGCCGCCGTAGACGATGACGGCGCGTACGTCGTCGCGCTCAGCAGCCTCCGTCGCCGCGGCTCTGATCTCCTCCTGCACCGTGGCGTTCAAGGCGTTCATCGGGGGCCGGTCCAGCCGGATCGTGGCGACGCCGTTGGCCACCTCGAGTCGCACGTGATCCGGCATGGCGGGCAGCGTATCGGAGGTGACTGCCCGACTCAGCCGTCTGCGGCGTTGACGTCCAGCGGCCAAGCGATGACGCCCACCTCGGCAGGGCTCACCAAAAGGTCATGGTGCGGCAGAATGCGCGCGGTGTAGCCGAACTGGCCGGTAATGTCCAGATCGAGCTCGGCCTCGTACCGCAGCCGACCCGACTCATACCCCTCGACCGGGTGCATGCTGACCGGCTCAGGATCCCTGATCTGGTCGTCGCCAGCCACCCGGCCGTGGACCACCTGCACGTCGACGTCGTCAGCCGACAGGTCCCCCAGCGCCGCAAACACTCGGACGGTCAACTGGGTGCCCTGAGAAGGAGCGTCGGGGATGCCGCTTGACTCGACATGCTCGATCCGCACCTGCGACCATGCCGCCCTCACGCGAGCCTTCCAGGCCGCGAGCTCGGCTGCGGTGTCGGGTGTTGCGGCGACCCGTCGCGAGCTGCCCGCTGCCGGTTCGTAGAGCTCATGCACGTAGTCGCGGACCATTCGGGTTGCCAACACCCTCGGGCCGAGCGACTTCATCGTGTGGCGCACCATCTCGATCCACCGGGCCGGCAAACCGTCGGCATCTCGGTCGTAGAACCGGGGGGCGACCTCGTGTTCGATGAGGTCGTACAACGTCGCCGCTTCGAGCTCGTCACGGCGGTTGGGGTCGTCGACCCCGTCGGCAGAGGTGATGGCCCAGCCGTTCTGGCCGTCGTACCACTCATCCCACCAGCCGTCGCAGATCGACAGGTTCAAGCCACCGTTGAGCGCGGCCTTCATGCCCGACGTGCCGCACGCCTCGTAGGGACGCAGCGGGTTGTTGAGCCAGACGTCGCACCCGGGGTAGAGGGGTTGCGCCATGGCGATGTCGTAGTTCGGCAGGAACACGATCCGATGCCGGACGGCGGGATCGTCGGCGAACCGCACGATCTCCTGGATCAGCCGCTTCCCGCCGTCGTCCGCCGGGTGTGCCTTGCCGGCAATCACCAACTGGATTGGTCGCTCCGGGTGAAGCAGCAGCCGGGTCAACCGATCTCGGTCGCGCAGCATCAGCGTGAGCCGTTTGTACGACGGCACCCGCCTGGCGAACCCGATCGTCAACACGTCGGGGTCGAGCACGGTGTTGACCCAGCCCAGCTCGGCCGGAGCCGAACCCCGGTTGATCTGTGAGTCCTTGACGCGCTGGCGCACCGACTCCACCAGCCGGCGCCGGAGCTCTCGCTTGGTGTCCCAGAGAGCACGCCCCGGGATCTTGTCGATGGCAGACCAGTCATCGGAGCTCTCGAGTGCGGCCAGGATCGACTCCCGCTCGGCGAGATCGAACACCTCTCCGGCCACCCAGGTCTGGGCGTGGACGCCGTTGGTAACCGATGTGATCGGTACGTCGTCGGCGTCGAAGCCGGGCCAAAGGCCCTTGAACATCTCGCGCGACACCTGGCCGTGAAGCCGGCTGACTCCGTTGGCGCGAGCCGCCAGGCGCAGGCCCATGACGGCCATGTTGAAGACCGTGGGATCGCCGCCCTCATAGTCCTCGCTGCCCAACGCAAGCACGTTGTCAAGCGTCAAACCACCGGAGTCGTCGCCCACGGCGAACTGAGAGCGCAGGAGGTCCTTGGCGAAGCGGTCGATGCCATCAGGCACCGGTGTGTGGGTGGTGAAGACGGTGCCTGCTCGGACTTTCTCTAAAGCGGCGCCGAACCCCAGCCCGTCGTCGGCCATGAACTCACGGATCCGTTCGACGCCCAAGAACCCGGCGTGGCCTTCGTTGGTGTGGAAAACCTCGGGCTCAGCGGCACCGGTGATGCGGCAGTAGGTGCGCAGTGCCCGCACGCCACCGACGCCGAGCAGCAGCTCCTGGGTGAGCCGGTGCTCCGAACCCCCGCCGTACAGCCGGTCGGTGACGTCACGAAGCACCGGGGAGTTTTCCTCAATGTCGGAGTCCATCAGGAGCAGCGGAACCCGACCCACCTGAGCGATCCAGACAGCAGCCAACAACTCTTGGCCACCAGCGACCCGCAGCGAGATGCGTGCCGGTGACCCGTCGGACTCCCGCAGCAGCGTGATCGGCAGCTCGTCAGGATCGCTGACCGGATACCACTCTTGCTGCCAGCCCTCTCGCGACAGTGACTGCCGGAAGTACCCATGCCGGTAGAGCAACCCGACGCCAATGATCGGTACGCCAAGGTCACTGGCCGCCTTGAGATGGTCACCGGCCAAGATGCCGAGGCCCCCGGAGTACTGCGGGAGCACCGCCGTGATGCCGAACTCCGGTGAGAAGTAGGCGACCTGTTGGGGTGCATCAGGTCCGAGCCGCTGATACCAGCGGTCACCGCTGACGTACGTCTCGAGGTCTGCACAGGCATGTCGCAGCCGCTCCGCGAAGCCCTCGTCGGCGGCGAGCTCGCGCAGCCGACTGGCTGGAACCGCTCCCAGGAACCGCACCGGGTTGTGCCCGCTTGTGGCCCACACCGTTGGATCCATTGCAGCGAACAGGTCTTGAGTTTCCCGGTGCCATGACCAGCGCAGGTTGACGACCAACTCTTCCAGTGGACGAAGCGGCTCTGGGAGGACGGGTCGGATGGTGAACCGGCGGATGGCGCGCACCGGTCAACGCTATAGCCGACCTCTGGCGCCCACCACCGACACTCCGCTTTCGGGCGCCCTAGGAGGACGTGACGCGCCAACACGCCGGCCGGCGCTTCATCACCAGGCTGGCTTTCTTCGCCGTATGTGATTGGCATCGTTGTACTTCAAGGAAGCCAGAGGCTTCTACGCGGACTACCTCGGGCTCGACATGGAAGCTTGGGCCTCGACTGGATCACCCGCTTCGTCGTGCCCAGCTCCGGGGAGCACATCCAGCTCGTCCCGCGCGACGCGACGGCACCCGAGAACCCACTGCTCACCGTCAAGGTCGACGACGTCCAGGACGCCTACGCGGGAGCCTGCAACGCGACTACGATCGACTCTCTTAATCTCGTGAGATCTCATCGACGATGTCCAGATGACCCGCGTGCCTGGCGTACTCCGCCAACACGTGGAAACAGATCCACTCGAGCGTCGGCGGATCGTCGCCGAAACGACCCCCGGCTCTCCCAAGGGCGTCCATATCGTGCTCGTTGAGCACTGCACGCGTGCGCGAACCCAGGACGCGAAGGCGTATTGAAAGCTCCTCGGCAGTGACGCCCTCGGACACCACCCACCGGGGCCTCACCTTCGTCTCGCCACTGTCGTCATCGCTCCAGGGCTCAGGTGCGTTCCAGTCTCCCCAGGGCTGGTCGACCGACTCGCCGAGAAAGCCCCACACGAACCATCGCTGCTCCATGTGAAAGACGTGGCTCAGAAGTTCGATGGGCGCCCATCCACTCGGGAGGAGCGAGGTCCGCTGGTCGTCCTGAGGCAGCGACGTCACCACCTGGATGATGTCCTCACGGACCCAATCGAGGTAGTCGGCCCAGCGTTCGGCTCCTGACGGATCCGACTTGGTTGGCTCGTGTCTAGTCCCGGCTGACACGTCGATCTTCACCCATCCGCAGCACCCTACTCTCACTCCCGGAACCGTCATCAACCGCGCGATCAGACGGGAGATTCGACGGCGCGCCGCCGAGCGAGACGCGCAGATCTACGCCTCCAGCGCCGATCCCGGCCCGGAGTCGGATGCATATGCGGTGTGGGCCGCACGCAATGCTGGCCAGGTGTGGTCAGCGCTCGACTGATGCACCCGATCTGGCTGGCTCGACTCGACAAGACGCGTCCGGTGCTGGTGCTCACCCGCAAGGAAGTGCGATCGGTGCGAGGTCTGGGCAGCGAGGTGATCGTTGGGCAACGACACGGGCTTGACCACGACTCGGTGATCAACCTGGACTCCATCGCTACCGTCCCACGGGACGTGCTGGTGCGCCCCATCGGTGCGCTGCTGGAGGAACAGGAGCACGACTTGACACGAGCGTTCCACGAGGCATTCGACCTAGAAGACTAGCGGCTGGCAGCGAGTCCTTGACGTTCTCAGCGGGCGTGGCACCGGTCCCGGGACTCCAGCCAGGTCTCGGCCGGCTAGCCGATTCTGATCCGGTGGGACGGACGAGCACCTTCTGGTAACTAGACGGATGGTCATACCGGGTTATACTTTCCCTATGAAGACCGCTATCTCTGTACCAGATGAGATCTTTGACCGGGCTTCTCGCCGCGCGAAAGACCTCGGCGTGAGCCGCTCGGAGTTCTTTGCACGCGCCGCCAACAACTACCTCAAGGAACTAGACGCGCGTTCGCTCACAGAGCAGATCGACGCTGCGCTGGAGCGGTGCGGCGCGTTGGACGACTCCAATGCCGCAGCCGTCGAGGCAGCACATGGGCTCCTGCTCGAGTCCGACAACGAATGGTAATCGAACGAGGTGGCGTCTATTGGGCCGATCTTGGCCCGGCGATCGGCAGCCGGCCGGCGAAGCGTCGACCAGTTCTACTGATTCAGTCTGACAACTACAACGAGAGTCGTCTGGCAACCGTTCTGGTCGCCGTCATCACCTCCACCACCGCCTTGGCAGCGATGCCGGGGAACGTTTTCTTGCCTGCCTCCACCACGGACCTACCCCGCGACTCCGTGGTCAACGTGACCGCTGTTGTCACGCTCAACAAGGCAGACTTGCGCGACCACGTCGGGCGCGTCCCCGACAACCTGCTCCACGAGGTCGACCGCGGACTACGCCGCGTCCTGGATCTCTGATCGCCGTTCGGCCAACGAGGGCATTCCGAACGTGGATCCCCAAACGGGTGATGGGGTGAGCGACGGGGAGGACGGCCGGCGACTTGAAGGAGTCGCGTCGCGAACGGGTACTAGGACTGGCCCGCGGTCATCTCGCCGATGGATGATCGCACGCATGAGAGGCGATCGACGAACTTTGATCGGGCGGGCTTGATCCGTGTCCGATGGCTTGTCAGAGCGCCCATCTGGCTCTACCGAGCCAGGCTTGGCATTGCCTTCGGCCACGGTTACTGAGGCACGAACATGTGGCAGGCAACACCGGAAAGCGGCGTTTATCGTCTTGGAAGTGGTGGACCATCCGACACCGACCGCTACGTCGTACGCCGGGTCTTCTTCACCAAGCCGGTTCCGCACGCCGGCAAGCCGGAGGCCGCCCGGTAGTCGATCGGTGACTGGGACGGGTCAGCTACTGGACAGGCGCTCCGGTCGCCCAGATTGAGCCGGACGAGTAAGTTCACGGCGGCTGCCTGGTGGGCTTGGGGGCGGTCGCCGCCCACAGAGCGAGCAGATGGTGATCGGAATCGGTGATCGCTCGGTGTGCTCGGGGTGGAAGCCGTGGCTGAACGCATGGCTCACCACTTTGTCGGCCATCACCCTGGCATGCCAGGCGCCGGCCAGGCGCAGCAACCCGTTGGCGCCACCGGCAGCCTCGTACACTGTTAGCAGTTCAGGCTCCGTCCAACTCGCCGCGGTCGTACCCCGGGCCATGGGCCGATCTGGCGTCCTTCGGTATCGAAGCCGTTGGGAGGATCGGCCGGACTCATGCCGGGCTGACGAGTTGGATCAGATTGCCGCAGGTGTCGTCCAAGATCGCTGTAACCATGTCGCCCATCGCGGTGGGCGGTTGAGTGAATTGGACGCCTTGCTCCTCGAGTTCGCGCTGCGCGGCCGCGACGTCGTCGACGGCGAACGAGGCGTAGGGGATGCCGTCCGCGACGAGCGCCTCCTTGAAGGCCTTCGCGGCCGGATGCTCGTCTGGCTCGAGCAGCAACTCCACACCGTGAGTGGCGTCCGGCTCGGCGACCGTGAGCCATCGGTACTGCCCAAGAGGCATGTCGGTCTTCGGGGTGAAGCCGAGCCGATCCGTGTAGAAGGCGAGGGCCTTGTCCTGGTCATCGACCAGGACGTTCGTGACATGCAGTCGTGCGTGCACGGAGTTGCTCCTATCGTGTGATCGGCCACCGTTGCGTGATCCCTCGTGGTGGCTCGGTGTTCAGGTGTGAGAAACGAGGCCTGACCACTCGCCTGATATATATCGCAGCTCCCTGCGCCGGTGTTACTAGCCCTCAACACCGGCG
>JBBPZH010000031.1:0-3584 GCA_038198965.1 Propionibacteriales bacterium
ACGACGTCGACCGCAAGTGGGCTGACATCCAGAAGAGCCTCTGATGCCGGACGACCTTCAGGTCGACTTGGTGTCGGCCGACCGGGTGGTGTGGTCGGGGGAGGCTACCTTCGTCGTGGCGCGAACTCCTGAGGGCGAGATCGGGGTCCTGCGGAATCACTCACCGGTGCTGTCGGTGCTGGTGCCGGGAAGCGTCGAACTGGTCACGACCGACAACCAGCGGGTGCAGGCCGTCGTCGACGGCGGCTTCTTGTCCGTCGCCAACAACAGGGTGTCAATTTTGTCTGGGCACGCCGAACTCGCCGGCGAGATCGACGTGGCCCAAGCCCGGCAAGACCTCGAAGCGGCGCGGCAAGCCGACGACGACACCGGGGTCGAAGAGCGGATCAGGTTCGCGGAGGCGCGGATTGCAGCAGCGGAACAGGCGACGTAGCCGGAGGTGTCATGGCGTGGTGGCAGGACCTGCTTGACAGCGCAGGACTGCTCGCGGGCCTTGTCCTGCTCGGGTTTGGCTGCCTGTTCATCCGCCGCCGACTTCTCGCCCGTTCCGGGGGCACCTTTGAGTGCAGCGTGCGCCTTCAGCGGCCCAGTCAGTCCAACGCCGCTGCCGCCGCACGCGGTTGGACGCTGGGGCTCGGGCGCTACCGCGACACCACCATCGAGTGGTTTCGGATCTTCTCGTTCTCGCCGCATCCGAAGTACGTCTTCGATCGATCGCTCACGGTTGTGGGACGTCGACGGCCAGCGGGTGCGGAGGCGTTCGCGCTCTACGGTGGGCACATCGTCGTGGCCGTCGAGCTCCAGTCCGGCCAACCTGTCGAGTTCGCCATGAGCGAGGGCGCGCTCACCGGGTTCATGGCTTGGGTGGAGGCCGCTCCTCCGTTGCCCGATCACATCTTCGAGTGACCTGTTGCCTCGTTGTCGGTCACGTTGCAGGCGTCTTGCCCGTCAGCACGTCGGCGAGCGTGCCGGCGTCAATGTTGCCGCCGGTCTGGATGACGGCCACCCGTTGCCCTTGCACCTCAGCCCGTTCGCTCAGGAGCCCGGCGAGAGCGATCGCGCCCGCAGGCTCCGGCACGTTGTGCGTCGTAGTGAAGAGCGTGCGCATCGCCTCGGCTGTGGCGTCGTCGCTCACCGCCACGACTCGGGCCGCCCCGGCGTTGATCAACGAGACGGCGGCCGGGTCCGGCACCCGGCAGGCTACGCCGTCGACGAACGTGTCAGCGGTCTCGGTTGCGATGACCCGCCCTTCCTCGAAGGACCTGGCGTACGCCGGCGCCCGCTCAGAGACGACTCCCACGATGTCGGTGTGAAGACCTAGCAGGTCACGCACCCGAATGAGACCACTGATTCCGGACCCCATGCCCACCGGCACGTAAACCATGTCAAGGTCCGCGACGGCGTCGAACAGTTCGGCTGCATAGGTCGCCACGCCAAGGGCCAGATCGGGGTGATACGGCGGAACCGCCTCGCGCCCGCGATCTTCGGCCAGCTGGACGGAGAACTCGCGCGCCGCCTGGAAATCGTGGCCATGCTCGACGAGTTCGGCACCAAACCCGCGGATCGCGGCGTTTTGATCGCTTCGGTTTCCAGACGGTACGACGATCGTGACCGGCAAGCCGACCGCATGGCCGGCGAAGGCGAGGCTTTGCCCGTGATTGCCGCGGGTTGCGGACACGATGCCGCTGACGGCTGGGCGTTCGGAGCGGAGCCGGTCGGCGTACACCAGCCCACCACGCACCTTGAACGCCCCGGTCGGCGTGTGATTTTCGTGTTTGACCCAGACGTCGGCACCGACGGCACGGCCGAGCTGGGGCCACCGGTACTGCGGCGTTGGAGGAATCCAGCGGCGTACGACCTGAGTCGCGGCGACCAGGTCTTGGAGCGTGAACTGCATGCGGGGAGTCTGGCACGGCAACGCCCGCCCAGTTTTCGCGTGGGATGTCTTCCTCGGGCGCCCCGCGAAGCGATCAACGCACGGAACTGCGGTCGTACAGTGGCGCCATGGTCAACCTGACGAAGATCTACACCCGCACCGGCGACGCCGGAAACACCCGGCTCGGCGACATGAGCGAGACGTCGAAGACCGATAGTCGGCTCGTCGCGTACGCCGACGTCGACGAAGCCAACTCGGCGATCGGTCAGGCGATTGCGCTGGGTGGGCTCGACGGTGACATGGTCGAGGTCTTGACGCGCGTGCAGAACGATCTGTTCGACGTCGGCGCTGACCTGTGTACGCCAGTTGTGGCAGAGCCGGAGTTCGCACCGCTGCGGGTGGAGCCTGAGTACGTCGACCGCCTCGAGGCCTGGTGCGACCACTACAACGAGCCGCTGGAGAAGCTGCGATCGTTCATCCTGCCCGGCGGCACTGCCGGCGCGGCGCTGCTCCATGTCGCGCGCACTATCGTGCGACGCGCCGAGCGATCGGGATGGGCCGCCTACCACGAGCACGCCGACACCATGAATGACGTGGCCCTGCGCTATCTCAACCGGCTCAGCGATCTGCTCTTCATCTTGGCCAGGTCGGCCAACCGGGAGGTTGGCGACGTGCTCTGGCGGCCCGGCGGAGACCGGTAGGCCGTCTGCCACTAGGCTCGGCTGCCGTTGTGACACGGCAGCCGTCCCCGGCCGAACGCAACGCCGAGGAGGGCAGCTTTGTGCTGAGACGAAAGGCAGGGAGAGCGCGTGTCGAGGTCCGTGATGGTGGTCGGTTCGGGTCTCATGGGCTCGGGGATCGCGCAGGTCGCCGCTACCAGCGGATGGCAGGTCACGTTGCGCGACGTCGATACAGCGGCCCTGGACCGTGCCCGGCAAGGCATCGAGAGGTCGCTCGGTAAGTTCGTCGACAAGGCGGCTATCACGGGTGACGAACGCGACGCGGCCCTCGCCCGGATCACGACCACCACCAACCTCGACGCCGCTGCCGACGCTGACCTGGTCGTCGAGGCAGTCTTTGAGCAGCTCGACGTCAAACGAGAGGTCTTCGGTGCGCTCGACCGCATCTGCCGAGCCGACGCCATCCTCGCCACCAACACCTCAGCGATCCCCATCACCAAGATTGGCGCTGCGACCCAGCGTCCCGAGGCGGTGATCGGCACCCATTTTTTCTCTCCGGTGCCGATGATGCGGCTCTGCGAGCTGGTCCGCGGGCAGCTGACCAGCGAGGCGACCCTGCAGGCGGCTCGCGGCTTCGCCGAGGGAGTCGGCAAGACCTGCATCGTCGTCAACCGAGACGTCGCCGGCTTCGTGACCACGAGACTGATCTGCGCGCTGGCGATGGAAGCCGCCGCACTCTATGAGAGCGGGGTGGCAAATGCGGACGACATCGACGCCGCTTGCCGACTGGGCTTCGGGCACGCGATGGGACCGCTAGCCACTATGGACCTCACCGGCGTCGACATCTTGCGCGATGCCACGTTGAACATCTACGCCGAGACCGCCGACCCCAAGTTCTACCCGCCCGAACTGATCTCCCGCATGGTGGACGCCGGCCAGCTCGGCCGCAAGGCCGGCCAGGGGTTCTTCGAGTACCCGACCAGCTAGCGGCGCAGGTACGGCGCAAAACGACGCGAGCCGGGCCGGAT
>JBBPZH010000032.1:0-3934 GCA_038198965.1 Propionibacteriales bacterium
ACGGCCGGGTGATCGAGTTCGGCGTCCACGACGAGCTGATGGCCCTTCGCGGGCGTTATCGCACCATGTACGACCTCCAGGCGAGCCGCTTCGTCGAGCTCGACGAGCATGGGGAGGAGATCGTCCATGAGTCGCTCTGAAGCCGACCGGGGAGACGAGGACACCGCGGGCCCGATGCCGCCGGCACTGCCGTCGATGGTGCGGGTGGTCAAGCTGGGCTACCGCGCCGAGCCTCGCCTCCTGCTCGCCTCGCTCGGCATGACCCTGCTGCAGGCGATCCCCGACTCGCTGGTCGCGCTCTGGCTCGCGCTCGTCACCGACGGGCTGGTCCACCACCAGCACACCAAGCTGTTCGTTGGGGCGCTCGGCCTGGCGGCCTCGGCGACGCTCATGTGGGCGCTGCAGGTGACGTTGACCAGAACGGTACGCCGGCTCGGCGACCGCCTGAACATCATGTTCCAGGGTCACGTCGCCCAGCTGCAGGCCGAGGTGGCGACCGTCGAGCACCACGAGCGGCCTGTTTACCTCGACCGGATCGCGGTGCTCCGCGCCGGTGTGTTCGCCTTAGACCACCTTTTCGGGTCGATGTTTACCCTCGGCGGCTGGCTGTTGCGGCTGGCTTTCGTCTCCGTGCTCCTTGCCACCATCCACCCCGCCCTGGTGCTTCTGTTGCTGGGCGCCGTGCCGCTGCTGGCCGTGGCCGTGTGGCGACCCAAGGTCGAAAAGCGCACGGAGGAGCGGGTCGCCTCACATGGACGACTCGGACGGCATCTTTTCACGGTGGCGACGACACCGCCGCCCGGCAAGGAGATCCGGGTGACAGGCAACCAGGACGACCTGGTGCGCCGGCGGCGTACGGCGTGGGGCGAGTGGTTCGGCGCGCTCCGCGGCACTCACCTGGTGAGCGCGGTGTGGCTGGCGCTTGGGTGGGCGGTGTTCTCGTTGGCGTTCGTGCTCGCCGTGGCCTGGGTGGCGGTCGGGCTGAACGCCAGCGCCGGCTCGGTCGTCTTGGTGCTCACCGCCGGCGGCCGGTTGTCGGCGTACGTCGGATCAGCGGTCGGCGAGCTGGGGTTCCTGCGGGGTATCTGGCTGGACTCCGCGCAGCGGCTGGCCTGGCTCGAGGATTTCGCGGCGGTGCAGAACCAGCACTCCGACCAGCCGGCTCCCGACCGGTTGACCGAAGGTATCCGGTTCGAGGGCGTGCGCTTCGCCTATCCCGGCACCACGCGTCCCGTGCTCGAGAATGTCAACCTCACACTGCCGGCGGGCAGCGTGGTCGCCGTCGTCGGGGAGAACGGCGCGGGGAAGTCGACGTTGGTCAAGTTGCTGGCCCGTATGTACGCCCCGACAGCGGGCCGGATCCTGGCGGACGGCACCGACATCGCCCGTATCGACGTCGCGCAGTGGCGGGAGCGGCTCGCCGGCGCGTTCCAGGACTTCGCGCGGCTTGAGTTCGTTGCCGGCACCACCGTCGGGCTCGGCGACGAGCCGCGGCATGACGACCGGGCCGCAGTCGGTTCCGCCGTTGACCGGGCAGGCGCGACTCCCGTGGTCGACGACCTGCGCGCCGGGCTCGACACGCAGCTCGGCGCGTCGTGGGACGACGGCGTCGACGTCAGCTTCGGCCAGTGGCAGAAGCTGGCGCTTGCCCGGGGCTACATGCGTCCCAAGCCCCTCCTCCTCGTCCTCGACGAGCCGACCGCCGCGCTCGACGCCGAGACCGAGCACGCGCTCTTCGAACGGTTCGCCGCTGGTGCCCGCGAGGTCGACGACAACGGCCGCGTCACTGTGCTGGTCTCGCACCGCTTCTCGACGGTCCGGATGGCGGACCTCATCGTCGTGCTCGATGGTGCACGGGTGGTTGAGGTGGGCAGCCATGCCGACCTCCTGGCGTACGGCGGCACCTACGCCGAGCTCTACTCGATCCAGGCGAGCACCTATGCCTGAGTAAGCCGGGGCATCCCGCACGGGGAGAGGGGTTCCAACCAACGACGGGTCAAACCTGGCAGTGTGAGGCCACCGTCAAGGAGGTTGCCCGTGCGCAAGGTCGTTCTCTACACCCTGATGTCCCTCGACGGTGATGTCGACGACCCGTCCCGGTATTTCACGCCCCGTCAGCAGCCCAACCGGCCGCCCGAGTTCGACTCGGTGATGGAAGACAACGAAGCGAAGATCATCAGCACACAAGACGCGGTGCTCCTGGGCCGGCACATGTATGACGAATGGTCGCGGTACTGGCCGAATGTCGACGACCAGCCGTTTGCGCATTTCATCAACCGCGTCAAGAAGTACGTGGTGACGTCCACACCGCTCGCGAGCGAGTGGCACAACGCTGAGGCAGTCGAGGGACCGGCGGAGGATCGAGTGCGCGACCTCAAGGAACGACCCGGGGGAGACATCGGCATTCACGGGAGCATTCAGCTCGCACAGTCACTGCTTGCGGCCGGACTCGTCGACGAATTGCAGTTGGTGGTCGGACCAGCGTTCGGATTTTCCGGCCGCCGGCTGGTCCCGAACGCAGGCGACATCCGTCGGCTTGAAGTGCTGAGCGCCATACCGACGCCCAGTGGCAGCGTGGTGCTCGCCTACCGCGTGCCCTAAACTGTGCTGGGAAGGTGTGCCGGCGGGCCGGTGTTGAGGTGGGTAACAGTGACCACGAAAGGGCACCCCATGAAAGCGACCATCGACGGCACGACCATCGCCGACGCATCAGACTCCGACGTCATCTCCATCGAGGGCAACTCGTACTTTCCGCCCTCCGCGCTCATCGCTGATGCCTTCAGCGACAGCTCAACGCCGTACACCTGCCCGTGGAAGGGCGTCGCCCAATACCACGACGTATCGGCCGGTGGTTCCACCCATCACGACGCTGCGTGGAGCTACCCGAACCCCTACCCGGCTTCCTTCGACCGCGTCGGGCAGGACTTCAGCGGCTACGTAGCCTTTGACACCGACCAGGTGGCGCTGACCGACTGATAGCCGCCGAGCGATGGCACTCGCCCGCGATCGCCCGAAACGCCCACCTTGGTCACCCGGGTCACTCGTAGACCACCGTTGCCGTCATCAGCCACATAGCATCACCGAATGAGCGCAGTCTCGGCCGATGTGAAGCGGCCCACCCGACTGGACCGGGGTTTGACCCGGCGGGTTGCCGGGCTCTTTTCGGCCTATCAGGGCCGGCTGGTGTTCATCGCGTTGGCGATCTTGCTCAGCTCCGGCTTGGGAGTGGTAGCTCCGTTCCTGACGCAGCGGGTGTTCGACGACGCCTTGTTCGTGCGAGGCGGCCCCGATCTGCCCAAGCTGTACGTCTTGGTCGGTGCGATGGTCCTGCTGCCGCTGATCGCAGCGTTGATCGGTGTCTACCAGACCTACCTGACGACGGTGCTCGGCAATAGCTTGATGAAGGATCTGCGCGACCGGTTGTTCGCGCACCTGCAGTCGATGGAGCTCGGGTTCTTCACCGGCACGAAGACTGGCGCGATTCAGTCTCGGCTCGCGAACGACGTCGGTGGAGTCCAGACCGTCGTCACCGACACCGCTTCGTCGACGTTGGCAAACTCGGTCACTGTTATCGCGTCGCTGGTCGCGATGCTGGTGCTGTCGTGGCGACTCACGTTGGTCTCGCTGGCCGTCCTGCCACTGTTCGTCTACCTGCAGCTACGGGTGGGCCGCATCCGGCAACGACTCGCCACGCGTACGCAGTCCTCGCTGTCAGACATGACCTCGATCACCCAGGAATCCTTGTCGGTCAGCGGCGTGCTGTTTGGCGAAGGTCTTCAACCGCCAAGCGTTCGAGACCGCGAGATACCGGCAGGAGAACGCCAAACAGGCCGACTTGCAGGTTCGCCAGACCATGACCGGCCAGTCGTTCTTCGCCGTCGTCCAAGCGTTCTTCGGTATCACCCCGGCCCTTGTCTACCTTGTCGCCGGTTTG
>JBBPZH010000033.1:0-32458 GCA_038198965.1 Propionibacteriales bacterium
GAGTTGGTGGTGGTGATCTTTCGCCGTTCGGGAAACGCGAGCTGCATCGTCGCGAGGTTGCGGACCTTCACAGCTAGGCCCAACCGGTGTCCGCGGTGCTCCTTGTGCACGATGGTCCCCCACTGCATCACCGTTGCGGATGGGTCAGCCGGCACCGCAAGCGAGGACTGCGCCACGACCCGACCGGTCTCATCAAAGGCCAGGGTCTCAAACATCGTGCGCCCCTGTTCCTTGACCTTTTGTTCGCGAACTCGGTAGGCCGCCGGGGTCAGACCTTCGGCCTCGAATTCGATGTCGCCGGTGGGAGCGTCCACGGCGAGCTGATTCGTCAACGCGCAGTACGTCTCGAGTAGCTCCTCGGGGAGCTCGTCGACGTACGTCTGGAGTCGGTACGCCGCGTGGTAGGGCGCCGCCTCGGACTGCCACCGACCTAACGCCGCGTCGCTTACCGGAAGGGGCAGATCCCTTCGGACCTCCACGTTGGCTGGCGCAAATCCGTGCCGGCGGGCGAACTGTGCCTACGGGTGAGCGTCGCGTTCGTCGAGGGGAAGGTTGCACTCGCCCAGCAGGACCGTACGGCCGCTGTCACGTGCCCGGTTCATCACATGCTCGACTAGCGCACTGCCCACGCCTCGACGCCGGTTGGCCGGTGCCACGTGCACTTCGGCATACGCCTTGTCGGTGTTGTCGAGGAGCGGCACCACCAGATCCGCCGCTCCCATCAGACGGTTGCCGTCGTACGCCCCGAGCGCGTGCCAGGTCTCGGTCGGCTCCTCGCGGCGAAACATCACTTGGGCCTCATGCAGGGACCACATGGGGGCGCTCGGACGCCCATGTAGCAACGCGTCACGCATCGCCACGAAGAAGTCGCGAAACGCTGGCTCGTCATGGACGTCGATCTCGTGGATGCGCACATCGGGAGCGTAGGGAGGCACTGCGTCGGCGGCCACTGAATTGCCAACTTCCCCGAGTGTCAGGGTGGATCGGACACGTGCACGCTCACGACACCCTGACAACCGTCGGAGGACAGCGCGCAAACTTGCGCCGGTCAGAGCTTGCGGAGGCGGACGTAGCGCACCGAGTGATCGGCGTCCTTGCGCAGCACCAGGGTGGCCCGGCTGCGGGTGGGGAGGATGTTGTCGGCAAGGTTGGGTCCGTTGATGGTGTCCCAGATGCGCGTCGCCTCAGCCGCCGCTTCCTCGCCACTCAGGTTCGCGTAGCGCTGGAAGTACGATGCCGGGTCGCGGAAGGTAGTGTCCCGCAACCACAGAAACCGCTCGACGTACCAGCGGCGGATGTCGGCGGTCGCGGCGTCGACGTAGATCGAGAAGTCGAAGAAGTCGCGCACCGCGAGGCCGACGCGACCGGTGTCGGCGACTCGAGCCGGTTGTAGGACGTTGAGCCCTTCGACCAGGACGATGTCGGGGGACTTGACGACGAGCCGTTGGTCGGGGAGGACGTCGTACTCCAGATGCGAGTAGACCGGTGCTTCGACCTCGTCGCGACCGGACTTGAGGTCGATCACGAAGCGGAGCAGGGCCTTGCGGTCGTACGACTCGGGGAACCCCTTGCGTTGCAGCAGCCCTCGAGCTTCCAGTTCGGCGTTGGGGTACAGGAACCCGTCGGTCGTGACGAGTGTGACGTCGGGGTGTTCTGGCCAACGCGCCAAGAGCTCACGGAGGAGGCGGGCCGTCGTCGACTTGCCCACCGCGACCGAGCCGCCGATGCCGATCACGAACGGAGTTCGCTGTGGCTGCCGCGCTCCCAAGAAGGTGGCGGTGTCGCGGTGCAGGGCGCCGACGTGCCGCACGTACAGGCTGAGCAGCAGCGAAATCGGCAGGTAAACGGCTGCCACCTCGTCGAGGTCCAGCTCCTCACCGAGACCGCGGAGCCGTTCGACCTCCGAGGCAGTGAGCGGCAGCGGCATCGACGGCGCCAGCGCCGCCCATGCCGACCGGTCGAGCTCGACGTACGGCGACTGGTCGTCCGACGGCATGCGCGTCATTGTCGCGGAACCGGCCGGAGCCCCGCCTGCTAGGTAGGCTGAGGGCCATGTGCGGGATCGTCGGGTACGTCGGCGAGCAGCAGGCGCGCGACGTGGTGATGGACGGGTTGCGCCGGCTGGAGTACCGCGGGTATGACTCGGCCGGGGTGACCGTCGTGGTCGACGGTGGCCTCTATGTCGAGAAGCGTGCCGGCAAGCTCGGCAACCTCGCCAAGGTGTTGAGCGAGGAATCGCCTCCCGCCTCCGCCACCGGAATCGGCCACACCCGGTGGGCCACGCACGGGCCGCCAACCGACCGGAACGCTCATCCGCACCTAGGCCCTAACGGAAGCGTCGCGGTCGTACACAACGGGATCTTGGAGAACTTCGCCGAGCTGCGAACGGAACTGGAATCGGCAGGTCGTGAAATGGCCTCCGACACCGACACCGAGGTGGCGGCGCACCTGCTGGAGGCGGAGCTAGAGGGTGGCGCAAACCTGACGACGGCCATGCAGCGGGTGTGTTCGCGGCTCGAAGGGGCTTTCACTTTGGTGGCAGTGGCTGCTTCGGATCCAGACAGCGTCGTCGCGGCCCGGCGTAACTCTCCGTTGGTGGTCGGACGTGGTGACGGCGAGAACTTCGTCGCTTCCGATGTCGCTGCCTTTATCGAGCACACGAGGGACGCTGTCGAGCTCGGTCAGGACCAGGTCGTGACGATCACCCGTTCCACCGTCGACATCACCGACTTCGCCGGACAACCCGCAGCCGGGAAGCCGTTCCACGTGGACTGGGACATCGCAGCGGCCGAGAAGTCCGGGTACGACTACTTCATGCTCAAGGAGATCGCCGAGCAACCGCAGGCCATCGCCGCGACGTTGCTCGGACGGCTGAACCCGGCCGGCCTCCTGCAGCTCGACGAGATGCGGCTGAGCGACGACGAGCTGCGGGAGGTCGACAAGATCGTCGTGATCGCCTGCGGTACGGCGTTCCACGCCGGGCTGGTCGCTAAGTACGCCATCGAACACTGGACGCGGATCCCATGCGAGGTCGAGCTCGCCTCCGAGTTTCGCTACCGCGACCCGGTCATCGACCGCGGCACGTTGGTGATCGCCATCAGCCAGAGCGGCGAAACGATGGACACCTTGATGGCGTTGCGGCACGCCCGCGACCAGCGAGCAAAGGTGCTGGCGATCTCCAACACCAACGGCTCAACCATCCCCCGCGAGTCCGATGCGGTGCTCTACACGCACGCCGGGCCAGAAGTCGCCGTTGCCTCGACCAAGGCCTTCCTAACTCAGATCGTCGCCTGTCACCTGATTGCGCTGTACCTCGCACAGGTGCGCGGGACGAAGTTCGGTGACGAGATCACAGCGGTCGTGCAGCAGCTCGAACAGATGCCGACTGCCGTCGAACAGGTGCTGGCGACGGTGGAGCCGGTGCGCGAGCTGGCGAGGGAGCTCAAGGAGTGCCCGGCCGTGCTCTTCCTTGGCCGCCACGTCGGTTACCCGGTCGCACTGGAGGGCGCCTTGAAACTCAAGGAGCTCGCCTACATGCACGCCGAGGGCTTCGCCTCGGGGGAGCTCAAGCATGGCCCGATCGCACTCGTGGAGGACGGCGTACCGGTCTTTGTGATCGTGCCGCCTCAAGGCCGGAGCCCGCTGCACGACAAGATGGTCAGCAACATCCAAGAGGTGAGGGCCCGCGGAGCGCGCACCATCGTGCTCGCTGAGGAGGGGGACGAGGTGGTGGCTGGGTACGCCGACACCTTCGTGCCCTTGCCCGTCGTTCCGACACTGCTGCAACCGCTCGTCGCGACCGTGCCGCTGCAGGCCTTCGCCTGTGAGATGGCGGCGGCGAAGGGCCACGACGTCGACCAGCCGCGCAACCTGGCCAAGTCCGTCACCGTCGAGTAGCACCGGCGTGATCGTGGGCGTGGGCATCGACGTGGTTGACGTGGGAAGGTTCCGCGAGGTGCTGGAGCGCACCCCGGCCGTCCGCGGCCGGGTCTTCCGTGAGTCCGAGGCTGACCGGCCGATCGCGTCACTGGCCGCTCGTTTCGCCGCGAAGGAGGCGCTCGCCAAGGCCCTCGGGGCGCCCGCCGCGCTGCGGTGGCTCGATGTCGAGGTGCACACTGCGGACTCTGGTCGACCGTTGATGACGATGTCGGGAGCCGCGGCTCGGGCCGCTGAGTCGATAGGTGTGCGCGCCGTGCACGTGTCGATGTCGCACGATGCCGGCATCGCCTCGGCCTTCGTCGTGCTGGAAGCCTGACGTGCGGCAAGCGCACTCGGTCGAGCAGATCAGGGCGGCCGAAGCACAACTCATGGCGACGCTGCCGCCTGGTGCGCTGATGCAGCGGGCGGCAGCAGGCCTCGCCACCGCATGTGCCGGCTACCTCGGTCGGGTGTACGGCGCCAGGGTCCTGCTGTTGGTTGGCAGCGGAGACAACGGTGGGGACGCCTTGTTTGCTGGGGCGCGGCTGGCCCGGCGGGGCGCTGCGGTCGAGGCGCTGCTGGTCGCCGACTCCGCCCATCGAGCCGGGCTAGCCGAGCTGCTCGCCGCTGGCGGGCGGCTCGTGGAGGAACTCTTGGGCGATGCCGATCTCGTGGTCGACGCGATCCTTGGGATCGGTGGTCGTGGTGGGCTCCGCGGCCGGGCGGCCGACGTGGTGGCCGACGTCGCGCAACCGGTGGTGGCGGTCGACGTACCCAGTGGGGTCGGTGTCGACACCGGTCGGCTGGACGGGCCGCACGTGGAGGCCGACCTGACGGTCACCTTCGGCACGCACAAGGTCGCTCATTTCGTGGAACCCGCCGCTGGAGCGAGCGGCGTGGTCGAGCTCGTCGACATCGGTCTGGCGCCGTACCTCGACGACCCCGTGCTCGAGGTGCTGGCAACCGACGACGTGCGGGCACTGCTGCCCGAACCTGCCTCCAGTGCGCAGAAGTACGGCCGGGGTGTCGTCGGAGTGGTCGCCGGATCTCGGCAGTACACCGGGGCTGGTCTGCTCGTCGTGGGAGCCACCGTCGCGACCGGTCTGGCGGGGATGACCCGGTACGACGGTGCGAGCGCGGACCTGGTGCGAGCGCAGCACCCGGAGGTGGTCATCGGCACCGGTCAGGTGCAGAGCTGGGTCGTCGGGCCGGGGCTTGGGCCCGACCGCGGTGACGAGGTCACCCGAGTGCTCGAGCAACGCCTGCCGACGGTCGTCGACGCCGACGGATTGCTGTCCCTGCCCGAACGCTGCGCAGGTCCGGTCGTCCTCACCCCGCACGCAGGTGAGCTGGCGCGCCTGCTCGGGCGCGAGCGGGCCCAAGTCGAAGGCGACATGTTGAGCTCCGCTCACGAGGCGGCGGCGCGCTGGAACGCGGTGGTGCTCCTCAAGGGGGCCCGCACCGTGATCGCAGTCCCGGACGGCCGAGCTCGGGTCAATCCAACCGGCGTGCCGTGGCTGGCCACGGCCGGCGCTGGCGACGTACTCTCCGGCGTCGTCGGCACGCTGCTCGCTGCGGGACTCGACTGCTTCGACGCCGCCTCGGCCGGTGCCTGGTTGCACGGCACCGCGGCGACTCGCGCGTCGGGAGGTGGCCCCATCAGCGCCACGTCGGTGCTGACCGCCCTCCCCACCGTCCTGCGCGAATTGGAGATCTCAGCGTGAACGGTGCTGGGTCCCGCCCGCGGGCGGAGGCGGTCATCGACCTCGACGCGATCCGCGCCAACGTGTCGGCGCTGCGCGCCAATGTCCAGGGTCGCGACCTCATGGTGGTGGTGAAGGCCGACGGCTACGGGCACGGCATCGTCGAGTCCGCGCAGGCTGCCCGCTCCGGTGGCGCCACCTGGCTCGGGGTCGCACTCCTGGACGAGGCGCTGCAGCTGCGGGCCGCCGGCGACCGAGGCCCGATCTTGTCGTGGCTCGCTGTGCCTGGTGAGCGGTACGCCGACGGCATCATCGCCGGTGTGGAGCTGGCCGCCTACTCGACGGCTCAGCTGGACGAGATCGCGGCGGCGGCCGCCGGCCTGGCAGCGCCCGCCGCCGTACAGCTGAAGCTCGACTCCGGACTCGGCCGCGGGGGAGCGACTCCGGAGGACTGGCACGAACTGGTGCACCGCGCGGCCAAGCACCAAGCCAGCGGCCGCCTGGTGGTGACCGGCGTTTGGTCGCACCTCGCCCGCTCCGATGAACCAGGGCACGACTCGATCGACGCTCAAACCCGAGTCTTTGAAGCTGGCGTCGCCGACGCCAGGGACGCCGGCCTGGACCCGCAGCACCTGCACCTGGCGAACTCCGGCGGCGTACTGGGTGCCCCCGACACGTGGTTCACGCTGGTGAGACCCGGCATCGCCAGCTACGGGGTCACACCGTTCGCAGACGGCTCGAGCCCGGTGCCGCTGCGGCCAGCCATGACGCTGCGTGCCACCGTGGCGCTGGTCAAGCGAGTCGGCTCCGGGCAGGGAGTCTCCTACGGCCACACCTTTGTCACCGACCGGGACACGACGCTGGCGCTGATCCCGCTGGGGTACGCCGACGGCATCCCGCGGCACGCGTCGAACCGGGGTGAGGTGGCGATTCACGGGAGCCGCTACCGGATGGCCGGTCGGGTCTGCATGGACCAGTTCGTGGTCGAGCTTGGACCGAAGGCCGCTGCAGAAGTTCGGGCAGGGGACGACGCCGTACTTTTCGGGGACTCCCGGAGTGGGCATCCCACGGCGCACGAGTGGGCGGTCGCTGCCGACACGATCGGCTACGAGATCGTCACGCGCATCGGTTCCCGGGTGCCCCGGCGTTACTGTGACAGGCCGAGCGCATGACGTCACCTGAGCCAGCGGTGGTGGTGATGCGCAGCGAGTCCGCTGAACAGACCTTTGAGCTGGGGCGGCGGCTGGCAGGTGTCGTAAGGGCCGGGGACATCGTGATCGTCGCCGGAGACCTCGGGGCGGGGAAGACAACACTCACGCGCGGAGTGGGTGCTGGGTTGGGGGTGCAGGGGCCCGTCACGTCTCCCACCTTCGTGCTGGCTCGCGTGCACCGAGCCGGCCGGCGCGGGCTTGGCCTGGTGCATGTCGACGCCTACCGGTTGGGTGGCGAGGCGGAGCTCGACGACTTGGACGTGGACGCCTTCACAGATTCCGCTGTCACGGTCGTCGAGTGGGGTGACGGGGTCGCTGATTCGCTGTCCGCTGACCGGCTGCGTCTGCATCTGGCACGCGACCTCGACGATCAAAACGAAGACTGCCGGGTCGTCACGTTGACCGCGACGGGGGGACGCTGGAACGGCGTACCGCTGGCCGCGCTGCTCAGTCCCCGCGCCGAGGCACCTGTGGATGCCGGTCAGTGACCGGCGGCCTCCTGCTCGCTTTCGACACATCGAGCGCAGCGGTGACGGCGGCGGTGCACGATGGCGTGCGGGTGCTGGCCGAGCACACCGAAGTTGACCCGCTGCGGCATGGTGAGCTGCTGGCTCCGGCGA
The DNA here is from genome assembly GCA_038198965.1 of Propionibacteriales bacterium. Classification (GTDB taxonomy): domain Bacteria; phylum Actinomycetota; class Actinomycetes; order Propionibacteriales; family Nocardioidaceae; genus JAUJOE01. The sequence continues at coordinate 7,453 of JBBPZH010000033.1, forward strand.
TCGAGACGGTCCTGCAAGCGGCAGGCGTGAATGCTCGCGAGCTGAGCGCGCTCGCGGTCGGGGTGGGGCCAGGGCCGTTCACTGGGCTGCGCGTGGGCGTGGTGACCGCTCGCATGATGGGCGACGTGCTCGGCCTCCCGGTTACCGGTATCTGTTCTCTCGATGTCGTGGCAGCGGCTGCTGAGGTGGACGAACCCTTTCTTGTTGCTACTGATGCCCGCCGCCGCGAGGTCTACTGGGCTCGCTATGACGTCTCGGGTTCGCGGGTTTCGTCTCCGGCGGTGGCAGCGCCGATGGTGATCGCCAGCGAGACTCCGGTCGCCGGTCGAGGGGCCGTGTTGTACCCCGGGGCGTTTCCTCGAGCGGTGCCGCCGGAGTACCCGTCGGCTGCCGTGCTTGCCGGCTTGCTGTCGTCGAAGCGGGTAGAAGCGTTTCCGCCGCAGCCGTTGTACCTCCGGCGCCCGGACGTTGCCGCACGACGGCCTCCTAAGCAGGTGCTGTGATCGGATGAGCCAGGGGTATCAGAGCCGGGCGGCCTCCGAGGATGACCTGCCGGCACTGTGCGAACTGGAAGCTGTCATCTTCGGTCGGGACGCCTGGTCGCAGCAATCGCTGATGTCAGAGCTGGCGCCAGGGGAGGGCGACGGCGACTATGCGCGGTACTCGGTCGTCAGCTGCTCAGCCGGACACGTCGTGGGCTATGCCTTTGCTCGCACGGGCGGTGAAGACGCGGAAATTCTGCGCGTCGTGGTGGCCCCGGCTCACCGCAGGAAGGGATTGGCAACGGCACTGCTGACCGCGGCACTGGCGGCGGCGAGGCGTCAGCGTTGCGTTCGGGCATTGCTCGAAGTGGACGCCGACGACGCCGCGGCCGTTGGCTGCTATTCCGCGCTCGGCTTCACTCCGCTGCACCGCCGCGTCGGCTATTACGCGTCAGGCGGCGATGCGCTGGTTATGGCCCTCGTGTTGACGCCGCCAGTCCACGTGGGAGGCGGCGAGGCTCGCTAGCTTCCCCAAAGCTCAGCGGTTGCCGATGATCCAGAGGTGGGCGTTCAGCATCCGGTGGAGTGTCTCGAAGCTCTCCTGGGTTTCGGCTGGCGTAAGGGAGGCCGAGCGCGTCGCAATCGCGCTGGCGGCGATGCGCTCGGCTGCTCCCAAGGTATTCTCTCCTTTGCTCGTCAGCCTCAGCATCAGCTGTCGACGGTTCTCGGCGTCGGGCTGGCGTTGTGCGTAGCCACGCGCGACCAGATCGTTGATGACGACGGTGGCCGACTGCCGCGTCATGCGCTGCCAACGAGACAACCGAGCGGCCGTTGCTGCACCACGCGACATCCTGACCAACGCGAAGCAACGCGTCTGCGACAGGGAGCCGTAGCCGGTCGCGGCGAGCTCTCGACAGACTTCCTGGCTCAAGCCGGCGGCGAGCTCGTGCATCGTCATGATCTTGCGAAGGGCAGGGGTCTCTTGCACGCCAAGAGTCTGGCTTGGCGCCTGCGGCGAGCGCCGAGTTCTTCCTGTGCTGTGCATGACGTGACCGCAACGGCCGCGCTGTGGAACGCCGCCGGTCGTCGCCTTGTCGACCGAGTCAAGAGCCTCCGGGGGGGGGGGGGAGGGCTTGCCGAGAGCGTCAGTCTGTCGGACGTTTGCTGCTGACGGCGGCCGTGTCCGGACCCGCGCGGTTTTCGTAACCTCAGTTCGTGGGAGCGGCAGGGTGCAGGTGCCGAGCAACCGTCAGTCTGTTTGACGTTTGCTCTCGAGTGCTTCCGCCGGGCTGGCGTAGCGGGCGAGGGCGGTGGTGTTTCTGGTGCGCCACAATCGGGTTGTGGCTGACGATCCGCTGGTGCTCGGGATCGAGACGTCGTGTGATGAGACCGGCGTAGGCATTGTGCGAGGCACCGAGCTGCTCGCCGATGCCATCGCCTCGAGCGTGAGCGAACACGCTCGGTTCGGTGGCGTCGTACCGGAGGTCGCCAGCCGGGCGCACCTCGAGGCGATCGTGCCGATGGTCAACCGGGCATGCAGTACCGCGGGCATCCGGCCGGCCGATGTTGACGCGATCGCCGTAACCGCCGGACCCGGCCTCGCCGGGGCGCTGCTGGTGGGAGTGGCAGCCGCCAAGGCGCTGGCGTTGAGCCTGGGCAAACCGCTGTACGGCGTCAACCACCTCTCCGCCCACGTAGCGGTGGACCAGCTGGAGCACGGTCCATTGCCGGAGCCTTGTGTCGCCCTGCTGGTCAGTGGCGGGCACTCCAGCCTCCTGCGCGTGCACGACGTCACGTCCGACGTCGAACCGCTAGGGGCGACGATCGATGACGCGGCGGGCGAGGCTTTCGACAAGGTTGCACGCCTGCTCGGTCTGCCGTTTCCTGGCGGTCCGTATATCGACCGAGCCGCGAGCGATGGAGGCGAGGTGACGATCGACTTCCCCCGCGGATTGTCGAGCGGACGCGACCTCGAACGGCACCGGTTCGACTTCTCCTTCAGCGGGCTGAAGACCGCGGTGGCGAGGTGGGTGGAGGCCCGGCAACGTTCGGGAGAGCCGGTGCCGTTCCGTGACGTCGCGGCGTCCTTTCAGGAAGCGGTATGCGACATCTTGACCCGCAAGGCGGTCGACGCCTGCAGGTTCACCGGAGCGACCGACTTGGTGATCGGGGGCGGTGTGGCGGCCAACTCCCGGCTGCGGTCGCTCGCTGAGCAACGCGCCGGCGACGCAGGTGTCGCGGTGCGCGTCCCTCGACCCGCACTCTGCACGGACAACGGTGCCATGGTCGCCGCTCTCGGCGCAGAGCTGGTACGCCGCTCCCGCGCGCCCTCCGACCTTCGCCTTCCCGCCGACTCCTCCATGCCGATCACTGAAGTGGTTGCTTGAGCGCAAGGCCGCGCGGCTTGTCCCGAAGATTGTCGATCAGCCCGCCGGGTACGACCGGTCAGCCCGGCTGGACCAGCAGAGCGACTCCGCGGCCGCGAGCGCGCGTGAGTATCACCGTGGCCTCCTGGTGGCCGGTGAGCGCGAGACGCTTGCGCAAGTCCTCGGGCACCACGTCGACGCCTCGCTTCTTGATCGTGAGCGGGCCGATGTCGCGCTCGCGCAGAGCGGCGCGGAGCGCCTTCTCGCGGTACGGGAGCACCTCCAACACCTGGTAGCGGCGCGCGAACGGCGTATCGACCGGGGCGTCGGCGGTGACGTAGGCGATATGTGAGTCGATGAGCCCGCCTCTCACCCGGTCGGCGGCCGCTGTGACCAAACCCGCGCGGATCACGGCGCCGTCGGGTTCGTACAACCACCGCCCGAGCGAGCGCACCGACGCATCGCCCGTGTCGTCGTCGTTAGTCAGCGTTGCCAGCCCATTGGCCAGGATCACCGTGGCCCGCCGGTGGGCGGTGGCGAGGTACGGCGACCACAGGGCGGCCTCCTTGACCTCACCGCCCAGGCTGACCCACTCCGCCTCAACCCCAGCCGGAACCAGGTCATGAGGTATCCCTGGGGCTACTTTGACGCAGGCGGGTCGATGAAGCAGCTCCGTCACGAAGGACCAGTCCGGCGAGTAGTCGGCGACGTCGAAGACCCGTCCCCGCGCCGTGCGGCGGCTGGGATCGGCGTAGACCAGCCCGAATGCCGAAAGGTCCAACGTCGTGGCGTCCGCAACCCGAACGGCACCGGCAACGCCAAGGGCATCCAGATTCGCCTCCGCCACCGCCACTCGAACTGGGTCGATGTCGACACCACCAGCGGTCAGACCAGCACGGCCGAGCGCCAGCAGGTCGCCCCCGATGCCACAGCTGCAATCCAGCACGCTGGACGGCCGCGCCGTGGCGATGCGTGCTGCTCGGTGCTCCGCCACCCGCGCCGACGTCGCTTGCTCGAGCCCTTCCGAGGTGAAGTACATCCGGGCGGCCGCTGGTCCGAACTTCGGCTCGGCCCGGCGGCGCAACGCCACCTGAGTCAGTGCAAGAGAAACCAAGTCGGCACTGTGCCGGGCGGCCAACCGTTCAGCGGCGCGCAGCGGCCCGTCGTCGTACGCAGCCGCTGCCTCGATCAGCAATCGTTGGCCGCGAGGGCTCAACAGCTGTCGGAACTCGTCGAGCTGCACGCTGTCGTCCTCCTGAGAAAGCTTGGCACTCGGCTTGACCGAGTGCTAAGAACCGCCTAGATTCGGAGTTGGCACTCTCGCCTTGAGTGTGCCAACTGAGGCGATAGGCCACGGCACCCGCGACGACGTGTCCGCTCGCACCGACATTCGAATACTCCTGACCATCTCATCCCGCAAAGAGTGAGGTCCGCACGTGTCCGTCAGCATCAAACCGCTCGAAGACCGCATTCTCGTCCGTGCCCTTGAGGCCGAGCAGACCACCGCCTCCGGGCTGGTCATCCCCGACACCGCGAAGGAAAAGCCCCAGGAGGGCGAGGTCCTCGCAGTCGGGCCCGGCCGGATCGATGACAGCGGCAACCGAGTCCCGCTCGACATCACGGTCGGCGACACGGTCATCTACAGCAAGTACGGCGGCACCGAGGTCAAATACTCTGGTGAGGAGTACCTCATCTTGTCCGCCCGGGACGTCCTCGCCGTCGTCGAGAAGTAACGACACCTCCGCCAGCCGACACTCCGTCCGCCGACACTCCGTCACCCGACACTCCGTCACCCGACAACACCACAGCAGTTCATCAGTGACCCGCCCCGGCGGACCCGTTCCGGGCCCCGGGGCGGGACTCTCTGGGCAAGTGTGAAGGAAGAGCTTTTATGCCGAAGATTCTGCAGTTCGACGAAAACGCTCGCCGCGCCCTCGAGCGCGGCGTCGACCAACTCGCCAACACCGTCAAGGTCACCCTGGGCCCGCGTGGTCGCTACGTCGTACTGGACAAGAAGTGGGGCGCGCCCACGATGACCAACGACGGCGTCACCGTCGCCCGCGAGGTCGAGCTCGACGACCCGTTCGAGAACCTCGGCGCCCAGCTCGCCAAAGAGGTGGCCACCAAGACCAACGACGTGGCCGGTGATGGTACGACGACCGCAACGGTCATCGCCCAAGCGCTGGTGCACGAGGGTTTGCGAGCGGTCGCCGCGGGAGCCAACCCCATGGAGCTCAAGCGGGGCATCGACAAAGCCGTGGCCGCGATCAACGAGTCGTTGCTCAAAGCCGCCCGCGAGGTCGACTCGACCGAAGACATGGCCAACGTCGCCATGATCTCGGCTCGCGACGCCCACATCGGCGAACTCATCGCCCAGGCGTTCGACAAAGTCGGCAAGGACGGTGTCATCACAGTCGAGGAGTCCAACACCTTGGGCACCGAGCTGGAGTTCACCGAGGGCATGCAGTTCGACAAGGGCTACATCTCGCCGTACTTCGTGACCGACGCCGAGCGCATGGAAGCCGTTCTCGACGACCCCTACGTCTTGGTCAACCAGGGCAAGATCTCCGCCATCGGCGACCTCCTTCCGTTGCTGGAAAAGGTCGTTCAGGCCGGCAAACCGCTGTTCGTGCTCGCCGAGGACGTCGACGGAGAAGCCCTGTCGACGCTGGTGGTCAACAAGATCCGTGGCACGTTCAACGCGGTCGCGGTCAAGGCGCCAGCCTTTGGCGATCGCCGCAAGGCCATGCTGCAGGACATCGCGGTGCTCACCGGTGCACAGGTCGTATCCCCGGACCTCGGACTGAAGCTCGACCAGGTTGGCGTGGAGGTCCTCGGCCAGGCACGTCGGATCGTGGTCACCAAGGACAACACGACCATCGTCGACGGTCTCGGAGACACCGCCGATGTGCAGGCACGAGTGAGCCAGATCAAGGCTGAGATCGACAACACCGACTCCGACTGGGACCGCGAGAAGCTGCAGGAGCGGCTCGCCAAGCTCGCCGGTGGTGTTTGCGTGGTCAAGGTCGGTGCTGCGACCGAGGTGGAGCTGAAGGAGAAGAAGCACCGCATTGAGGACGGCGTGTCCGCGACTCGGGCCGCCATCGAGGAAGGCATTGTCGCCGGTGGCGGTTCGGCTCTCGTGCATGCGGCGTCCGCCCTCAGCAACGACCTGGGCACGACTCCAGACGAGAAGACCGGTGTCAACATCGTCCGCAAGGCAGTCGACGAACCGCTGCGCTGGATCGCGGAGAACGGCGGTGCCCAGGGCTACGTCGTCGTGGCCAAGGTGCGCGAGGCGGGCGTCGGAAACGGCTACAACGCCGCGACGGAAGAGTACGGCGACCTGGTTGCCCAGGGCGTCCTCGACCCCGTGAAGGTCACCCGCTCGGCACTCGAGAACGCTGCGTCGATCGCGGCGCTGCTGCTCACCACCGAGACGCTGATCGTCGAGAAGCCCGAGGAGCCAGACGCCGAGGCGAACGGTCACGGTCACAGTCACGGCCACTCGCACTAGCCAGCCGCCGCGCTCCGACACGCGCCGCTGTGGCTGCGTCACGCCAGGAAGGCGTCCGGCTGCAGCAGGCTCGTCGCCGTACCATAGGGCGATGGCCGACACCGCCGACGGCGTACCCGAGAAGTTCTCGACGCTGGGGCTGACGTTCGACGACGTCATGTTGCTGCCGGGCGCCACCGACGTGGTCCCGAGTGAGGTCGACACCAGTTCCCGGCTGACACGAGAGCTGACCGTGCAGGTTCCGCTGCTGTCCAGCGCCATGGACACGGTGACCGAGGCTCGGATGGCCATCGCCATGGCCCGGCAAGGTGGTCTCGGGGTGCTGCACCGCAACCTGTCGATCGACGAGCAGGCAGGTCAGGTCGACCTGGTGAAGCGGTCGGAGTCGGGGATGATCACCAATCCGGTCACCATCGGGCCGGACGTCACGCTCGAGGAGCTGGACCTGCTGTGCGGCAGGTACCGCGTCTCCGGTCTGCCTGTCGTGGACGAGCGCAACGTCCTGCTCGGCATCATCACCAACCGTGACCTGCGCTTCGTGCCGGCACATGAGTGGCGTACCCGCCTGGTGCGCGAAATCATGACGTCGATGCCCCTGGTCACCGCACCGGTGGGCATCTCCAGCGACGACGCCGCTGCTCTGCTCGCCAAGCACAAGGTCGAAAAGCTGCCGCTCGTCGACTCCGACGGCCACCTCACCGGTCTCATCACGGTCAAGGACTTCGTGAAGTCCGAGCAGTACCCAGACGCCACCAAAGACGCCGAAGGGCGGTTGATCGTCGGCGCGGCGATCGGCTACTTCGGCGATGCCTGGGAGCGCGCCACAGCGCTCGTCGAGTCGGGAGTCGACGTGCTCGTCGCCGACGTCGCCAACGGCGAAGCGCGGCTGCTCCTCGAGATGGTGCAGCGCCTGAAGCGGGATCCCTCCACCTCGCACGTGCAGGTCATCGGGGGCAACGTGGCGACACGCGCCGGCGCCCAGGCGCTCGTGGATGCCGGAGTCGACGCGGTCAAAGTCGGCGTCGGCCCTGGCTCGATCTGTACGACGCGCATGGTGGCCGGCGTCGGCGTGCCCCAGGTGACCGCTATCTACGAAGCGGCGCGGGCGTGCCGGCCGGCCGGGGTTCCAGTGGTAGGTGACGGCGGTCTGCAGTACTCCGGCGACATCGCCAAGGCGCTGGTCGCGGGGGCCGACACGGTCATGCTGGGATCGCTGCTCGCCGGATGCGAGGAGAGCCCTGGCGACCTCGTGTTCGTCAACGGTAAGCAGTACAAGAAGTACCGCGGGATGGGGTCGATCGGGGCGATGGCGTCACGCGGCAAGGGGTCATTCTCCAGGGACCGCTATTTCCAGGCCGACGTACCGAGCGACGACAAGATCGTGCCGGAAGGCATTGAGGGCCAGGTGCCCTACCGCGGGCCGCTCGCGGCCGTGGCGCATCAGCTCATCGGAGGTCTCGCGCAGTCGATGTTCTACACCGGTGCGCGAACGATTCCCGAGCTGCAGGAGAAGGGGCAGTTCGTGCGCATCACCGCGGCTGGCCTCAAGGAGTCACACCCGCATGACATCCAGATGACCGTCGAGGCGCCGAACTACTCCTCCCGCTGAACCGCGGTCGACGTACGGAAGGCTGCCGCCATGGACATCGAGATAGGTCGCGCGAAGCGGGGCCGGCGGGCCTACTCCTTCGACGACGTCGCCATCGTGCCCAGCCGGCGGACGCGAGACGTGCAAGAGGTCTCGGTGACCTGGCAGATCGACGCGTACCGCTTCGAGATGCCGGTGCTGGCCGCGCCGATGGACTCGGTGATGTCACCGCAGACCGCTGTCGCCTTCGGGCGAGCGGGTGGTCTCGGCGTGTTGGACCTCGAGGGACTGTGGACTCGGTACGACGATCCGGAGACGCTGCTGGCTGAAGTGGCGAGCCTGGAGGGAGCCGGGGCCACCCGGCGGATGCAGGAGATTTACGCCGAGCCGATCCGACCCGACTTGATGGTGCAACGCGTCAAGCAGATGCGCGAGTCAGGCGTGACGGTGGCGGGGGCGTTGTCGCCGCAGCTGACCAAGCAGCACGCGGCATCCGTCATAGAGGCCGGACTCGACCTGTTCGTGATCCGAGGCACGACAGTCTCAGCCGAGCACGTGTCGGGGCAGGCGGAGCCGCTGAATCTCAAGGAGTTCATCTATGAACTGGATGTGCCAGTGATCGTCGGAGGCTGCGCCACGTACCAGGCGGCGCTGCACCTCATGCGTACCGGTGCCGCTGGAGTGCTGGTCGGCTTCGGCGGCGGCGCGACTCACACAACCCGCACGGTGCTGGGTGTCGCGGTGCCCATGGCGAGCGCGGTCGCCGACGTCGCGGCTGCTCGCCGGGACTATCTCGACGAGTCGGGCGGGCGTTATGTGCACGTGATCGCCGACGGCTCCATCGGCCGGAGCGGTGACGTCGCAAAGGCCATCGCGTGTGGTGCGGACGCCGTGATGATCGGGTCGCCGCTCGCCCGCGCCTCCGATGCCCCCGGGCGCGGCTTTCATTGGGGTGCTGAGGCTCGTCACGCCAGCCTGCCGCGCGGGGAGCGGGTCGAGATCGGCACGGTCGGGACGCTCGAGGAGATCCTTCACGGGCCGTCTTTCGTGGCTGACGGAACGATGAATCTGATCGGGGCGCTCAAGCGGTCCCTGGCGACGACCGGCTACACCGACCTCAAGGAGTTCCAGCGGGTCGAGCTCGTGGTGCAGTGAGGATTCGGGATGGGGACCACCCGTACTAACGTCGAGGAGATGGATGCCGTCGACCCGCTGGCGGCGTACCGTGACACGTTCGTCATCGAAGACGAGTCGCTGATCTACCTCGACGGGAACTCGCTTGGTCGGTTGCCCAAAGCGAGCCGTGACCGGGTCGTTGACGTGCTCGACCAGGACTGGGGCACTTCGCTGATCCGGTCGTGGACCGATCGCTGGATGGATCTGCCCACCCGCATCGGTGATCTCATCGGCACCCAGCTTCTCGGCACCGACAAGGACGAGGTCATCGTCGGCGACTCGACGACCGTCGCGCTCTACAAGGTGCTCTCCGCCTGTCTCGACGCGCTCCCGGGGCGGCGTACCGTCGTTATCGAAAAAGCCAACTTCCCGACAGATCGCTACGTCGTCGAGTCGCTTGCCGCTCAGCGCGGGCTCGACATCCGGTGGCTCGACGAGACGGGCTGCGAAGGGGTGTCCGCGGCGCAGGTGGCAGGAGCGCTCGACGGAACGGTCGCGGTTGTCGTGCTGTCACACGTCGACTACCGGTCGGCAGCGCTGCTGGACATGCCATCGATCACGGCGTCGGTTCACTCTGCCGGCTCGCTCATGGTCTGGGACCTGTGCCACTCGGTCGGCGTCGTGCCGATCGACCTGCGCGGAGCCGGCGTCGACGCCGCGGTCGGCTGCACCTACAAGTACCTCAACGGGGGACCGGGCGCGCCGGCCTTCACGTTCGTACGACGCGAGCTTCAACCCGAGCTCAAGCAGCCGATCTGGGGGTGGTGGAGTCGCCAGGAGATGTTCGCGATGGCGCATGGCTACCGGGCGTCGGCCGGCATGCAGGCGTGGCTCACCGGCACGCCCGGAGTGCTGTCGATGGTGTCTGTCGAGCCGGGCGTTGCGATGATCGCCGAGGCAGGTGTGCCCGCGATCCGGACCAAGTCGGTCGCACTCACCGACCTTGCGGTCCAGCTTTACGACGAGCTGTTGGCACCGCTGGGCTTCACGCTGGCAAGCCCGCGTGACCCCGAACGCCGTGGCTCGCACGTCACCGTCGGCCATCTCGACGCAGAGGAGCTGACCGCCAAGCTGATCGCCGACGGGGTCATCCCCGACTTCCGGGGTCCCGACGGCATCCGGATCGGTCTCGCGCCGCTCACGACCCGGTTCACCGACGTGTACGACGGCTTTGCCCGGCTCGCCGATATCGCCACTGCCTCGCCACCTCGGCCGTCCGTGTCGAAGTAACCGTCAGGCGCACTGACGTTCCGCACAGTCTCAGATCCCCTCCGCCGCCGGCGGTGCGCCGTTTAGACTGGGCACCTTCACCGGCCACTGACTGCGGTGGAGGCTCGAGCGGAAGGGTCTCGCGTGACCGCCGATCACGATCTCGTCCTGGTGGTCGACTTCGGGGCCCAGTACGCCCAGTTGATCGCCCGCCGCGTTCGCGAGGCTCGGGTCTACTCCGAGATCGTGCCGCACACCGTCTCGGCCGAGGAGATTCTCGCCCGCAAGCCTCGGGCGCTGATCTTGAGCGGCGGCCCGCAGTCGGTGTACAGCCCGGGCGCGCCACAGCTCGACTCTCGGTTGCTCGACGCGGACGTGCCGGTCTTCGGCATCTGTTACGGATTCCAGGCCATGGCAGCCGGTCTGGGCGGTGAGGTGCGCCGTACCGGGAGGTCAGAGTTCGGGCGAACCGACATCACGGTGACCGAGCCGGGATCGCTGCTGGCCGGCGTACCGGAGTTGCACCATGCCTGGATGAGCCACAGCGACTCCGTGTCACTCGCCCCGGAGGGCTTCACCACCCTCGCTGCGTCGGTTGGTGCCCCAGTGGCCGCCTTCGAGTCCGTCGATCGGCGGATGGCCGGCGTGCAGTGGCACCCCGAAGTGCTGCACACCGAGTACGGGCAGCAGGTACTGGAGCGGTTCCTCATCGACATCGCCGGCTGTCGGCAGACCTGGACAATGGTCAACGTCGTCGAGGAGCGGTTGGCCCAGATCAGGGAGCAGGTGGGCGACGGTCGCGCGATCTGTGCGCTGTCCGGCGGTGTCGACTCGGCGGTCGCTGCGGCACTGGTGCAGCGGGCGATCGGTGACCGCCTCACCTGCGTCTTCGTCGACCACGGTCTCCTGCGTCAGGGAGAGGCAGAGCAGGTGGAACGCGACTTCGTCGCCGCGACTGGCGTGTCGCTGCACGTTGCCGACGTCACCGACACGTTTCTTGCCGCCCTTACCGGTGTCCGGGACCCCGAGGAGAAGCGCCGGATCATCGGCAGGGAGTTCATCCGCGCGTTCGAGGGCGCCGAACGCGAAATATTGGCAGCAGTTGGGGCCGCCGGCAAGCCTGTCGAGTTTCTCGTTCAGGGCACGCTCTATCCAGATGTCGTCGAGTCCGGCGGAGGCGCAGGGGCGTCCAACATCAAGTCGCACCACAACGTCGGTGGGCTGCCCGACGACCTGCAGTTCACGCTCATCGAGCCGTTGCGCACGCTGTTCAAGGACGAGGTGCGAAAGGTCGGTGTCGAGCTCGGGCTGCCACCGGAGATTGTCTGGCGGCACCCTTTCCCGGGGCCGGGTCTGGCCATCCGAATCGTCGGCGAGGTCACGCGGGAGCGGCTGCAGACGCTTCGCGACGCGGACGCGATCGCGCGAGAGGAGTTGACTCGGGCTGGTCTTGACCGAGACATCTGGCAGTTCCCCGTCGTGCTGCTGGCGGATGTTCGGTCGGTCGGCGTACAAGGTGACGGCCGCACCTACGGGCACCCGGTGGTCTTGCGTCCAGTCACCTCTGAGGACGCCATGACTGCTGACTGGGCGCGGCTGCCCTACGACGTCCTCGAGCGCATCTCCACCCGCATCACCAACGAGGTCCGGGCCGTCAACCGCGTGACGCTCGACATCACAAGCACACCCCCGGGAACCATTGAGTGGGAGTAGGTTCGGCTCTACCAAGGGGGGAGCGCGAATTCATGATCCGACGGTATGCCCATAGCGTGGCGGGCGCCCTGGCTGCTGTGGCGCTGACCGCGGTCGCCACCGCTGCAGTACCTCCGGCTTCGGTCTCCCTCGCTGCCGGCAACAAGGGCAAGCCTGCGCCTCGAGTGGCAGGGTGCCGTGTCTTTCCCGCCGGCAACTACTGGAACACCCCGATCACCGGTCTGCCCCGCTCTCGACGAAGCAGTCAGTGGCTGTCGCACATGTCGCCACGGAGTCATCTGCATCCGGACTTCGGGCCAAGCTACGGGCAACAGCCCGCGCCGTACGGCATCCCGGTCACCGTCGTCGGCAAGGGGCACCCGAAGGTTCACGTCCGGTTCCAGTACGCGAGTGAGTCCGACCGGGTGCGCTACCCGTTGGGGCGTGACACCGAGATCGAAGGCGGCCAGATGCGCACCGGGGACCGGCATGCGGTCGTCGTCAACCGCGACAGCTGTCGGCTCTATGAGACTTGGGCAACGCATCGGCGCCACGGTCAGTGGTACGCCGGCTCTGGCGCCACCTGGTCCCTCAACAACAACGTTTTGCGGCCCAACGGATGGACGTCCGCCGACGCCGCCGGGTTGCCGATCCTTCCTGGCCTGCTCCGGTACCGCGAGGTGGAGGTGCGGCACCGGGTCGACCACGCCATTCGCTTCACGACAGACATCACTGATCGCCGGCACATCTGGCCGGCCAGGCACGACGCCGGGTCAGTGAGCAACCGGGCGTACCCGCCGATGGGCGCCCGGTTCCGGCTGCGTGGAAGCTTCGACCTCCACGGTTACCGAGCCGACACGCGAGCCGTTCTGCGCGCCATGAAACGGTACGGCCTGGTGCTTGCCGACAATGGCTCGCCGTGGTTCTTCCAAGGTGCCGCGAGTCAACGTTGGCCCACGGGGCTCCTTGATGAGCTGAAAACCATCCCGGCGCGCGCATTCGTCGCTGTCAACACCCGAGGGTTGCGAGTGTCGGCTGACTCAGCTGCGACGCACTGACTGTGAACAGGGGCTGGCGGGGGTGCTGGTCACAGGCCGAAGGCGCGGGCGAAGCCACGCCTCGCGTGCCCGAGCAGCGGGGCACCCAGGACGTGGTCGACGTATCCGAGGAGTGAATAGTGGCTGAGCGGTCGTGTCACCCGCCGGTGCTGCATGCCGGCGTGCATCACGACCGTGAGTACTGTGTTGTTGGCGGAGCGATCGTCCTCGTCGGCAGTGACAACGACGGCGAGCCGCCCCGAGCGGAAGTCTCGTCCAGCCAGCACCTTTGGCACCCAAGTCTTGAGCCAGCTGTCGGCGCGAGTGAGCGAGCAGTCGTGCGCGTCATGGCAGAGGTTGGGGATGACGAAACCAACGTTCGGCAACGATGCGTTCTGGATGTCGTGATGCAGCGCTCCAGCTCGCGGCCGGCCGACGGGTACGTCGTACCGGCGGCAGCGGCGCCGTGAGTCGGTGAAGTACGGCCAGGGGTTGTGCTTGACGGCGTAGGTGTTCGATGAGGTCGCCGCGCACCTCGTGGGCATCGAGTCGACGTACGTCTTGGCTGTCTTGCCGGCATTCAGCGCCTGATCGAACACACTGCGGCTTCGGATCGGGTGGGCGCGTGGGTAGTTGTCGTCTCGCACACCGAACGTCGAACCTCCCGTCAACGTCAAGTAATTGGGAAGGCTCGGGTGGCTGATCGCCGTGTAGTGACTTGCGAGGGCATACCTGCGGGCCAGCGAAGCGAGGTAGGTCATCTGGGTGCGCATCTCGCGGAATGCATGGTTCTCTTCGACGAACACCAGCACCTTCGTGGGATGCCTCCTGGGCTTGCTTCCGGACGGCGACGCCGCCCGGTCACCGGCAGGCGGACGCGAACTGTGCGGTTCCCGGATCGCGGCGTGTGAGTGCGACGAGGAACCGCTGCTGCCGGCCGCGGCACAGGCCGACGTCACAGCGAGAGCAGTGGCGACCGCAAGGCTCCGGTAGATGCGCATGGTTGCACGGTACGTCGATCGCCGGAGCGCCGGCTAGATTCTCCGCACAGTTTGGCGAATTCCCAGCCAAGCCTCGGCGCTGGCTGGCATCGCTACCCGAGGGCTCTGATGACGGAGCCGACGATGCGCGGACCTAGCGATCCCCGGCCCAGACCCAGCTCAACCAGGGCGTCGAACGTTCGGCTGTCTCGTTGGCCGGCGCGCAGGGACGCCGCAGCGACCGGCGGCAGGGCAAGCAGTCGGGAACCCGCAGCGGTGGAAGCGAGGTGGCGAGCCAGCAGACGGCGTACTTTCTGTCGGTAGATCGCACCGGCCGCTGACGGATCGTCGCCTCCCAGCGAGGCAACTGCAGAGTGGCCGGCGGCGACCCCTGTCGCGACCGCGTAGTAGATGCCCTCACCCGTTATCGGGTTCACCAGGCCGGCGGCGTCGCCGGCCAGCAGCACCGGCCCGGCCGGGTGACGCCACCGCCACGACGAGAGCGGGAGGTGGTGTCCCAACCAGTGGTCGCCTCCGTCGAGCGCTCCCGGGAGCAACCGATCAAGCTCGGTGAGGAGGTGGCGGCGGGTCGGTGCTGGCCGCCGCGCCGACAACAGCTCGCCGTAGCCGACGTTGGCGAGGCCGTCCCCCCGGTCGAACGACCACGCGTACGCCGGCTGCCGACCGGCGCCAAAGACAATCAGCTGCCGGCTCCGCCGGTTCGTCGGCGGAGGCGCATATCCGCGTAACGCCAGCGCGCGATGTCGGTGCGGGCGGAGACCCATCGCTGCGCGCACCGCAGAGCCCGCGCCGTCGGCGCCGATCACAACGCGGGCCGCGAACCCGCCGTCGAGCTCGACGCGCGTCGGTTCGATGTGCAGCTGCCGCACCCGGTGTTGCCGCAGGTCGGCTCCGGCTCGAACCGCCCGCTCGACCAGTCGCGCGTCGAACACTGCCCGCGGCACGACGTACGCCGGCCTGCGCATCGACCGGTCGACCGCGCTCCCGCTTGCCTGCACCACCAGACGGCGTACCGGTGTCCAGTCGTCCAGCAGGCCGTGCACACCGAGCTCCGACAGCACATCCAGTACGTGCGGTGCTATGCCGTCGCCGCAGGCTTTGTCGCGAGGGAACGTCGTGCGGTCGAGCAGCAGGACGCGAAGCCCCGGATCAGCTGTCAAGGCGCCCAGCGCCGCCGCTGCCCCCGCCGGACCGGCACCGACGATCGCCACGTCCCACACCCAGCCGACTGTACGGCGCCGGGCCGCATGCGGACTCGGCGTGCGGGGATCACCGCCCAGCCACCGGGCTCAAGCCAGCGGTTCCTCTTGGTTCGAGGCGTGCCAAAGGAAGTCGATCTGCTGCTGCTTGCGCATGATGATGTGCTCGAGGAGGTGCTCGAGAGCCTCGCTTCGGGGTTCCTGACCCGAGTGCGCGATGACGGCGTGGAGTCCTGCCACCGTCTCGACCTCGTGACCGAGCAGCGTGCCCAACGCGTCATCGGCGTCGCAGGAGATCTCGACGCTCCGCGCACTCATGGACGGCGTTCCACCCAGCGCCGACATTTTCTGAGCATGTCGATGCTGGCTCCCGCGAGAAGTGGAAGGGTATGGCGTGGTGCGCGGCAGAGCACTCCGATGTGATCCGGCGTGCCGTTGCTGTGGTCCGCATCGGCGGTGTGGCTCGGTGATTCAGATTCCTTCCACGCCCGAGTCGTCAAGAAATCGACGTACGTCTTCGCTTCAGCGCAGTACCTCGCCAAGAACCCCAACGGGTACCGCTGCCACGCGGACACGGGTTTGAGATCTTCGCCTGACGATGTCGTATCGGCTGGACGCCGTTCGTGGATAGGTTGAGGCGGGCACCGGGTCCGCGACTGAGACAAGGAGCAGACATGACCGAGTACCTCATCTACTTCAACCAGCAGTGGGTGGGCGACCACACCGAGGAGTGGTTCCGGGAGCGCGGACCGCTCGCCATGGCGGTCGTGAACGAGATGAAGGCTGCTGGCGTGTGGGTGTTCGCCGGGGGACTGGAGGAGGAGACCGACACAGCCTTCAGCGCCGACGCGACCAGCGGCACGTTGACGTTCACCGACGGGCCATACGTGGAGACCAAGGAGCACCTGGGCGGGCTCACCGTAGTGGACGTGGCCGACGAGGATGCCGCCAAGATGTGGGCCGGCAAAATCGCGGAAGCGTGCGGCTGGCCCCAGGAGGTTCGCCGATTCAAGCCGCAGCCCGGAACCCAGTGATGAGCGGGCGGCCTCTAGAGAGCTAGACGGGGCTCGTTGATGCTCGCTGGTAGTCCATGATCTGGTTGAGCTGGCTTCGCTCGTCACCTGCCCAGTCAGGGCGCTTTCGCTCGGTCACACCGACGCTCCTTCTGGTTCACCATGCCACGACTGCCACAGCGCGGCGTACGAGCCGTCTTCGGCGATCAGGTCGGAGTGCGAACCAATCTCGGAGATCCGCCCGTCTTCGACGACTGCCACCCGGTCGGCGTCGTGTGCGGTGAAGAGCCGGTGTGCGATGGCGATCACCGTCCGTCCTTCGAGCACAGCCGCCAGCGACCGTTCCAGATGGCGTGCCGAGCGTGGGTCGATCAGCGACGTCGCTTCGTCGAGTACGAGCGTGTGTGGGTCGGCCAAGACCAACCGGGCCAAGGCGATCTGCTGCGCCTGGGCCGGGGTAAGGCCAAGCCCCCCGGAGCCGATGCGTGTGTCGAGACCGTCCGGAAGCGCGAGCACCCAGTCCAAGGCGTCGACGGCTCGCAGGGCCGCGTGCAGCCGCTGGTCGGATGCGATGTCGTCGATCGCGAGCGCAAGGTTCTCTCGTACCGTCCCGACGAACACGTGATGTTCCTGCGTCACCAAGGCGACATGACCTCGCAGGTCGTCGAGCGGCAGCTCGGTCATGCCAACGCCGCCGACCGTCACCGCTCCTCGCCGGGGCGGGTGGATGCCGGCGAGCAGGCGTCCGAGTGTCGACTTGCCGGCGCCCGAAGGACCGACCATGGCGACCCGTTCGCCCGGGTCGACGTGCAGGTCGACGCCGTGCAGCACGTCACGGTCGCCGTAGTACGCGAACCGCACACCCGCGGCGTCGATGCGCTCTCCCTCGGGCTCACGCCCGCTGGGCTCCCGGTCGTCCGGCACCACCGCCACGCCGAGGAGCCGAGCGAGCGACGCTCCGCCCATCTGCAGCTCGTCGAGCCACGAGATGAGCCGGTCGACCGGATCGATGAGCGCCTGCACATACAGCGTCGCCGCCGTCACATCAGCCAGACTGGCGTGCCCGGCGATGTGGAGCCAGCCGCCGACCAGCAGACATGCCACGGTCGGGATCAGGTAGCCGACCTCAACGGCGGGAAACCACATAGTGCGCAGATAGAGCGTGTAGCGCTCGGCGGCGAAGGACTCGGCGATATCGGCGTCCATCGCGTCGATCCGGCGCTGCTCCAGCCCGAGCGCCTCGACGGTCCGGGCACCCTCGGCTGTCTCGGCGAGCGTCGCGTTGATGGCGCCGTACGACGCCGACTCCCGCAGATAGCCGTTCTTCGCTCGGTGCAGGTACCAGGTGGTGACGGCGTACAAGAGCGGCACTCCGAGCAGGAGCGGCACGAGGACCCACGCTCCCACCAGTAGGCAGGCACCGACGGTGAAGACAGTCGTGACCACCGCGATGATGGTTTCCGGAAGGGCGAATCGGACCGACCATCCGAGCTGCTCGACGTCACGCGACGTCCGGGTCAGCAGGTCACCGGTGCCGGCCCGCTCGACGACACCGACCGGCAGGGCCAGGGCCTGCTCGACGAAGTCCTCCCGCAGCTCCGCCAGTACCTTTTCGCCCAGTGCCGAGGAGAGATAGCGCGCGTAGCGGGTGAGGACCGTCTGCGCCAGCAAGAACGCAGCGATGGCGAGGACCGTCTTGTCGACGGTCGACACCGTTGTGCCCTTGGCCACAGCGCCCACCAGGTCACCGATCAGCCGCGGCGCGGCCAGACCGGCGACGGCGGCGAGCACGTGCAGGGTGACGGTGATGCCGAGCTCGCGGGGATGCCGGCGGGCCATCGCGGCGCCGTAGCGGCGGACCGCCCGGCTGTCGGCGACCGGCAGCAGCTCTCTCATTCGTCGTCACCCCGTACGATGATCCGCCGGTAGCGGGGGTCGTCAAGGAGCTCCCGGTGCGATCCCGTGCGTACGACCCGTCCGGCCTCGACCAGCGCGACGTCGTCGGCGTGCTCCAGCAGCAGCGGGCTGGCGGTGGTGACCACGGTGGTGCGGCCGCTGCGGTGCTCACGCAACCGCCCGGCGATCCGCGCCTCGGTGTGCGCGTCCACCGCGGACGTCGGCTCGACCAAGACCAAGATGTCGGGGTCGGCCGCCAGCACCCGCGCCAGGACCAGACGTTGCCGCTGCCCACCCGAGAACGACCTGCCGCGCTCCTCCACAGTGGCGTCCAAGCCGGCATCCAGTGTCTCCAAGACGTCGTCAGCCGACGCGGTAGCGATGGCGGTCATGAGGTCGTCATCGGTCGCCGTGCCGCGTACGTCGAGCTCGTCACGCAACCGGCCACTGAACAGCGTCGCACCGGAGTCGCTGACCACGATCGCCCGGCGTACGAACTCCCGCTCCAGGTCCGACAGCGGTACGCCGTCCAGCAGCGCCGGCCCGTCTGCGAACCGGCCCAAGCGGTCGGCCAGTGCCGCCGTTTCGTCGGGCAGGTCACTCACCACAGCAGTCATCCGCCCAGGTTGCACCCGCAGGCCAGACTGCACGTCGACAAGCTCAGCCCGGGTGGAGGCCTGCTGACGCACGCCCACGTCTTGCACCTCGGGTTCGACAGACAGCACCCGGCACACGCGTCGAGCGGCTACCAGCCCGCGGATCAGCTTGTTGGCGACCTCGGTGCCGGTCCGTAGTGGGATCATCAGAAAGGCCGAGTAGCCGTAGAAGGCGACGAGCTCACCCGGCGAAATGGTCCCCTGCACGGCGAAACGGGCGCCGAGCCACACCACGACCACGACGAAGACCCCCGGAAGGAACACCTGCAGCGCATCGAGCAGCGACTGCATGCGTGCCACCTGAACGCCGGCTGACCGCACCCGCTGGGACTCGCTGACGTAGCGCCGGTGGAAGACCTCTTCGCCGCCGATACCTCGCAGCACCCGAAGCCCGCCCACGATGTCGGATGCCAGCGCGTTGAGCTCACCCATCATCTCGCGCTGCGCGAGGTTGCGCTTCTGCAGCGGTTTCAGTAGCGGCCCGAGCAGCAGCAGCAACCCCGGAACGCCGAGGAGGACCACGAGCCCCAGCGTCACCGACGAGGTGAGCAAGATGGTGGCGACGACCACGAACGACACGAACGCGCCGGCGCCGCGGCCCATCACCTCGATGGCGTTTCCGACGTGGTTGAGGTCGGTCGAACCGATCGACACCACCTCGCCGGTCGACACCTGGCGGGGCAAGGTGGCGCCCAACCGAACGGCGTGCCGGGTCACGACCTGCACGGTCCGGTAGGCAGCGGTCAGCCAGTTGGCGACCGCGAAGCGGTGCCGCGCGATCCCGGCAGCCGCCTGCACGACTCCGATGCCGAGGAGCACGAGCGCCCACACCCACAGGCGCCGCGCGTTCTGAGCAGTCACCCCTTGATCGATGGCGAGCCCGATTACCGCCGGCATCACCGACTGCGCGACCATCCACACGATGCCGAACAGGACGCCACCGATGACTGTCGGCAGCTGCCCGCGCGCCACCCACCAGAGGTAGCGCCCGGGTGAGCGCACGTCTGGTACGCCCGGGTCGGGCAGAGGAAGGGAGCGCATGGCGCCTTCAACGGTAGGTACTGGTGGTGGCATTCCGCGAACGATTAACGCTCAGGAGCCGAGCAGGGTCTTCCCGCCGCGTGCGGTCGGATTCTGGGCAGTGGGCGGGTCAGCGCCACGGGTGGAGCCTGTCCGGACACAATGGGCACATGGCTGACGCGGCAACCGTGCACGACGTACCGGACAGGTCTCGTTATGAGATCTTGCTCGACGGCCGGCGGGTGGGTCTGCTCGACTACGACCTCGACGGCGCGACCATGACGATTCCGCATACCGAGATCGATCCGGAGTACGGCGGCCGTGGCTTGGGAGGCGTCCTGGTGCAGGAGGCGCTCGACGACATGCGGCGCCGCGGCCTCCATGTGCGGCCGCTGTGCTCGTTCGTCAGGCACTTCGTCGACCAGCATCCGCAGTACGCCGACCTGGTTCAGGAGGCCTAGTGGACCTGCTGCGGGACCTGCTGCTGATCGTCCACTTCGTCGGCTTCGGCGCGCTCTTCGGCGGCGCGTCCGTGCAGGTCCGAGACGACGTCAAGGTCGTCAACAGCGCGATGTTGCACGGCGCATTGACCCAAGTGGTGAGCGGCGTGCTGCTGGTTGGGGTCATCGAGAGCGCCGGTGATCACGTGGACCAGCCCAAGATCGCGGTGAAGCTCGCTGTCGCGCTGGTCATCGCGGTGTTGTGCTGGGTCAACCGGCGCAAGGAGTCGGTGCCGAACGGCCCGTTCTTCATGGTTTTGGCGCTGACCCTCGCCAACGTCGTTGTCGCTGTCGTCTGGTGACTCCCTTGTTGGCGCTCCGGGTCAGCGAGCGCAAGCGCTAGGGGAGCGGTGTCGCGTTGCGCTGGTAGTCGAAGATCAGGCTCGTCTCGGCGTGAGCGACGCCGGGGCGGGTGGCGAGACTGTCGACGACAAAGTCGCGCAGCGCGTGCGCGGACTCGGCGGCGACGTGCAACAGGTAGTCGTTGGTCCCGCTGACGTGGAACGTGCCGAGCACCTTGCCCAACGTCTGCACGTACGTCTGGAACGACTCGATCTGGTCGCGCGAGTGTGTGCTCAATCGCACCGCCACCAGGGCCTGGAGAGGAAAACCGAGCAGCTCGAGGTCGATATCGACATGCACGCCGCGGATGATGCCGCGCGAACGCAGGGCTCGCACCCGTACCAGACAGGTGGACGCAGCGATGCCCACGGCCGCTGCGAGGGCGTTGTTGGGCATCAATGCGTCGCGGCTGAGCAGGCTGAGCAGCTGCCTGTCGATGTCGTCCAGGACCGGCCGCGAGCGTGGTGCAGGCCCGGGGACGAGGCGGCGCGTGCCTGTTGCCATCTCGAGACTCTAGCCCTGCGGATCGAATCCGCACCGCTCAAAGGCTGACTTGGCCGAACAGGATTCGTAACGGTTGCGGCAGCTCGAAATCCTTCGCCACGATCAGACGCACGAGCCGTCGTCAGTACACCAAGTCAGGAGACGCGATGACAGACCGGAGCTTCGACACCCGAGCCGTGCACGCCGGCCGCGACGACCTGACGGCTCTCGGCGTGCATGTGCCGCCCATCGACTTGTCGACGACCTACCCGGTGGACGACGTCGAGCGGGGAGGAGCGGCGTACGAACACCTGGCCAGCGGAGGCACCCACACCGAGGGAGAAAGCTGCGTCTACCAGCGCCTCTGGAACCCCACCGTGGCCCGCTTCGAGGTAGCGCTCGCCGAGCTCGAGCATGCCGATGCGGCAGTCGCCTTTGCCAGCGGCATGGCGGCGGTCACGGCGTGCTTGTTGGCGACCGTGGCAGCCGGCAAGCCGCACGTCGTGGCGATCCGGCCGCTGTACGGCGGCTCCGACCACCTGCTCGCGGGCGGGCTGCTCGGCACGCAGGTGTCGTGGGCCACCACCCCTGAGACGGCTGCACAGTTCGTGCGCTCAGACACCGGTCTGGTCGTGGTGGAAACGCCGGCCAATCCCACGCTGGATCTCGTCGACCTGGCTGCCCTCGCCGACCGGGTCGGCGATGTACCGGTCCTCGTCGACAACACGTTCGCCACACCGGTCCTGCAGCGGCCGCTCGAGCACAAAGCGACACTCGTGCTGCACTCGGCAAGCAAGTACCTCGGCGGCCACGGAGACGTCATGGGAGGCGTGGTAGCTGCCGGGAACGATTGGGCGCAGCGGCTACGTCGGGTGCGGGCGATCACCGGTGCGCTGCTGTATCCGCGAGCGGCGTACGAACTGCACCGGGGACTTCAGACGCTGAGCACTCGCGTGCGGGCGCAGCAGGCTGGCGCGGAGAAGGTGGCGGAGTGGCTTACGACCTCACCTGTCGTGGAACGGGTCTACTATCCCGGCTTGCCTGAAGGCGACCCGCTGGCGCTTGTCGGCCGCCAGCAAACCGGCCCCGGAGCGGTCATTGCGATCTCCTTGGCGGGTGGGTACGCCGCCGCCGCCGAGGTCGCGCGGAGCTGCCGGCTCTTTGTCCACGCGGTTTCCCTCGGTGGCGTGGACTCGCTGATCCAGCATCCCGCCGCCCTGACACACCGACCGGTGTGCGGCGACGCAAAACCGTCGGCGTCGTTGCTGCGCTTGTCGATCGGCCTCGAAGACTCCGCCGACCTGATAGCGGACCTTTCGGCTGCCTTTGACGCCGCGCGGCCGGACCTGGCTGGCTGAGGCCTGGGCAGCCGACGTACCTGCGATTGCCCCTCGAGCTGGTAGCTCAGAGCTTCTCGACCGGTGAGTAACGCAGCAGCAGCCGTTTGACGCCTGCCGAACCGAAGTCGATCGACGCGACCGCCTTGTCAGCCTGTCCTTCGACGCTGACGACCGTGCCCATGCCGAAGGTGTCGTGCACCACCCGGTCGGCTGGCGCCAACGAAGGAACTGGGCGGCTGCCAGCGGTGGGCTTGGCCGCCGGGAGCGATGCGTTGCGGCGGCGTACGCCGGCTGCTGGTGCGGGGGGCGCAAAGCCGCCGGCGTTGAGATAGCGGCTGGTTGCCGACGAGCCTCCCCACGTCGTGGTCGCTGCCTCGGTGCGGCGCCAGTCCACCAGCTCGGCGGGCAGTTCG
The DNA here is from genome assembly GCA_038198965.1 of Propionibacteriales bacterium. Lineage (GTDB taxonomy): Bacteria > Actinomycetota > Actinomycetes > Propionibacteriales > Nocardioidaceae > JAUJOE01. Next base: position 30,383 of record JBBPZH010000033.1, read on the forward strand.
TCGAGGAACCGCGAGGCCGGATTGTGCTGTGGCGCGCCCCACGCGGAGCGGACCTCGGCTCTGGAGACGTAGAGGCGGTGTCGGGCGCGGGTGAGGCCGACGTAGGCAAGCCGGCGCTCCTCTTCGAGCTCCGGCTGGTCACCGAGGGAACGGGCGTGCGGGAACACGCCGTCTTCGAGCCCGGTGAGGAACACAACGGGAAACTCCAGGCCCTTGGCGGTGTGGAGGGTCATCAGCGTGACGACACCGCCGGCCTCGTCCTGGTCCGGTATCTGATCGGAATCGGCGACGAGGGCCACCCGCTCGAGGAACTCCCCAAGGGTGGCGTCGTCGCGCTCGTCGGAGAACTCGCGGGCCACCGCCATGAGCTCACCGAGGTTCTCCACCCGGGTTTCGTCCTGCGGGTCGCTCGACGCCTCGAGCTCGGAAAGGTAGCAAGAGCGGCTCAGCACCGCCTCGACGACTTCGTCAGGTGCGGCGCCGGCCGCGACGAGCTCCTGCAATGACTCGATGGTCGCCACGAACGACTCGACCGACTTGAGGGACCGGGTCGCGATGCCTGGCGCGTCAGCTGCCTTGCGCAGCGCCTCCCAGAACGAAATCCCGGTGCGCTGGGCCAGCGTGTCGACACAGGTCTCCGCCCGGTCACCGATCCCTCGTTTCGGCACGTTGAGGATGCGGCGTAGCGAAACGGTGTCGTCGGGGTTGGCGAGCACTCGCAGATAGGCGAGTGCGTCGCGGATCTCGCGCCGCTCGTAGAAGCGCACGCCTCCGACGACCTTGTAGGGCAAGCCCACCCGGATGAACACTTCCTCGAACACGCGGCTTTGGGCGTTGGTGCGATAGAACACTGCGACGTCACAGGGCTTGGCCAGCGACTCGTCGGTCAGCCGGTCGATCTCCTCGGCGACGAACTGGGCCTCGTCGTGCTCGTTGTCACCGACGTACCCGGTGATGAGCTCACCGTCGCCGGCATCAGACCACAGGGTCTTCGGCTTGCGGCCTGGATTACGGGAGATGACTGCGTTGGCGGCAGTGAGGATGTTTTGGGTCGAGCGGTAGTTCTGCTCCAGCAGAATCGTCGTCGCAGCCGGGAAGTCCTCTTCGAACTGCAAGATGTTGCGGATGTTGGCGCCACGGAAGGCGTAGATCGACTGGTCGGCGTCACCCACCACCAGCAGTTCGGCGGGGTCCGCGACGGGCGCGTCAGCGCCGGTTGAGGCGGGCGAAGCCGAGCCGACGAGGTCTCCGTCGGCGGTACGCCGGCGAGCTGTGCCGCCGCACAGCTCGCGCACCAAGGCGTACTGCGCGGAGTTGGTGTCTTGATACTCATCGACGAGCACGTGACGAAACCGCCGACGGTAGGTTTCGCGAACCTCCGGGAACGCCCGCAACAAATGCACGGTCGTCGAGATCAAGTCGTCGAAGTCGAGAGCGTTCGCAGCTCGCAACCGGTCCTGGTAAGCGGTGTAGCACTCGGCGAATGCGCGTTCGAGCGAGTTTTCGGCTCGGCCAGCGGCAGCCTGTGGGTCGAGGAGCTCGTTCTTGCAGTTGCTGACCCAGTTGAGCACTGCCCTGGGGTTGTAGCGCTTCGGGTCCAAATCCAGGTCGCGGCAGACCAAGCTCATCAACCGGCGGGAGTCGGCATCGTCGTAGATCGAGAAGTTCGACCCGTAACCCAACCGCCCCACCTCTGAGCGCAAGATGCGTACGCATGACGAGTGGAACGTTGAGACCCACATGAGCTTGGCGCGGCCGCCCACCAGCTCTTCGACCCGCTCACGCATCTCACCGGCCGCCTTGTTGGTGAAGGTGATCGCGAGCACCGAGCCCGGATGCACGCCTCGCTGACTGACGAGCCAGGCAATACGCCGGGTCAGCACCCGGGTCTTGCCGGACCCCGCGCCCGCCACAACGAGCAGCGCTTTGGCCTCGGAGGTGACGGCAGCCCGTTGGGATGGATTGAGGCCGTCGAGGATGTCGTCTGCGGAGAGTGCGCGTCGACGTGCACCCGACGAATCCGGCGCCTGCGGAGGCTGCGGATCGGCCACTGCAGGCAACGGAAAGAGCGCGGAC
>JBBPZH010000034.1:0-8729 GCA_038198965.1 Propionibacteriales bacterium
AGTCCAGGCCGACGCACGGATGCCCGTCGGACGCGATGGGGATCAGCTTGTGCCCGGTGCCGCACCCGAGTTCCAATACGCACCCGCCTTGCCGATTAGCGTCGGCCCGGTAGAAGTCGACTGCGGGCCCGCCGCCCGGGAACATTAGGTCGTACAGCCTCGCGTGCGAGTAGAACGCTTCACTCATTAAGCGCCTCCTTTCCGACTCATCCGCAGTTGGCCGTGGTGGCCAGCTGATTCAAGCGTGTGCGCCGCCGACGTGTCTGCCGGTGGCAAATCTGCTAAGACGCTCGTCAACTACAGCTTGACGACGAAAGAGGCGTCAATTTACGATTGACGTATGAGTCCGCTGAACATAAGCCTCGCTGACCTTATCGCCCGTCTCGACGAGGAGCTTTCCGACTCCAACGATCTGGCCCGCATCAGCGAGGCGCAATTACGTGCCAAGACCCTGTCCGACCTCGGGGACCAGCTCGTCGGCCACTACGTCGGCGAGGCCAGGCATGCCGGCGCGTCGTGGAGTGAGATCGGCGATGCCATCGGGGTATCCAAACAGGCCGCCCAGCAGCGACACGCGGCCGCCCCGTTCGAGCGGTTCACCGACCTGAACCGGCACAGCATTGTCCTGGCGCAGGAGGCCGCCCGAGCGCACAAGCACGACTTCATCGGCACCGAGCACATCCTGCTCGGCCTGCTCGGCGAACCGCGTGGCCTGGCGTACGAACTACTGATGGCGAAAACCGAGTCGGAGCAACGCATCCGCGACGCGTTCGAGGAAGCGATGCCGCCGGCCGGGAAGAAGGCGCCGCGGGGTCACATCGCATTCGTGCCGGAGAGTCAAGAGGCCATCGAGCAGGCACTGGCCGCGTCGGACGACCTCGGCCACGACTGGGTCGGCACAGAACACACGCTGCTGGGTTTGATTCGCACTAAGAGCCCGGCCGCGCAGACCCTGCGCAACCTCGGCTTCACGTCGGACGAGCTGCACGAGACGGTCAAAACCGAGATCAACAAACGCGCTGCGCGCGGCAACGAGTAAGTGCGAGGGCGGCGTCAGCGTCTCCTTCCCTTGCCATCCCCGAGTTCCTGCAGGCTGTCTCGCGCGTTCTCGGCCTTGACTGCTGCTGAGCCCGGGGCGCCGATCCGGCTGGGCGGCGCGGGCACGGACGCCGCCGTTAATTCGTTGTATCCGTAGTCCCCAATCCGCCGCCGAGCCCGAAAGTGTCGGCCCACCCCCGTAGAATCGAACACATGTTTGACATACCGGATCCCTTGTCAACGGAGGAACTCCGTCAGTTCGTTGGCGCGCTGTCTCGGCTGGACGGCACCGTGGCGGATGTGGAGCGGGTTGATCAGATTCGGCTGTTGGAGGAGCTCAAGGCGGCTGCGGCAGCTGCGCAAGCGAGGGTGACGACCACATTGGTGGTGTCGCAGCGGTCGGTGCAGGCTGGCGCCGGCGTCCGGGCCGAGGAGCGCGGCAAAGGAATTGCGTCCCAAGTCGCCCTGGCCAAGCGTGAGTCGCCGGCCCGCGCCCGCAAGTACGTCGGCTGGGCCAGCATTCTGACCAGCGAGCTGCCGCACACGTTTACAGCGCTGCAGCAGGGCCGCATCACCGAGTGGCGGGCACAGATCGTCGCCCGAGAGACCGGATGGCTTGCAGCCGAACACCGGGCCCAGGTCGATGCGGAACTGGCTCCGCGGTTGGAATCCCTGGGTGACCGGGAGGTCGAGGCGGAGACCAAAAAGCTGGCCTACCGGCTTGATCCGCACGGTTACGTCGGCCGCATCAGCAAAGCCGAGAGCGAGCGGCGGGTCACCCTGCGGCCCGCTGCCGATGCGATGTCGGTGCTGAGTGCACTGTTGCCTGTTGCTGAGGGTGTGTCGGTTCTGACGTCGCTGACCCAGCACGCCGACTCAGGGCGGTCCGCCGGCGACGGACGCAGCCGCGGGCAGATGATGGCCGACACGTTGGTGGAGCGGGTGACCGGCCGGGCCACCGCGGATGCCGTGCCGGTCGAGGTTCGCCTCGTGATGACCGATCAGGCACTGATGAATCATGGTGCGGCTGCGAACGAGCCGGCGCACCTCGAGGGCTTCGGCCCGGTGCCCGCGGAGCTGGCCAGAAGGATCGCCAAGACAGGCTCCGAGAAGGCCGATCTGTGGCTGCGTCGCCTGTTCACCAGCCCTAGCACCAGTGCCCTGGTGGCGATGGAGTCGCGCCGCCGGCACTTCGACGACGGCCTGGCCAAGGTCCTCATCGTCTGGGACCAGATCTGCCGCACACCTTGGTGCGGGGCTCCCATCAAGCACAAAGACCACGTCACCGCCGTCGACGACGGCGGCGAAACCTCAGAAGCCAACGGGCAGGGGCTGTGTGAAGCCTGCAACTACGCCAAACAGGCACCCGGTTGGCAAGCCCGACCCAGCGGGAGTGGAGCCGGCGACCAAATCCAGATCACCACACCCACCGGGCACCGCTACCGAAGCAGGCCACCAACCCTGCCCAGAGGCACACCGCCCAGCCGGAAGCGAGCACTGGTCGTCGACCTAATCCACCCGCCGGGTAGGCCGGAGAAGCTGCTCGCCGACCTCATCCACGCTTCTTGCTCACAGCCGCCGCCGAGATCCTTGGCATGACGAGGTCTGCGCAGTAGCAAGCGTCATCGGCCGATGCGGCGGTCGAGGTCGCCGCCAGATCCCCCGGGCCGATAACCAGGTATACGGACCTCAGCTAGTCCACGCCCGCCAAAGCCCCGCGTACTCGCCGTCCTGGGCAACCAGTTCGTCGTGGCTACCAAGCTCCACGATCCGACCGTCGATAACCACGACTACCCGATCGGCGTCGTGGGCGGTGTGCAGTCGGTGCGCGATGGCGATGACCGTGCGGCCCACCAAGAGCGCGTGCACCGAGCCTTCGAGTGTGCGTGCGGTCCGGGGGTCGATCAGGGACGTCGCCTCATCGAGGACCAAGGTGTGCGGGTCAGCGATCACCAGCCGCGCCATCGCCACCTGCTGAGCCTGCGCGGGCGTCAGCGCCAGGTTGCCCGACCCGACGCGTGTGTCGAGCTGATCGGGCAGCCGTCGGACCCAGTCCGCGGAGCCGACCGCGTCCAGCGCCGCCCACACCGCATCGTCGTTCGCAGTCTCGCGACCGAGCACGATGTTGTCGCGCACGGAGCCGACGAACACATGGTGTTCCTGGGTCACCAGCGCGACCTCCTCACGTAGCTGCTCCAACGGCAGCTCCAGCAGCTCCACCCCTCCGATCCGGACCGAGCCGGTGCGCGGCCCGTTGATCCCCGCGAGCAGCCGGCCGAGCGTCGACTTCCCCGAACCGCTCGGACCAACAATCGCGATCCGCTCGCCGACCCGTGGCCGAAAGTCAACGCCATGGAGCACGTCGTGGTCGGGACGATAGGCGAAGCGGAGGCCTTCTGCGACGAGCTCCGGGCCGGTCGGCACCGCGGTGCCAGGCTCCCGATCCGCAGGCACCGTGGCGATACCGAGCAGCCGAGCGGTGGACGCTGCGCCGACCTGCAGCCGGTCGACCTGGGCGACGAGCCGGTCGAGCGGCCCCGAGAGCGACTCGACGTAGAGCACCGCGGCAGTGATCTGTCCCAGCGTCAGGTAGCCGTTCCAGTAGCCCCATGCACCTACGACGACGGTGATGACCGTCGGCACATTGAAGGCGACGTCGATCACGGCGAACAACAGGTTGCGCAGCGTCACGCCGTAGCGCTCGGCTTGCGCTGAGACCGCGACGTCGTCTTGCTCGGCGACCACTCGACGCCCCGCCAGTCCGAGTGCCTCGACGGTACGCGCGCCTTCGACCGTCTCGGTGAGCGTCGTGTTGATCCGCGAGTACGACGCCCCCTCGGCGATGTAGCAGATCGAGGCTCGGCGAAGGTATCGCCGGACCTGCACCACCGAACCCGCGATCACGAGCAGCGAGGGCAACGACAGGAGGACGGAGTTCAGCAACATCGCCCCCACCGACAGCACGACGGTGAGCAAGGCGATGACGGCCATCGGTAGGCCGGTCTGGACCGCCCGGCTCATCGTGCCGACGTCACGCGTGACCCGAGTGACGAGGTCGCCGGTGCTGGCCCCCTCGACGCGACTCAGTGGCAGCCGCAGGATCGTCTCGACGACATACTCGCGCATCGAGGCCAACAGGTTCTGACCGAACAGCGTGGAGGTCAGTTGGCCGGCGAACGTGAACACCGCCTGTGCCACGACGACGGCCACGATGAGCAGCGCCAAGGAGCCGAGACCCGTGGCGGGGCCAGGGGCAGTCACGCGGTCGATGAGCTGTCCGAGCAGTGCCGGTATGGCGAGGGCGGCGGCGGCTGCGAGGGCGTTGAGCAGTACGAGAGCGGTGAAGGACCACCGCCGCTCTCGTATTTTTCCGGCGATGAAGCGCACGACGGCTCGTTCATCCGCCACCGGCCATCCACGCGCCGGGTTGCGGGAGTCCGCGTAGACCCGCTCAGCGCGTTCCCGGCGCAGGCGGTGGCGGTCCCGCAGACCCTTGATGCGTGCGCGTACCGAGGCGCCGTTCTGGTTCGCCGTGAGCTCGATCGGCAGGACCGGCTGGTCACGGGCGCTGTCCCGCCACGTGGCCGCTGATGTCGACAGGAGGTCAGACATGAGCGACCTCCATCGTGCGAAGGACGACGTCGCGGTACTCGGGCTCGCCCGTCAACAGTTCCTCGTGTCTGCCTTCGGCCACGACGCGGCCGCCAGAGAGGAGCACGACGTGGTCGGCGTGGTGGAGCCAAAGTGGGGAGACCGTAGTCACGACCGTGGTCTTGCCCTGTCGGTGTGCCGCGAGACGCTCGGCGATGCGGGCTTCGGTGTGCGCGTCGACAGCGGAGGTCGGCTCGACCAGCACCAGGACCCTGGGATCGGCCGATACGGCCCGGGCCAGCACGACGCGCTGGCGCTGGCCACCCGACAGGCCGCGCCCCCGCTCGTCGAGCTCACCTGCCCACCCGCCGGGGAGCGCGTCGTAGACATCTTCGGCGGCCGCCGTACGCAGCGCTTCCTCGGCCTGCTCACGCGTCAACGCGTTGTGGGGGTCCACGGCTTCTTGCAACGTGCCGGCGAAGAGCCGGCTGTTCGTGTCGCTCACCAGGATGACCCGGCGTAGCTCGTCTAGGGGCACCCGGCCGAGGTCGACGCCGCCGTAGCTGACGCCCCACGGCTCGGCCGCTCGAGCGGCATCCCGAACGGCCATCAGCAGCCGCTGCTCCCGCCGTTCGGTCCTGGCCTGACGCCCCCAGCGGCGACCGGTCGACTCCAGCAGTGGCGGCGGTTCTTCTGCGACTGTGAACCACCGTCCGAGTCGGTCGGCGAGCTCTGCGGATGATTCCGGTACTGAGCTGACGACGACGGTGAGCAAACCCATCCGTGCGACGAAGCCGGTGGACTCGTCAACCAGGTCACCGCGGTCAGGCAGCGGAACAGGAGGAGCCGGCTCACGCCACGGAGGGGTCAGCTCGAGCACCGCCACCGCCTTCTTGGCGGACACGAGTGCGCGGGTGAGCTTCTGCGCGAACTCGAAGAACGTCCGGATCGGGCCAACCATGAAGAGCCCGTAGCCGAGGAAGCTCACGAGCTCACCGACCGTCAGCTGTCCGGAGTCGACGGCGCGGGTGCCGGCGTACATAAGGACCACCAGGAAGCAGCCCGACATCAGCACTCCCACTGCCTCGATCGCGGCCTGCCAGACTCCGGCGGCCACCCCGGCCTGACGGGTGAACTGCGACTGGGAGGCGTAGTTGCGCCCGAAGGTGCTCTCACCGCCGATCCCACGCAAGATACGCAGACCGGCGACGATGTCAGTGGCCATCGACGTCAGCGTCGAGTTTCGGGTCCGCTCTGCCTGCTGGCGACTGTGCAGCGGGCGCAACATCGGCAGGGCCGCGCCTACCAGCACCGGTGCCGCTGCCAGGACCATCAGGCCCAGGGTCGGTGACGTCAACAACACGATCGCCGCGACAGTCAGATAGGCCACGAGTTGCGACAAGCCGCGTGCAGTGATCTCTGTCAGGGCCCCGAACTCGTCGGAGTCGCTTGATGCCACACTGAGCACCTCTCCCGTAGGGCTACGCCGAGGGAGCACGTGCCCCAGTTGCACGGCCTTGCGGGTGACCAGCAAGGTCGTGCCGTAAAGCGCTATCAACCAACTGCGCACCACCAGCGTGTGCATCGCGATACCGAAGACCGCGCCGATGATCGTCACGAGCAGCAGCAGTCCGGCCCACTGCAGCGTGCCCCCGACCGACCTGGCGAGCATGCCTTGATCGACAGCACGGCCGACGAGCCACGGCCCGACCGTCAACGGCAGCTGCCACAGGATGCCTACCAGGGTGGCCGTGGCGATCACTGGTGCCTGCTGCCACATCTGCCACCGCAGGAACCGCGACGGCGATCGTATGTCCGGGGCGGAAGTGGGGGTTTCTCCCCGGAGCGTGTGGAAAACGCTGACCACCGGGGGGAAGTTCCGCATCGTAACGTCGAGGGTAGATGCCGGGGCCTGGGGCAGTCGACCGAGTTCCGATCGGTAGACCGTGTCAGCGGGTGAAGGTGAACATCGTCCGCCCAGTGGCCAGCGGATGCGGTGGGCCGTCGTACCGCAACGCCCCGACGGCGGGGCGACTGCCGGACTCAGAGGTGACGTAGTCGAGCTCCAGGAATCCTGCCTCAGCGAACCACTGCCGTACCAGGTCGTTCTTGTCGCCGCGCATGTCGGGGTCGCGCCCGCGCGACCAGAGGAGGGTGGCACCGGGCGAGCACAACGAGGGACTCATATCGACGGTGCAGTGGAGGTCCTCGTCGCTGATGTTGCCGAAGATGCCGACAAGAAGCACGAGGTCGGCCGGCACGAGGCCGACGTAGGAATCGGTGCGTCCGGCGTCGACGACGTGCACCGAAACGTTGTCCAAGCCGGCGGTGGCCGCAGCGATACGTGCCCGCTCTGCGATACGTGGCTCGATCTCCAGGAGCGTGACCTCCACCCGGTCAGCATCGCCGCGCTCCGCTGATATAGGTCGGGGGTCCTTCACAAGACACCTCCGAAGGTGCCAGAAGGGATCTGTCCGATTCCTTCGAGGAACTGGCGTAGCCGCGCCGGTTCTTCTGGCGACTCCCGGGAGGTGGGTTGTGTCTGTTCATGATTGCGCATCGTCGATGGTCGTGGTGGCTGTCGATGTCGGGAAGAACACGGTCGCGTTGTCGGTCACCGATGAACAGCGGCACCGGTTGTTGGGTCCTGTCGATTTCGCGATGACCCGGCCGGGTCTTGCTGCGACGCTGGCGCGGATCCAGGAGGTCGTGCCGTCGACGGCGGCGGTCAGAGTCGGGATCGAGGCTGCCGGTCACTATCACCAGCCGTTGATGGTGCCGTCCTCGTGGCCGGGGGCTGGGAGCTGCGGGAGCTGAACCCGGCCCATGTCACCGAACAGCGTCGGGTCCAGGGTCGCCGGCGGGTCAAGACCGACGCGATCGACCTGGAGGCGATCACGGAGCTGGTGCTGACCGGCGCCGGGAGCGTGGTCACCGACCGGGCGTTGGTGATCGGTGAGCTGGCTGCCCGGGTCGCGCACCGGACTCGTCGCGTCGAGGCGCGCAGCGCGACCAAGAACCAGCTGCTGGGACAACTGGACCGCGCATTCCCGGGGTTGACGCTGGCGCTGCCTGACGTGCTGGGCACCAAGGTCGGGCGGCTGGTCGTAGAGCACTTCGCCGACCCGGCCCGGCTCGTCGTACTGGGCGAGTCGCGGTTCATCCGGTTCGCCGCCACCCGGGGTTTGGTGGTGCGACGTCCGGTCGCTGCACGGCTGGTGGCCGCAGCCCGCGACGCGTTGCCGACCCGCGACGCCGCGGTAGCCCGCGAGATGCTGGTCGAGGACCTGGCGGCCCTGCTCGAGGTCCTCGACGGGCAAGTCGCCGCGGTCGAGGAGCAGCTCGCTGCGGTCTTGCCCGCCAGCCCGTTCGCGGTGCTGACCAGTGTCCCGGGCTGGGCGGTGGTCCGTGCCAGCGGCTACGGGGCCGCGGTCGGCGATCCGGACCGGTGGCCCGGACCACGGCAGGTCTACCGGGCATCAGGACTGTCCCCGATGCAGTACGAGTCGGCCGGGAAACGTCGCGACGGTGCCATCAGCCGTGAGGGCAACGTGGCGCTGCGCCGCGCACTGATCGACCTCGGGATGGGGCTGTGGCTCAACGAACCGGCCGCGAAGACCTACGCAGCCGGTCTGAGAGCCCGCGGTAAGAAGGGCGGCGTCATCGCGTGCGCGTTGGCCAACCGGGCCAACCGCATCGCTTACGCCATGGTCCGCGACCAGTCCTGCTACGACCCGACCTGCTGGACGCAGCCGACCGGGCAGGAGGCCTGACAGACCGACCCCTTCACAGTCCCCGCGATCGGGTGCAGGCTAGGTCGTGACGAAGCGCCGGACCAGACGCCGATTCCGCTATGGCGGACCCGCAAGGGTTACACCGCATCTAGCTTGGCGCCCGGCCCTTCGCCCTACGTGCAGCTCGAACGACGCCAGATGACCCGCCCACTTGAGGCGAGGTCGCATACATCAGCGTGAGCGCCCGGCAACCTCGCCACGACCCCAGCCGAACTCGATCGCGAGCCAAGCACTCCGAGCCGTCACGGACCCCGGAGCCATCCGACCTGCGCCCCGCGACTGTTGACACGACCTACAGCCAGCTAG